>CAIVDO010000077.1 GCA_903904665.1 uncultured Actinomycetes bacterium | reverse complement strand
GTGAGCTCCCCATGACATTCCGCCACCTGCAATACAAAGTCCAGCCTTAAGACTCTTTGATGCCTTCAGTGACTTGTAGTTAGCAACCATTTCACCAAATGTTGTTGGTGCTGTAGAAACAAGCTTGGTGTTGTAGATCATTGCAACGTTGTTGATGTCTACAGGAACGCCGTAAAGCTTGCCCTTATATGTTAAGTCAAGGAACTGTGTTGGATTAAAGCGTGCCTTTACAGCAGCTGTTAATACGATTGGAGCCAACTTTCCGCTCTTAGCGCCAGTTGGAACCCAGTCATTTCCACCAACAACAATGTCTGGTCCTGATGCATCAGTTGCTTTATCAAAAGCATCTTTTAGTGCATCAAAGCTTGAGAAAGTTACGACCTTTACTGTGTAACCAGAAACCCAGTCACCCTTTGCTGCAATTACCTTAGCTAAATTTGGCCCGCGTGATTCATCTGCCCAGACAACGATCTCTGTGACAGCACTTGCTGATGGTGCTACAAGTGTTGAAAACGCAAGCGCGGCTGCTGCTAAAACGCCAGCAAATCCGAAACGCTTTGTATTCATTTATATCCTCCATGGATGGAATTTACGCATACGAGGGCATGCGCTATTGAGGCTATTCCACACGTGAATGGCGGGGTAATCAAATTAGCAGGGCCGAATTGCCCCTTTAGAGGGCCTGTTTTATCCGATTGTTATAAATGATTCCTGTTGCAGTTGGGTTTGCAGGATTACTTATGGAGCTGCTCTACCGAACCATCCCAGCCCTCAACGGTCTCGGGCTTGCGAGGACCCTTGCCGACGTAGCGAGCTGATGGGCGAATCAAACGGCCTGTGCGCTTTTGCTCCAAGATGTGTGCAGACCATCCAGCGGTGCGTGCAGCGGTAAACATTGAAGTAAATAGGTGTGATGGAACTTCTGCGAAGTCCAAAATAATCGCAGCCCAGAACTCAACATTTGTTTCTAGAACACGATCTGGTTGACGTTCGCGAAGTTCTTTAAGTGCTGCTTGTTCTAGCGCTTCTGCAACGGCATAACGTGGAGCATTTAACTCTTTAGCTGTTCGGCGCAATGTACGTGCACGAGGATCTTCTGCGCGATAAACGCGGTGACCAAATCCCATAAGGCGCTCTTTGCGATCAAGTAAACCCTTTACGTAAGCCGTTGCATCTCCAGATTTTTCAACATCTTCAATCATGTGCAATACACGTGAAGGAGCGCCACCGTGAAGTGGACCAGACATTGCACCGATTGCACCTGATAACGCTGCTGCAACATCGGCACCAGTTGATGCAATAACACGTGCAGTAAATGTTGATGCATTCATTCCATGCTCGGCTGCAGAAACAAAGTAAGCATCGATTGCGCGAACATGTGCTGGATCTGGCTCTCCGCGCCAGCGAATCATCATGCGTTCAACAACTGTGTGCGCCTTATCAATTTCAGATTCAGGAACTGGCGGCAAAGTGATTCCGCGTGCTGCCTGTGAAAGATAAGAAAGAACCATTACTGATGCACGTGCAAGGTTGCTGCGCGCTTCTGCATCATCGATATCTAAAAGTGGTTTAAATCCCCAAGCTGGTGCCAACATTGAAATCGCAGCTTGCACATCTACGCGCACATCACCTGAGTGCACTGGTAGTGGAAACTTTTCTGCATTTGGTAGGCCAGGATTGAATTGATCATCAACTAGAAGTCCCCATACGTTTCCAAATGAAACACGTCCGACTAGATCCTCGATATCAACTCCGCGATAGCGAAGCGCACTACCTTCTTTATCGGGCTCTGCGATTTCAGATTCAAACGCGATTACACCTTCAAGGCCTGGCTTGAAATCATCTGACACGAGGAGCTCCTTTGTGCGAAGTTAACTTTCTACGCTGGCTAATTCTGCCCCCCTGCAAGGGGTGCTGGCGACCACAGCAGTAAGAGGATGCACTCATGGACAAAGTGAGGTTCGATACATCTATGGCCGAAAAAGAGTTTTCCCGCGAAGAGATCCAAGCGATGCGCCGTTCCTATGGTGAGGCCGGCCTTGAGCAACTAGATGCAGATCCACTTAAGGCATTTGAACAATGGTTACGCCAAGCCCATGAGAACCCAATGATCGTTGAGGCAAATGCAATGGTGCTCTCAACCCTAGGTAGCGACCTAGCAATTAGTACGCGAACAGTTTTGCTCAAAGATATCTCTGAAGGTGGCTTCACCTTCTTTAC
>CAIVDO010000076.1 GCA_903904665.1 uncultured Actinomycetes bacterium | reverse complement strand
GGAATATGAATCAGATGCGCAGACTTATGCGCACTTAGCCGAGGCTTTTCTTGAAACTTTCCCACAATTAAAGGGAATTAAATTTACTCATGGGTGGGGTGGAGCAATTGATACGTGCTCACGTTTCTCACCATTTTGGGGCAAAGCTTTTGGTGGACGTGTTGCATATGTAATGGGCTATACCGGCCTTGGCGTTGGTTCAACACGCTTTGGCGCACAAGTGATGCTTGATCTTCTCGATAACGTTGATAACGAGCGCACACAGTTGAAGATGGTTCAAAAGAAACCGCTTCCATTTCCTCCCGAACCATTTAAGTTTTTATTTATCCGATTGACGCAATGGTCTATTAACCGAGCAGATCAAAACCAGGGCAAGCGCAACGCGTGGCTCACGATGCTTGACCTACTCGGCTTAGGATTTGATTCTTAATCTGGCGCCTATTCCTGTAAATCACTAGAGGGGCACCTCTCTCGATTCTGATTCAGCATTTCCTTGGCAAATGTTAAGTTTTTGCCACAAGTTAACTCCCGAGGAAGTGAGTTTGACATATGAGCAAGAAAAGAAAGTCGATCGCTGCAACTATTGCAGCAAGTAGTTTATTAATGGTTGGGGTCTATTCAATCCCAGCAGCAAGTGCAGCGGATGTTCTAACAATTACTATCGGAGCATCCGTGCCTCTCACAGGATCCCTTGCTAAAGAGGGATTACTAACAAAAGAGGGATATCAATTCTGCCAAGAGAAAGTCAATGCGCTTTCCACTTCAACAATCAATGGAAAGAAAAAGCAGATTGAAATCGTTTATCAAGATGACACATCGAAGCCAGATATTGCGGCTCAAAATCTCTCAAAGTTTAACGATAAGGGAATCAAATTAATTTTGAGCTCTTATGGATCAGCAAACGTTAATGCCCAAGCTGCCGTCGTCGAAATTAACAAGCAGACAATGGTTGACTCAGGTGGCGCAGATGATGCAATCTTTAATAAGGGTTACACACGCACATTTAACGTTATGTCACCAGCAAGTGAGTATGCATCCAGTATGGTCAAGGCAATTGCCGAATTAGCAAAGCCAAAGCCAGTTTCAATCGCATTTCTCTCTGCAGATGATGGATTCTCAAAGACAGTTACAGCAGGTGGAATCAAGACCGCTAAATCACTTGGATTTACTGTGATTGGTCCTGAGTATTTCCCTAATGCAACTTCTGATGTAAGCGCTGCACTTAACAAAATTAAGGCCAGCAAGCCTGATGTAATTCTTGGCTCTGTTCACTTTGTTGAAGGTGTTGCATTGATTAAGCAGTCAAAGGAGCTTGGAATTGTTCCCAAGTCATTTGCTGAAACAGTAGCTCCACCTATTCTGGACTTTGCTACAACTTTAGGTGCGCTAGCAGAAAATGTATTGGGATCTAGCCAATGGACTTCAACTGCCAAGGGTCAGGATCGATACTTCGGAAATGCTAAAAACTATGCCGCAGAGTTCAAGGCAAAGTTTGGTCATGAAGCCACTTATCACAACGCTGAAGCTAGCGCTGCATGTTTGGCAATGGTCTATTCGATTGAAAAAGCAAAGTCAATCGATGCAGATAAAGTGAGAAGTGCCCTATCAACATTAGACATGCTTTCATTTTATGGAAAGATTAAATTTGACTCAACTGGCCAAAATACTTACAAGCCAATGTCAGTTATTCAAATTCAAAAGGGCAAGATCGTAACTGTCTGGCCTCGACGTGATGCTGAAGCTAAGATGCTTTGGCCTTATGTTAAGTAACATGAAAGTGGCTTGTTAAAGGATGGATACATTCCTTCAAGTAACAGCCTATGGCCTACTCCAGGGAGGGCTCCTCGCACTAGTTGCGGTGGGCTTCTCCCTGGTGTGGGGCATTATGAATATTGTTAATTTGTCCCACGGGGCATTTGTTATTCTCGGGGCGTATATCGCTTGGGAGATGCAAAGCTGGATTGGCTTAGATCCATTTCTTGGAATGTTTGTTTCAGCCGCAGTGCTCTTTTTCGTAGGCTACTTTTTCCAACGCTTTCTTATTAATCTCATTGTGAATGGTCCGGTCTTTATTACTCTTCTTCTCACATTCGGCATAAATATGATTTTGATTCAAGGTATGAATCTTCTATTTACTGCAGATTTCAGGAGTATTCAGACTTCCTATGGCAGTAATAGCTTTGAATTTGGCAACGTGCGTATTCCACTCGTTAGATTGCTAGCCTTTTTATTAGCAATTGTTATTACATTTGCTTTGGTTGCATTTGTTAAACGCACTCGTACCGGTATCTCTATTATGGCTACAGGCATGGACCGCGGGGCTGCACGGCTGATGGGAATTCAAGCAAGGCATGTCTACGCTTTAACTTTTGGAATTTCCGCCGCTTTAGCGGGAATGGCCGGCACAATGATTGCCACTATCGAGACCTTTGATCCCTCTAAAGCTGGAAAATTTACTTTGATGGCTTTCGTGGTTGCTGTTCTTGGTGGGCTGGGCAATATGTATGGCGCACTTGTCGGAGGTTTGATGATCGGTTTAGTTGAGTCATGGGCAGGTCAATATCTATCTGGTACCTGGGTCAATGCAATCGCCTTCTTAGTTCTGATCATTGTTCTTATCTTTAGACCAAATGGTTTAGTTGGTAAGGCCTTTTATGCAGCAAGAGTGGAGTTCTGATGAGTATCTCAACACAGATGAAAACTCGACGCTCATTAATACCAATAGCTTTAACTTTGGTTGCTGTAGTTCTCGCACTTGTCTTAAAGTCACACCTACCAGGGGGTGAGCTACGAGCTGTTGCAACAATCTTTATGTTTATTGCACTTTCACAGGCCTGGAACATCATTGGTGGCTTTACAGGCTATGCATCATTTGGCCAAGTTGTATTTTTTGGCATGGGCGGGTATTTCACCGCGGTAGTAATGCTCAAATGGAATTTCAGCTTTTGGTTGGCTCTAGTTCTTAGCGGTTGTTTTGCCGCACTCTTTGCAATCTTGATTGGTCAACCACTCTTAAAGCTAAAGGGCCACTACTTTGCAATCGCAACACTGGGTGTTGCCGAAGGAATGCGCGAAGTTGTAATTAACCTGCCAGATTTAACTGGTGGTGGGGCAGGAATAAGTGTTCCCATCGCTGGAAAATTCGCTAAGACTCAATATCTTGGCGATGGTGGTTTCTATCTACTCTTTTTAGCTCTAGCTATATTCGCTCTAGGTATTGGAACATTGGTTTCGCGAAATAAATTTGGTTATGGCCTACGAGCGATTCACCAAAATGAGGATGCCGCAGCAGCTGTTGGCATAAATACCGTACGAAGCAAAGTGATGGCATATGCCCTCTCTGCTTTTATTACCGGCATTGTTGGGGCAAGTTATGTCTTTCAGCAGATAACAATTTTTCCTGAGCGACTCTTTGATGTTGAAATTACGGTGCTCATGATCATGATGGTTGTCATCGGCGGAAGTGGAACAGTTCTTGGACCACTTGTTGGCGCACTTGGCCTGCAGTTCGTCTCAGAATATCTGCGTCAGCACTTCACAAATGCCCATACATTTATCTTGGGAGGAATAATTATTGTGGCTGTAATTTTGATTCCACAAGGCGCAGTCAACTATCTGCGTGAGGGACGAAGAACTAAGGATTATTCGCTCCTGACTAATATTAGGAAGTACCGACTATGAGTGATGTTCCATTACTAGAAACTCGCGGCCTAACCCGTAGATTTGGATCATTTGACGCAGTTTCAGATGTTTCATTTTCAGTTGGTAAAGGTGAAATTCTTGGTGTCATCGGCCCTAATGGAGCCGGCAAAAGTACTTTCATTAATCTAGTCTCTGGTCATTTAAAACCAACCAAAGGCAGGGTTTTAATCGATGGTAAAGATATGACCGGGGCAGCTGCATGGGATGTTGCAAGGGCAGGGGTAGCTCGAACCTTTCAGATTGTGAAGCCATTTAATGGCATGACAGTTCGAGAAAATATCGCAGTTGGAATTCTCTACGAACGCCATGGCACTAATCGTTTATCTGTAGCACTTGAGTTAGCCGAAGAGATTCTTGCCGAAGTTGGCTTAGCCGGTTCTGGAGATCGCATGCCAGGTGAGTTATCTACTGCAGATATTAGGCGCTTAGAGTTTGCCAAAGCTCTAGCCTCTAAACCACGCCTTCTATTACTTGATGAAGTGATGGCCGGTCTTCGCCCTACTGAGATTGGCCCAAGTTTGGAGCTAATCTTAAAGTTAAAGCAGCGAGGTACCACAGTCATTGTTGTTGAACACGTAATGAAAGCGATTGTGGCAGTTAGTGATCGAGTGCTTGTACTTGCACAGGGCAAAGTCTTGATGCAAGGGGACCCTCATGAAGTTCTTGCAGATCCAAGAGTTATCGAAGTCTACTTAGGTCATCGTTACGCAAAGCGTCAGAAAGGGGATTCTTGATGCTTGAGATCAGCAAACTTTGTGCCGGCTATGGCCGTATCCAAGTTCTTTGGGATATTGATTTACACATTGGCGAAAATGAAATAGTTGCACTTGTTGGACCAAATGGTTCTGGCAAGACAACTTTGCTTCGAGCAATAACAGGAATGGTGCACACTAAATCGGGAACGGTAAATTTCCTCGGCGAAGATATCAAAGGTAAATCCATTGAAGAGATCGTCTCTCGAGGTATTGCACATGTGCCTGAAGGCCGTAGGTTATTTCCCGGTTTAACTGTGCGCGCAAACCTTGAACTCGGTGCATGGCGCACTAAGGACACAAACATCGATCACGTAGTTGAACTTTTCCCACGCTTAGGTGAGCGACTCAATCAAATCGCCGGAAGTATGTCAGGTGGTGAACAACAGATGTGCGCCATTGCGCGTGGATTAATGAGTAAGCCCCACTTAATCGTTATCGACGAGTTATCACTTGGCCTTGCACCTGTCGTAGTCGATGAAATTATTCAACAACTTCCAAGCATCGCTGCATCCGGTACTTCTATTTTGATGGTTGATCAGGATGTTGATGCTGCACTGAGTATCGCTTCTCATGCATATGTATTGGAGGCTGGCCAACTTGTTCTTTCGGGAAAGGCGGCAGATCTGCTTGCAGATCCACGGGTTCAAGAGAGCTACCTGGGGGTTGGGTAAGAGCAAATTTTGCTCTTAATTCGCAAGCTTTACCTCTATTCTTAACCCATGACTAATCACGGCAATATGTATGGCCCAGATTTCACTTTTCTTGGAATCGAGCGCTGTGATTTAGATCTGCCATCAACATATGCCGATGCAGATGTTGTCATTATCGGCGCACCGATAGATAGCGGAACTTCACATCGCTCTGGCGCAAAGTTTGGCCCACAGGCTATTCGTGGTGGGGATTACTTGCCGCACGATGCCCAGCGCCCACATCTAGCGCTGCGTATAGATTCGTTGCAAGCTTTGAAAGTAGTAGATGCCGGCGATTTATTGATGCCCGGTAGTGACTTAGTTGCATCCCTTGAAGTATTAGCGCAAGCGACTGAAAAGATTTCACGCGCAGGAGCTATCCCAGTAATTCTTGGGGGAGATCACTCAATCGCATCGGCTGACGTTGCAGGCATTGCGCGACATCGTGGCATGGGAAAGATCTCAATGATTCACTTTGACGCTCATGCCGATACTGGTGAAGATCAGTGGGGAGCTTTAGTTGGTCATGGAACACCGATGCGACGTTTAATTGATACAGGAACTGTGCGCGGTGATCGCTTCTTGCAGTTAGGTCTTCGTGGATATTGGCCTGATGCAAAAACTCTTGACTGGATGCGCGATCAAGGCATGCGCTCTTATGAGATGACTGAAATTCATCACCGCGGACTCAATACTGTTTTAGATGAATCTTTTTCAATTGTGACAAATGAATGTGATGGAGTTTTCTTATCTGTCGATATCGATGTCGTTGATCCAGGAATGGCGCCAGGAACTGGAACACCAGAGCCAGGTGGAATGACTAGCCGCGAACTACTGGAATCTGTACGCAGAATCTGTCTTGAACTTCCTGTTGTTGGTATCGATGTCGTTGAAGTTGCACCGGCTTTTGATAGTGCCGATATAACTGCAATCTTGGCTAACCGGGTAGTACTTGAGGCTTTAAGTGCAATTGCAAAACGTCGCTCAGGAACTGCCTATTCACCCACACAAAATCTTCTGGATCGATAAATGCGTGATGTAGTTATATTGGGCTCAACGGGCTCAATTGGTGTTCAAGCCCTTGAAGTTATTGCCAGTAACCCAGGCTTGTTTAAGGTCATTGCTCTCTCATCGGCAGGCAGTAATCCAGAGTTAGTGATTGCCCAAGCTAAGAAATTTGAAGTGGCATACGTCGGTGTGGTTCATAACGCTGATCTCGTGCGCCAAGGATTACCTGGCGTAACGGTAATTGATGGAGCCAACGCTTCTACTGAAATCGCAGCGATAAATTGTGATGTCGTCATAAATGCAATTACTGGCTCAATTGGACTCGGGCCAACTCTGGCAGCGCTAGATGCTGGTAATACTCTGGCCCTTGCAAATAAAGAATCCTTGGTTGCCGGCGGTGAACTAGTTTTATCGCGGGCCCGAGCACATCAGATTATTCCTGTGGACTCAGAACATAGTGCGATTTTTCAAGCGTCTATGGCTGGAAAGAAAAATGAGATCAAGAGATTAGTTCTAACTGCAAGCGGTGGAGCTTTTAGAGATCGAGCCAATCTGGATGCAATCACGCTTGCACAAGCACTTCAACATCCAACATGGTCCATGGGCGCGGTTGTAACAATTAACTCTGCAACCTTAGTCAATAAAGGACTTGAAATTATCGAAGCCCATTATCTATTTGATATGCCCTATGCCGATATCGAAGCAGTAATTCACCCACAATCGGTTGTGCATTCACTTGTTGAATTCAAAGATGGCTCAACAATCGCACAGGCAAGTCCTCCAAATATGAAGGGCGCGATCGCTTATGCCTTGAACTGGCCAGATCGATTAGCTGGTTCTACTAAGGCCATTGATTGGTCAACGCCGCACACTTGGAACTTTGCACCGATTGATTCTGCGCGTTTTCCTAGTATTGATTTAGCGCGACATTGCGGACAAACCGGGGGAGCTTTACCAGCGATATTTAATGCAGCAAATGAGGTTGCAGTGGCAGGCTTTATCGAAGGTGGCCTTGAATTTAAATCGATCGTTGAACTCGTTGCAGCTGTTGTCGCACAGATGGAGAAAGATTGCCCAAAAACTCTCAGGGATCTGGCAGATGTCAGTGCCATCGAAGATGATGCGCGTGCATGTGCACAAGCACATCTACTACGATTGGCCCCATAATGCAGATTCTTGGAATTCTTGGCTTTGTTATTGCCCTACTTCTCTCTGTCATGATTCATGAGTTTGGACATTTCATCACCGCACGTCGATTCGGCATGAAAGTCAGTGAGTTCTTCTTAGGTTTTGGCGCAAAGATTTGGTCAACACAAAAAGGTGAAACCGAGTTTGGGCTTAAAGCAATTCCAGCTGGTGGGTATTGCAAGATTGAAGGCATGACACCTGGTGATGTAATGCCAGAGGGTGAAGAATCTCGAGCGTTTTATCGTGCAAAATCAGGTCGCAAATTAATTGTCCTTGGAGCAGGCTCGCTCCTCCACTTTGTTCTTGGCTACATTCTTCTCTTTGTCTTATTTGCCGGTATCGGAACTAATCAATTACTCCCAACGATTAATGAAGTGGTTAAGGGTTCAGCTGCTCAATCTGCAGGAATTCTTGCTGGCGATGAAGTCCTTGCAATTAATGGTGTTGAAGTTAAGGACTGGTATAACGATGTTCAAGTTATTCGTAACTCTAAAGGCGCACCGCTTACTCTATTAATCAAGCGCGGATCAGAGCAGATAAGCATTAGCGCCTCTGCAAAGCTTGAGACTATTGAAGGCCAAGAGCGCTATGTATTAGGAATAATAAATGAAGTTGGTATCAAACGTGCTGGGCCTATTAAAGCGCTGAAGAACTCAGGAATTGTCACTAAAGATTTCTTAGTTGAAAGCGTTAAATCACTTATTAAGTTGCCATCAAAGATCCCTGCATTATGGGGACAAACAGTTGGGGGACAAACCCGCGATCCCAATGGCCTCGTAGGCGTTGTAGGAGTCGCACGAGTATCAGGGCAGGCCGTTGGCAGTGATGCTTTATCTATTACCGAACGACTATCAACATTTATTTTGATCATCGCAAGTTTAAATATCTTTGTTGGGCTCTTTAATTTATTGCCGATTTTGCCACTCGATGGTGGCCATATGGCCGTTGCTATCGCCGATGAGATCCGTGCATTTATCGCGCGGCTTCGCGGTCGTCCTCGTCCAGCTGCTATTGATGTGACCGTGCTGACCCCAATTACCATGGTGGTTTTCGTAATTCTGGCAGCCCTTACCGTTTTGCTCCTTGTCGCAGACATCGTAAATCCAGTCATTCTTAATCTTTAGCGCAAGGCGCATTCTTACGGCACAATAGCGCCATGGTTGATTTAGGTATTCCAAGCGCACCTGCGGCAACGTTGAGCCCACGTCGAAAGACGCGGCAGATGATGGTTGGAAATGTTGGCGTCGGTAGTGATTATCCAGTGAGCGTGCAATCGATGTGCACCACTTTGACATCAGATGTCAATGCCACTTTGCAACAGATCGCCGAACTCACTGCATCTGGCTGTCAGATTGTTCGTGTGGCAGTACCAAGTCAAGATGATGCCGATGCACTTGCACAGATCGCTAAGAAATCACAGATCCCCGTCATTGCAGATATTCACTTTCAGCCTAAATATATCTTTGCTGCAATTGATGCTGGTTGCGCCGCTGTACGTGTTAATCCAGGCAACATCAAACAATTTGATGACAAAGTCAAAGAGGTTGCTAAAGCTGCAGGTGATGCCGGTATCCCAATTCGCATTGGTGTAAACGCAGGCTCACTTGATCCACGTTTGCTTGCAAAGTATGGAAAGGCAACACCTGAGGCATTGGCAGAGTCTGCGCTGTGGGAGGCATCTTTATTTGAAGAACATGGTTTTTCAAATATTAAGATCTCCGTGAAGCACCATGATCCAGTAACTATGGTTAACGCCTATCGAATTTTGGCTGCGAAGTGTGATTATCCATTACACCTTGGTGTGACAGAGGCTGGACCAATTTTTCAAGGAACGATTAAATCAGCAACGGCATTTGCAATTTTGTTAGCAGAAGGTATTGGCGACACTATCCGTGTCTCCCTTTCTGCTCCTCCGGTGGAAGAAGTAAAAGTAGGAATGTCGATTCTTGAATCACTTAATCTTCGCCAACGCAAACTTGAAATCGTTTCATGTCCTTCATGTGGCCGTGCACAAGTTGATGTTTATACATTGGCTGAAAAAGTACAGGCCGGTTTGCAAGGAATGACTGTTCCATTGCGCGTTGCAGTTATGGGCTGTGTTGTTAATGGTCCGGGGGAGGCACGCGAGGCAGATCTTGGCGTTGCATCTGGAAACGGTAAAGGTCAGATCTTTGTTAAGGGACAAGTTATTAAGACGGTTCCTGAAGCCCAAATCGTTGAAACTCTTATTGAAGAAGCGATGCGATTAGCCGAAGAAATGGAAGCCGCTGGCGTTGCTTCTGGGCAACCAACTGTTGATGTTGGGTAGGCTCACTTCATGCTAAAAATGTCTACGCTTTTTTTGCGTACACTGCGCGATGACCCTGCAGATGCTGAAGTTGCCAGCCACCGCTTACTTGTTAGAGCTGGATATATCCGCCGAATCGCAGCAGGCATCTACTCATGGTTACCACTTGGTGTAATCACTCTTCGCAACGTTGAAAATGTGATTCGACAAGAGATGGATCAAGCAGGGTTTCAAGAAGTTCATTTTCCAGCACTTTTGCCACGCGAGGCATATGAGGCCACTAATCGTTGGGAAGAGTACGGCCCATCTCTATTTCGTTTACAAGATCGCCGCGGGGCAGATTATTTATTAGGTCCAACACATGAAGAGATGTTTACTTTAATGGTTAAGGGCGAGTACTCCTCATATAAAGATCTACCTCTTTCTATCTATCAGATTCAGACCAAGTATCGCGATGAAGCCCGACCACGCAGCGGAATTATCCGTGGCCGTGAGTTTGTAATGAAAGATTCATATTCATTTGATATCGATGATGCTGGCTTAGAGATTTCTTACCAAAAGCACCGTGATGCTTACGTCAGTTGTTTTAACCGCTTAGGAATGAAATACAACATCGTAAAAGCAGTTTCGGGTGCCATGGGTGGTTCTAAATCTGAAGAGTTTCTAGCCCCTTGTCCAACGGGTGAAGATACATATGTTTTATGTCCTACATGTGGATTTGCGGCAAATGTTGAAGCGATGGTCACCAAGGTGGCCGCTGGTGATCCTTCGGGTGTTCCAGCCTTAGAAGAGTTAAATACACCAAACACTCCAACCATTGATTCATTAGTAGATCTGATGAACTCCCAATTTGGTGGTGGATATAGCGCTGCTGATACTTTAAAAAATATCATGGTAGTAGCCGATGGAACACCATTAGCAGTATTAGTTCCCGGTGATCGCGAAGTTGATCTTAAGCGTTTACAAGAAAACTTAGGTGGCATTCACGAGCTTCGAGTATTTGAGGAAGCAGATTTTGCTAAGCACCCATCACTTGTTAAGGGATACATTGGACCGCAAGATGCTGCGCGTTCTGGAATTAGAGTTCTTGCAGATCCACGTGTAGCACCTGGAACATCGTGGATTAGCGGTGCAAATAAAAAGGATCACCATGCGCGCTATGTCGTTAATGGTCGCGACTTCACCCCTGATGCATACGTTGAGGCGGCAGAAGTTCGCGCCGGAGATAGTTGCCCTGAGTGCAACACGCAAATCGTTATTGATCGCGCGATTGAAATTGGCCATATCTTCCAACTGGGCCGCAAATATGCACAGGCATTAAACCTTACTGTTCTAGATCAAAACGGTAAATCTCAAGTTGTCACCATGGGTTCTTATGGAATCGGAGTCTCACGCGCCGTTGCAGCAATCGCTGAACAAACAAGTGATGAGATTGGGCTCAACTGGCCAGTTGAAATCGCGCCAGCCAAAGTACATATCGTTGCAACAGGCAAAGAGGATCTTCCATTTGATACCGCCCTTGATATCGGCATTAAGTTAGAGGCGGCAGGAATATCTGTCATGCTCGATGATCGCCGTGATGCAAGTGCAGGGGTCAAGTTCAAGGACGCTGAATTAATTGGAAATCCAATTATTGTCGTTGTTGGCAAGGCACTTGCCGAAGGAAATGTCGAAGTTCGCGTGCGTAAGAGCGGGGATAAGAGCGAAGTTGCAGTTGCCGATGCAGTATCAACAATTGCTAAGTTATTAGCTTAGAAAAGTGTTTGCTGATTTAACGCTCACTACTGGGCTATTTTTAATCTGTGCATCATTTTTTGCAGGCTTTGTCGATTCAATTGCAGGCGGTGGGGGATTAATTCAACTTCCAGCACTTCTGATTGGTCTGCCAAAAACAGAGACGGTCACAGTCCTTGGAACAAATAAATTTGCATCAGTCTTTGGAACAACAACTGCAGCAGCCCTTTATCGCCGCCAGATTAAGCCTGACCCCAAAGTCTTAGTGGCGATGGCCTTACCGGCATTTGTTGGTTCAGTTGTCGGTGCATCCCTTGCATCACAGATTCCTACGAAATCGATGCGGCCAATTGTTTTGCTCCTATTGATCGTCGTTGCGATTTATACATGGTTGAAACCTGATTTAGGAAAGATCGAACTGCTGCGCCATCATTCAAAGCGCAGAATTACGATTTCAATCGCGGCAGGATTAATAATCGGCTTTTATGATGGGATATTCGGACCGGGCACTGGCTCATTTCTGATGTTGATATTGGTGGCATCTTTAGGTTATGCATTTATCACCGCATCGGCCATTGCAAAGGTTGTTAACGTTTCAACAAATATCGGCGCGATTATCATCTTTGGTTTACATGGGGCAGTTATCTGGCAGCTGGGCTTAATTCTGGGAGCAGCAAATGTCACTGGCGCCGTGATTGGATCGCGCCTTGCAATTGCAGGGGGTTCGACCTTGGTGCGCAAGGTTTTCCTCATTGTTACCGTGGCATTAATCCTAAAAGTAGGAATTGATACTTTCGCATCTTTCTAGTTACAATTGCGCCTACAACTTAATAAGAAAGCAGAAATACTTATGGCGCTTAAAGATTCACTGAGCGAACTTCTCACCCCAGCCGTGGAAACCGCGGGTTTTTACTTAGAAGAAGTGCAACTCTCAAAAGCTGGCAACCACAGCACGCTCGTATGTGTTGTTGATGGATTAAAGCCACTTAATATGGATGAGATCACAACTGTCTCGCGCGTAATCTCTGAGATTTTAGATGCTGAACCAGCATTAGGCGATCAGCCATTTACCCTTGAAGTAACTTCACCTGGTGTAGATCGCCCACTGACATTGCCACGACATTGGACCAAGAACCTCACTCGTCTGATCAAGATGACACTAACCAACGGAGATGTCATTACTGCGCGATTATCAGAGTTTAACGAGACGCATGCTCAATTTGTTGAGAATATAAAGGGTCGAATGAAGAAGCATGAGATTGCTTTTGCCGATATTAAGCGCGCCGTCGTTGAGATTGAATTTAACCGAAAGGATGACAACTAATGCATGTTGAGATGTCAGCCTTAGTAGAGCTTACAAATGAAAAAGGAATTCCACTTGAACAGTTAATTCAAGCCATCGAGGTTGGCGTATTAACGGCCTATAACCAGACCGATGAAGCTAAGCGCTATGCCCACGCGGTTCTTAATCGCGAGAGCGGTGAGATTCAAATTTTAATTCCACAGTTCAATGAAATCGGCGAAAAAGTCGGCGATGAACAGGATATTCCTGAGGGTTTCTCTCGCGTTGCAACTTCAACTGCCCGCCAAGTAATCAAGATGAAGATGCGTGAGACCAATGATGCATCAATCGTTGCAGAGTTCACCACAAACGTTGGCGATGTTATCTCTGGAGTAGTTCAACAGGGCCGTGATCCAAAGATGATTAACGTTAACTTGGGACGCTTTGAAGGTCGTATCCCGCCACAAGAACAAGTTCCTGGTGAGGTATATAACCACGGTGATCGCATTAAATGTTTCGTTGTTGAAGTTAAGCAAGGGTTAAAAGGACCTGAGATTATGTTATCTCGCAGCCACCCAGCACTCGTTAAACAGTTATTTGCACTTGAAGTTCCAGAGATCAATGATCGCATCGTTGAAATCATGGCCGTTGCACGAGAAGCGGGCCATCGCACAAAAGTTGCAGTTCGCTCTCATCGCGCCGGCGTAAGCCCTAAGGGTTCATTAATTGGAGCAATGGGTGCACGTGCACGTGCTGTGATGGATGAACTTCACGGAGAAAAAATAGATATCGTTGATTGGTCAGAAGATCCGGCAACATTTGTAGGACATTCACTTGCTCCGGCCAAGGTTTCATCTGTAGAGATCACAGATCTTGCAGGACGCTGCGCCAAAGTCGTTGTTCCCGATTACCAGTTGTCCTTAGCTATTGGAAAAGATGGGCAAAATGCCCGCCTGGCCGCCCGTTTAACTGGCTGGCGTATCGATATTCACCCCGATAATCCCGTGGAGCTCTAACGGGGCATTATGTAAATGCGGCCCTGGTTGGATACCATGGGGTATTGCTGTAACCGAAGAAATGGATATGAAAGATATGAAACTCAAATGAGCTCGTTAGAACTATGAGGTCGTTCAACTAGGGCTTGCATGAAAGTTTCATGCGGGCCAAGACAGGGGAAAAATTGTCAAAGGTCCGCGTACACGAGTTAGCAAAACAACTCGGTATGGAGAGCAAGGTCGTCCTTGCAAAGCTCCAAGAAATGGGCGAATTCGTCCGATCAGCATCATCGACTGTAGAAGCACCCGTTGTGCGCAAACTCATCGAGATGTATCCAGATGCTAAACCTGCCGAAGAGAAAAAGCCGGTAAAAAAGGCGGCGGCAAAGAAGGCAGCTGCACAACCAAAAGGTGAAGTAAGTGCCGAGCAGGCAGCAGAGTTAGCTGCAGAACTTGGCGTTGATATCAATGCACTCAAAGCACAACAGGAGCGCGTAGAAGCGGCCAAGGCAGAGGCGCTCAAGAACCATGCTGCAGAAGTTGTTGCAGAGGAAAAAGCAGAGCAACCAAAACCTGTAGCACGTCCAGGTAATAATCCATTTTCAACTGGTGGCGCAGTTCCACGCCCACCACGTCCAGGTAATAATCCATTTTCAACTGGTGGCGCAGTTCCACGCCCTCCACAACGTTCAGCCGGCGCACCATCTCGTCCAGGAATGTCAGGTCCTCGTCCAGGATCTGTACGACCAGGATTTGCTGCACGACCACCAGGATCACGTCCACCAGCAGGTGCGGGATTTCCTCCACGCACTGGCGCACCATCAACAGGTGCACCTTCATCTCCTTATAAATCTAATGCAGCAGGCGGTGCACCAGCAGGTGGTCCACAACGTCCAGGTGGCGGTCGTCCACCACAACGCGGCGGAGCAGGCGGAGCATTTGGAAAAAATGCAAGTAAGAAGTCAGGACGTAAAGCTAAATCAAGAAAAGCATTGCGCGATGAGTTCGACAATATGCAGGCACCACAACTTGGTGGAGCAGTTGTTCCGCACGGTGATGGTAAAACTCCTATTCGTATGCGTCGCGGTGCATCATTGGCAGATTTTGCAGACAAGATCAATGCTGATCCAGCAGCGTTAGTTGCAGCCCTATTTCACTTAGGTGAAATGGTTACGGCAACACAATCTGTTGATGCCGATACTTTTGAAATTCTCGGAGTTCAACTTGGTTACAGCATTGAAATCGTTAGCCCAGAGGATGAAGATCGTGAGCTTCTTCAGGGCTTTGATATTGATTTAGCGGATGAACTCAGCGATATCGATCCTGATTCACTGGTTGCACGCCCACCTGTTGTAACAGTTATGGGACACGTTGACCATGGTAAAACATCGCTTTTGGATGCAATCCGTAAGAGTGAAGTGATGAAATCTGAAGCTGGTGGAATCACTCAGCACATCGGTGCATATCAAATTCACCATGATCATCACGGCGTTAATCGCGCAATTACTTTCATTGATACGCCAGGTCACGAGGCTTTCACAGCTATGCGTGCTCGTGGTGCCAAGGTAACTGATATCGCAGTCCTTGTTGTTGCTGCCGATGATGGAATCATGCCTCAGACAATTGAAGCGCTCAATCACGCTCAAGCAGCCGATGTTCCAATCGTTGTTGCCGTTAACAAGATGGATAAAGAGGGAGCAAATCCTGACAAGGTCCGCCAACAGTTAACTGAGTACAACTTGATCGCAGAAGAGTACGGCGGAGAAACAATCTTCGTAAACGTATCTGCTAAATCAGGTCAGGGCGTTGAAGATTTGATTGATTCAATTCTTCTTACTGCCGATGCTGCAATTGATCTTCGCGCAGTGGCCGATGACTCAGCTCGCGGTGTTGCAATTGAAGCCCACCTCGATCGTGGTCGTGGACCAGTTACAACTGTTCTTGTTCAACGTGGAACGCTAAAGATTGGTGATCCAATCGTTGCCGGTGGTGCATTTGGTCGCGTCCGTGCGATGTTGGATGAAAACGGTGACTCTGTAGAAACCGCTGGTCCATCACGTCCAGTCCAAGTTCTTGGTTTCACCTCAGTACCAAGTGCTGGAGATACATTCTTAGTTGCCGATGAAGATCGCACCGCTCGTCAGATCGCTGAAAAGCGTCAAGCTGCAGAGCGCAATGCCCAACTTGCTAAGGCACGTAAGAAGGTCTCACTTGAAGACTTCATGGAGCAGTCCAAGATTTCAACTCTTAACTTAATTCTTAAGGGTGACGTAAGTGGATCTGTTGAAGCGCTAGAAGAAGCGTTAATGCAGCTCGATGTTGGCGCAGAAGTTGATCTTCGCGTTATTCACCGCGGTGTTGGTGCAATCACAAAGAGTGATATTACTTTGGCATCTGCATCAACTGCTGTTGTGATCGGCTTTAACGTTAAGCCTGAACCACAAACTGCAATCTTTGCCGATCAAGAGGGCGTTGAAGTTCGCTTCTACTCAGTTATCTACCAGGCAATCGATGAGATTGAACTTTCATTGAAGGGACTTCTCAAGCCTATCTATGAAGAAGTTATCGTCGGTAACGCTGAAGTTCGCGAGATCTTCAAATCTTCCAAGGCTGGAAACATCGCTGGTTCTCTCGTTAAGGATGGAGCAATCCGACGTAACGCTAAGGCCCGAATTTTGCGCGGTGAAACTCTCATCCTTGATAACCTAACAATCGATTCACTTAAGCGCTTTAAAGATGATGCAAATGAAGTCAAAGAAGGCTTCGAGTGCGGTATTGGTCTTGGCAATATGAAGGATCTTCAAATTGGCGACACCATTCAGGTCTTTGAGATGCGCGAGAAAAAGCGGGTATAGCAATGGCACAATCTCATCGCAGCCAAAAGGTTGCAGATCGCATCAAAGTAATAGTGGCGCAGTTGCTTGAGACAAAGATTAAAGATCCACGTCTTGGCTTCGTCACTGTTACCGATGCGCGCGTTACCGGTGATCTTCAACAAGCATCGGTTTTTTACACTGTTCTTGGAGATATCGACCAAAGAGCATCAACTACTGCAGCACTCGATAGTGCTAAAGGTGCAATTCGCTCAGCTCTTGGGCGCGAACTTGGCCTTCGGATTACGCCAACTCTTGAGTTTTTTGAAGATGCTCTGCCAGAGAGTGCAAAGGCACTTGATTCACTACTTTCAAAAGTTCATGAGTTAGATGCAGAAGTTGCAGCTCTTCGTGCCAACGCTACATATGCAGGGGGAGAAGATCCATATAAAGCTCCCCGTGTTATTGATCAGGATTAATCATCGAGCACGGTTTTCTGGTTGTAGATAAAGAACCAGGTATGACTAGCCATGATGTAGTGGCTATTGCAAGGCGCGCACTAGGCACACGCAAAGTAGGTCATGCTGGCACCCTTGATCCAATGGCTACAGGGATTCTAGTTTTAGGTTTTAATAATGGAACCCGCTTACTTCAATACATCACCAATGGTGATAAAACTTATCAAGCAACAGTCGTCCTAGGTGCTGCAACGGTTACTGATGATGTTGAAGGTGAAGTTATTTCACGGGGCAATGTATCGGCGATAACTGATGCCGACATCGAAGGCGAATTAGCAAAGATGCGCGGAACAATTATGCAGCGGCCAAGTTCAGTCTCAGCTGTGAAGGTCGATGGAGAACGTGCATATGATCGCGTGCGAGCAGGTGAAAAAGTTGAACTTGCTGCCCGTGAAGTCACCATTTCTCAGTTAGATATCAAAGATATTCGCCGTGTTAGCGATGTAATTGAAGTAGATATCGAAGTCACATGTTCTGCCGGAACCTTTATTCGTGCAATTGCCCGTGATTGCGGCGATGCACTGGGTGTGGGAGGGCATTTAAATTCGTTGCGTCGCATACGTGTAGCAGGTTTTGCTTTAGATAAAGCTATTTCCCTTGCAAAGCTTAAAGCCGGTGAGTTTTCAACTCTTGCTCTCGTCGATGTTGCGCGAACCACCTTCATTGCACGCGAGCTGGCCTTGGATGAAGTCAATGAACTTTCATTTGGGCGTCCATTAAGTGCTAATCCAGATGAGGCTATCTACGCAGCGATTTGCGGGCAAAGCCTTATCGCATTGCTTTGCAATAAAGATGGATTAGCTAAGCCAATCGCAGTATTCGCGGCCGCGAACTAGTTCTGAGACAATAAAGCCATGAGCGTAGTAGTTATCGGAGTTTTTGATGGCGTCCACAAGGGCCATCAAGAGGTGCTCAACCAAGCCAAGAAGATAGCTGGCGATGAAAAAATTATTGCATTGACCTTTGATCCACATCCCATGAGCGTCTTTGCCCCAGATCGCGCACCAACTTTATTGACGATTCTGACTGATCGAATTGAACTTTTAAAAATTCACAACGCAGACCAGGTAGCGGTTATGAAGTTCACCCCTGAATTTGCTGCGATGCCACCTGAGGATTTTGTTAATCGAGTTCTTGTAGAACAACTTTGCGCCACAAAAGTTGTTGTGGGCAAGAACTTCACCTATGGCGCTAAAGCTGCAGGTAATGTTGAATCATTAAAGGCACACTCTGAGTTTGAAACAATTGTTCTAGATTTACAACCATCTGAGGGCGAAGTGATTTCATCTACTCGCATTCGAAAACTAATTGTTGAAGGTAGTGTGCAAGACGCTAGAGCTTTGTTAACTCGCCCGCATCGTCTCGATGGCATCGTTGTTCACGGGGAAAAACGTGGCCGTGAAATCGGTTATCCGACTGCAAACTTGGGCGATCTTGAACATCAAACTATTCCAGCAGATGGTATTTATGCCGGTTGGTTAACTGTCGGTATAGATCGATGGCCGGCAGCGATATCTATCGGTACTAATCCAACTTTTGATGGTGTGCGTGGTCGCCAAGTTGAGGCGTATGCCCTTGACCAAGTGGGCCTTGATTTATATTCACAGCGAGCAACGATTGAATTTGGATGGCGACTTCGTGCGACTTTGAAATTTGATGGGCTTGCGCCATTACTTGAGCAGATGGCCAAGGATTGCGCCCAAGCACGTGAGCTAACTGAGCGCTAAGCGCACCGATTTCGCCTAATACGCTCACGCTGGTAATCTTGCCCAGTCCAACGAGAAAGCGAGCTTTCGTGAGGCAAACCGAAAGCCCTCGTGATCAGAAACCAAGGAGTACTAAAGAATGGCACTAACACCAGAAGTAACACAGCAAATTGTCGCGCAGTTCGGATCTACTCCTACTGACACGGGAAGTCCTGAAACTCAGGTCGCTTTGCTATCTAAGCGCATTGAAGAAATCACATTACATTTAAAGACCAATCCACATGATCACCACAACCGTCGTGGTCTGTTGTTGCTTGTTGGTCGTCGTCGTCGCATTCTTCAATATCTTGCAAAGACAGATATCAACCGTTACCGC
>CAIVDO010000075.1 GCA_903904665.1 uncultured Actinomycetes bacterium | reverse complement strand
TTAATACGTTGCTCATATCAACTTCTTTTCTATCAAGAACTCCACCAGTTTTTGGCTGGCTGTTCCATCATCGGTTACAACTACACCTGCAGCACGTGGTGGACGCGGAGCAGAATCGATTACCGTTGTCCAAGCTGTTGGCGATTCAATGCCAGTGCTAGCAAAGCCACGGATATCGATAGTTTTTTTCTTGGCGGCCATAATGCCCTTAAAAGATGGATAACGTGGTTCGTTAATTTTTTCTACAACACTTACAACGCAAGGGAACTGCGCAGTGATCTCATCAACACCAGCCTCTGTCACACGCGTGATTGAAAGCTTGGAAGCCGCAGGATCAACCTCTACCTTTGATGCGAAAGTTAACTGAGCCCATCCCAGTTTTTCGCTGATCATTGCTGGCACAACGCTCATTCGCGCATCGGTTGATTCGGTACCGCAAATAACTATGTCGAATGCGCCTTGTGAAATCACCGAGGACAAAACCTGCGCAGTAACTAATGCATCGGCGCCAACTAAAACTGGATCACTGATTAAAATCGCATCGTTTGCACCCATCGAAAGCGCTTTTCGAATCGCCTCAGTTGCTCGCTCAGGTCCCATTGAAATCAAGGTGACCGTGTTTGCGCCGCCATCTTCATTACCGCCATGAGCTTCTGCCAGACGCAACGCCTCTTCAACGGCATATTCATCAAGGTCATTAAGAACTGCATCAACGTTGGCACGGTCTAATAAACCATCGACCATCTTCTTTTCAGCCCATGAATCGGGAACTTGCTTTACGCAGATGGCGATCTTCATTGGCATAGGTTACTGGCCAGTAACCCTCACCGCCATCACTGGCCCAAGATTTCACGCCAGATTTGCCAACATGTAACCTCAATGTGAAGTTGAGTCTTTAAAGCTGGCTGAACATTAGGGCCATGAGTACACCCATTCGTGTGGCGATTGTGACTGAGTCATTTCTACCGCAAATAAATGGTGTCACCAACTCAGTGCTACGAACCTTGGAGCATTTAAAAGCCCAAGGTCATCATGCCCTTGTCATCGCCCCTGAAAGCACTGATGGCCCCAAAGAGTTTGCAGGTTTTCGTGTCAAGCGAGTTCCAAGTCTTGAAATGAAGGGTTTGATTCCGTTGGGATTTCCGCAACGCAATCTAGAACAGCTCATTGACGGCTTTGCACCTGATGTCATTCATTTAGCTTCACCGATTTTTCTCGGAAAATATGTAACCAAGATTGCCCAACGTCTAGAGATTCCAACGCTGTCTGTTTATCAGACAGATATTGCGGGTTTTGCTCGCCATTATGGATTAACTATTGCTCATAACTCATTAAAAAAATGGGTCGCAAAGATTCACTCTGCAAGTGATCGCACTTTGGCACCTTCACTGTGGTCTTGCAATGATTTAATGCAAAGTGGTGTGAAAAATGTTCACCTGTGGCAACGCGGCGTTGATTCAACACGTTTTGCACCTGCTAAGCGCGATATCAATCTGCGCGTTGAAATACTTGGTGTGCGTCCAGATCGAAAAATAGTTGGTTATGTCGGAAGACTTGCAAATGAAAAACGAGTGGATGATTTGGCAGTCCTTGATGCACGCGATGATATTCAACTTGTAATCGTTGGTGAAGGTCCAGCGCGTGCACGGTTAGAAAAAACCCTGCCCAACGCTTTCTTTGCTGGCTATCAAAGTGGTGATGACCTAGCTCGCTACTACGCATCTTTAGATTATTTTGTACACACTGGAAAACACGAAACTTTTTGTCAATCGATTCAAGAGGCACTTGCATCTGGTGTCCCGGTGATAGCGCCAAACTCTGGTGGACCTTTAGATCTTGTAAAGCATGGATGGACTGGCTATTTAATCGATACAGCTAATTCAGTTGCCCTCAATAGAGCAGTAAATATGCTGATTCATATGCAGGATCCATTGATTCTGCAACAGCGCACACGTGAATCAGTTATCGAACGAAACTGGCAAGTTGTAAATAACCAACTTATTAGCCATTACCGAGAACTAATGCATCAGGAATCCCAACTACTGAAAGAGCATGTTGCATGAAGATAGTTCATATCGCTAATTTCTATGGACCAAAATCAGGTGGAATCAAGACAACCTTGCATCAGCTTGGCACGGGTTATGTGGCGCGCGGTCACTCCTTTACTTATATCGTCCCAGGGACTGGTTTTTTCTGTGAAGAATCCACGAGTGGCACGAAGATAACTCTTCCATCAATTGAGATTCCATTTAGCGGTGGTTATCGCGTTATTCGCAATAACCGCGACGTAAAGAAACTGCTCATTACTTTGAAGCCCGATGTACTAGAGATATCTGATCGCTTTACCCTTTCAAAGATTGGCGCCTGGGCGGGACAGAGAAATATCGCAGCCGTTGTATTTAGCCATGAAACCTTAAGCGGTTTAGCGAAAAACTACTTCCCTTTCTCATTAAAACGCATTGTTGATTGGCACAATCGCCGGCTTTCTTCACGGTTCAAACACGTGATTACAACTACTGAATTTGCTTCGAAAGAGTTTGAAGATATCAAGACAACAAATTTGGTACGAGTTCCGTTAGGCGTTGATTTAGATAAGTTTTCTCCCTTTTTGCGCAATGAAAATTTTCGTAAGGATCTGTTGCAAGGTGCAGATGTCCTGTTAGTCCATTGCGGACGCATGTCGCGCGAAAAACATCCAGCCCGATCTATTGAAGCGTTGAAGACTTTAATCGAACGTGGAGTCAACGCACGATTAATCTATGTAGGCATTGGTCCTATGTATGTTGATCTGCGCGAAAAAGCCAAAAATCTTCCAGTTACTTTCCTTGGTTACATCGCAGATCGTGAACGACTTGCAGAAATCCTCGCTTCAGCTGATGTATCACTTGCCCCAGGGCCGATCGAGACTTTCTGCTTAGCTGCCCTTGAATCTTTGGCTGCAGGTACGCCCGTGGTTGCATCGAGTACAAGTGCAGTTGGGGAATTTCTACTGCTAAATACCTCTGAACCAGTGGGAGCTATTGCAGGAAATACTGGATATGAGTTCGCAAATGCGATTGAACAGGTGTTACAGCTGCGTCAAGACCCAACCTTATCTGCGCGATGTTTTCACCAAGCTGAAAACTTTCCATGGAGTGCCACGCTTTCACTGATGCTCAAACTTCATGGTGACAGCGCAAAGGTTGCACGTAGGTTGCGGGTAGCGTAAATGCAACGCGTCGCAACCTTCGCAGTTTTGGGAGACAGCGCCGCATCTGGCGTCGGTGACACTGATAGCAATGGCAATTCGCGCGGTTGGAGTTATTACTTAGCCAAGAATTTTAAGGATCCACTTGTTTACATCAATCTCTCACGCCCAGGGGCAAAATCAGATGAGATTCTCTATGACCAACTTCCTAAGGCGATAATTCACTCTCCATCTATCACAGCAGTAATTGTGGGCGGAAATGATGCGCTGCGAAATGGGTTTTCGCCAGAGCAACTTCACCAAAATCTGAGAGCAACGATCAAGGCACTCAAGGCAATTGGTTCAGAAGTTTTGCTCCTGCAACTCCATGACCCAACTTTAATTGTACCGATGCCAAAAACTTTAGGGATTGTTTTAAGTCGGCGTATTAACGCCGTCAATCAAGTGACACAGGCAATAGCTGCAGAGTTTGGAACTGAGATTCTGCGAACACGTGAACTTGAAGGAATCTATGAAAGAAAAGTTTGGCATATTGATCGCATGCACCCTTCAAAGTTTGGTCATCAACTTCTTGCTCATCACTTCCGTGAAATCTTGAGCAAGCGATGGGAAATCGCACCGATTTCTATGGACCCAATCATCGCTAAACCCAAAATTGAATCAATCAAGTGGATGCTTCGCAATGGAACTCCGTGGTTTCTAAAAAGATCTGTGGATCTACTTCCTGCCGCGCTTTATCTGATTGCCTGTGAGCATCTAAGAAATATTTTGCGACAAAATCAGGAATCATCAGCGCTTATTTACTATCCTGAGTTTGTTAACCATCGTGAAGCTGGACTTCTCGAAGTATTTGAAGAGCGGGTGTCGTAACCCATAGCCCGGCATTTCACGGCATTATTACCCCGTGCTTCCAGCAGATCCCCGAACCCTTGGTGCAACTGTTACCGATGGCGGAACAAACTTTGCCATCTGGTCAAATGCCGCAGATGCCGTTGAGCTATGCCTATTTAATGAGGTCAATGGCAAGTTAGTCGAAACCCGCTTTGCAATGTCTCATCGCAATGGACCGATATGGCATGGCTATCTAGCTGGGGTGCGCCCGGGTCAGCGATATGGATATCGCGTCTACGGACCTTGGCAACCTGAATATGGCGTTCGATTTAATGCCGCTAAATTATTGATCGATCCATACACGCACGCTCTCGATGGCCAGCTGCATTATGTTCCAGAAATCTTTGGCCATGTCTCTGAAGATGGCGTCGGCACTGGTGATGTAAACGTGCGCGATGGACGAGATAGCGCCGGCAAAGTTCCATATAGCGTTGTTACAGATCACTGTGCTCGCGAAATTCATAGACCACTTGCGCCTTGGGCAAAGACAACTATTTATGAGGCACATGTCCAGGGATTAACTGCCAAGAATGAAGCTATCCCAGAGCATGAACGCGGTACATATAAAGGATTAGGCCATCCATCAACGATTGCACACTTAAAATCCTTGGGCGTTACGGCACTTGAACTCTTACCGATTGCCGCATCGGTTACCGAACCAAGTATTCATGAACGCGGACGCAAGAATTATTGGGGATACAACTCGTTAGCCTTTAGCGCACCAAATGCTGCATTTGCATCAACTTCTGATCCGATAAGTGAACTGCAGTGGGCCGTTGATCAGCTACATAATGCTGGGATTGAAGTTATTTTAGATGTTGTCTACAACCACACCGCAGAAGGTGGCGTGGGCGGACCAACGCTTTCTTATAAAGGTATAGATAACAAGGCCTACTACCGCCAAGATGGTCATGGAAATTACGTTGATGTAACTGGATGTGGAAACACTTTTGCCGCTAGCAACCCTCATGCAGTTCGCCAGATTATTGATTCACTACGTTGGTGGGTAGAAGTAGTTGGAGTCGATGGCTTTCGTTTTGATTTAGCTACCGCCCTCTATACAAGCAATAGCGCCTTTAACTCTTCGCTCATGTCTGCAATCGAATCTGATTCGGTTTTGCGCAACTTCAAAATGATTGCAGAACCTTGGGATATATCCCGTTATGCACTCGGTGATTTTCCACATCCGTGGCGAGAATGGAACGATGCTTATCGCGATTCAGTTCGCCAGTTCTGGTTAGGCGATCTAGAGCGTGGCTATGGCGAAGGAGTTTCAGATATCGCTAACAGTATTAGTGGTTCTAGCTCGATCTTTTATTATCGCGGGCCAACATCATCTATTAACTTTCTTGCAGCCCATGATGGTTTTACTGTGCACGACATGGTTACGTATAACCACAAACACAATGAAGCAAACTTAGAAAACAATGCCGATGGCAATGACACCAATAGATCTTGGAACGTTGGCATTGAAGGTGAAACCGATGATCTTGGTGTTGAAACTATTAGACACTGGCTCAAGAAATCGATGCTTGCAACTTTAATGTTGTCTTCAGGCGTTCCGATGCTCAATATGGGAGATGAAGTCAGTCGCTCACAAAATGGATCCAATAACGCTTATTCGCTACCACTTGAATACAGCGAAGAAAATGAGGCATCCTTTAATGGTGGCTGGGCTCTGCCGTGGGATTTAAATGAGAAAGAGAAAGATATTCTGGCTTCGGTACAAGAGCTTGCCAAAATCCGTGAAACTTATTTAGCCGATGTTGCATCGGAGTTTTATACCGGAAGTCTTGATCAAGGAACGCGTCGCAAAGATATCGCCTGGTTTTCCTTAGGTGGACATGAGATGGGTGATAATCACTGGCAAGATGAAGAAAAGCGCAGCATCACTGTATTTGTAGAAGCTGATTCAAAGCGGGGTCTTTTACTTCTAATGAACTCTTCCAAAGATGAAACCGTATTTACTCTGCCAGATAACACATGGGGTGAAGCTTTCCGCTGCATCTTCGATGCCTCAAAAGAGATTGCATCATATGAACCCGCAATTGCTGCCCCTCAAGCAAAGATTAATGTTGCCCAGCACAGTGCGCAGGTTTGGCTAGTCACTCGTACTAGGTAGTAATTAGCTTTTTCCAGTAAAGTAACAAAGGTGTTAGCAATTATTGCTCCAGGACAGGGATCGCAAACTCCGGGAATGTTCAACTCTTGGATTACTAACCCAGAGCTTCACGAACTCTTATCGAAGTGGTCCATGCGCATCGATTTAGATTTAATTCGCTTGGGTACAACTGCCGATGCAGACGAGATTAAAGACACCGCCAATGCACAACCCCTAATTGTTGCTGCATCATTATTGGCCGCACATGCACTTGGTATTAAGAATTTTGCGTATACATCTGGCCATTCCGTTGGCGAGATAGCTGCTGCCGCATTAAGCGGTGCAATTAGCTATGAAGATGCGTTGCGCTTAGTGCGTGCGCGTGGAATCGAGATGGCCAAAGCGGCGACGCAATCCCCAGCTGGAATGTCTGCGGTATTAGGTGGAGATCGCGAATTAGTTTTGACGACATTGCTTTCACTCAATCTCGTTGCAGCAAATGACAATGGTGGTGGACAGATAGTTGCTGCAGGTGATTTAACTGCCCTTGCCGCCCTTTCGGAAAATCCACCAGAAGGCTCACGCGTGCGTGCATTGGCAGTTGCCGGGGCCTTTCATACCAATTACATGTCACCTGCCGTTGGGCCACTCAGGACTATGGCTGCAACAATTGCAACTGCGACTACCAAGATTGCCGTTATTTCAAATAAAGATGGCGAAGTTGTAACAGATGGCGCCGAGGTTTTAAACCGTATCGTTAATCAGATTGCCAATCCGGTGCGTTGGGATTTATGTATGCAAGCCCTTAAAAACTTAGGTGTTACAGGTGTCATTGAACTTCCACCGGCCGGAACTCTGGTTGGCTTGCTCAAGCGCGGTGCACCAGGGATCGAATGCTTTGCCCTCAAAACCGCCGATGACCTAGCCGCGGCTAAAGAGTTTGCAGGAAGGCACATCAAGTGATCAAATCTAATCCAACGACCAACAGCCAGATTCTTTCAGTTGGTTCATACCGCCCAAAGCGTTTAGTTCCTAACTCTGAAATCGTTGATCGCATCGAATCAAGTGATGAATGGATTCAACAGCGCACCGGGATTCAATCCCGTCGTTTTGCTGGCCCTGATGAAACCGTTATTACGATGGCCAAGGCAGCTTGCGAAAGTGCACTCAAGCGCGCAAATCTTACGATGGCCGATATCGATACTTTAATTCTTTCTACTATTTCATATCCATACCAAGCACCGAGCGCTGCAACTGAGTTAATCAATGAACTCGGTAATCCAAAAGCTGCAGCCTTTGATATCAGTGCCGCGTGTGCAGGCTTTTGTTATGGCGTCGGCATGGCAAGTGATTTAGTGCGCGGTGGTACTTCTAAAAATGTATTGGTAGTCGGCGTCGAAAAACTTTCGGACTTTACCGATCCAGATGATCGAGCAACGGCATTTATCTTTGCCGATGGCGCTGGCGCTGTTGTCATTGGGCAAAGTCAAGACGCGAAGATTGGTCCAACTATTTGGGGCTCGGATGCGGATTCGCGCGAAGCAATTATGCTCAATCCTGCATATACCGAATTTAGAAATGCTCCAGATAAAGGCGTTGCCCAACTTGGTTGGCCAAATATTTCACAGCAAGGCCAAACGGTTTTTCGTTGGGCCGTGTATTCAATGAGCAAGGTTGGTCTTAAAGCCTTAGAAGCTGCCGGCTTAACTGTTAATGATCTTGATGTCTTTATTCCACACCAAGCAAATATCCGAATCATCGAAACGATGGTGAAAGAGATGAAGCTGCCGGATACGGTTTTAGTCGCCGACGATATTCGCGTCAACGGAAATACTTCCGCTGCTTCGATCCCACTGGCGATGGATATTTTGTTAGAGCAACACCCCGAAATGCACGGCAAATTAGCGCTGCTCATTGGCTATGGGGCAGGCCTTGTTTATGCGGGGCAAGTGGTGCAACTACCCCCCAAACCCTGAGATTTGCCCCACTTAAGCCTGTCGATACTCGTAAGTAAGCACTGCCGTCATAGAGAATAACCACCTGTTGATCCATTGAACTTATGAAGAAAAAGAAAAGGAACACATCACATGGCACTTGCACAAGCAGATGTACTAGCAGGACTTAAAGAGATCGTTGAAGAAGTAGCTGGAATACCTGCTGCATCAATTGAACTTGATAAGAACTTCACCGAGGATCTAGAAGTTGATTCATTGAGCATGGTTGAAGTTGTAGTTGCTGCAGAAGAGCGCTTTGGCGTAAAGATTCCTGATGAAGCTGTTACTGATTTGGTTACAGTCGGCGATGCAGTTAATTTCATCGTTAA
>CAIVDO010000074.1 GCA_903904665.1 uncultured Actinomycetes bacterium | reverse complement strand
GTTTTCAAGAACCCAAATCCGCGACAGTAATTGATAATCGCAATGGCGCAAATTTAAGCACCGGTAAACCACTCTTTGATGCAGATGAGAATTTCAGTGGTCTGTGGCTCATCGAGGTTGAAAGCGCAGAGATTGCACGCAGGTTAGCCTATGAAGCCTCTAAAGCTTGCAATAGAAAAGTTGAACTTCGACCGCTTCACTAAAGTTACTGGGCCTGAATTGCATCATGAACGTACTGCGCTAAACCGCGTACACGTCCGTCGTAATATTCTTTAAAACGTGGATCTTCTATGTACATGATCGCTAATTGTTTTTGCATCTCGATTGAGCAGTCGTAAAACCATTTTGTTATTGCGTCCCGATGGGCGACAACAGCCTCTTTTGCCTTTGGAGAATCAATGGGCAGGCTGTTTCCAAATGCATAAACAAAGAGCTCAGTTGCCGCTTCCTGATCTACTTTTGCTGCAGCAAAATCTTCTTTTGAGTACTTGGAACTCTTTGCTGAGGATTGGCGATAAGCATCGGTATCGCCCCAACGTTCTTTGGCTTCATTTTCGTACTCGTGCATGTGCTTCCTTACGCGAGAGATAGGTGCCCTGTAATGAAATTTTAATGCATACTTGCCTAATGTTTAGCACAATCTTTCTTTCCACTGGTGTCGTTGCCCTTGCCGAAATGGGCGACAAAACGCAGCTTCTTGCTTTTCTCTTAGCGGCGCGCTTTAAGAAACCCGTACCTATCATCTTAGGCATCTTGGCTGCGACCATTGTTAACCATGGTTTTGCCGGAGCGCTTGGTGCTTGGATTACCACGGTATTGAGTAAAACTACGTTGAGTTGGATTTTGGGTATTTCATTTATTGCCATGGCAATTTGGACATTAATTCCAGATGAGATTGAGGATGAAGAAAGTTCAATTGCTGGTCGCTACGGTGTCTTTGGTGCAACGGCAATTACATTTTTCTTAGCCGAGATGGGCGATAAAACGCAGATCGCCACCGTTGCTCTGGCAGCACACTATTCCAGCGTGCTTTTTGTAGTCATGGGAACAACTCTTGGAATGTTGATTGCCGATGTGCCAGCAGTATTTATTGGCAATAAGTTTGCAGAAAAAGTTTCAATGAAACTCGTTCATGGCATTGCCGCAGCAGTATTTGCGATTCTAGGGATATTGACCCTATTGAATGTGACGATACTGGCTTAGTTAAAGAAAGCGATTATTGCCCCAGCAATTGTCAGATTGATTGCATCATTGGCGGTCTCGATGATCCAGACTTTCAGATTGTCTCCACCAAAGAGGCGATGAGAAAGTGATGAAAACATTGAAATACCAACGCCTAGAGCAAAGCCAATGCCAGCACCATCGAGAATTCCTAAGTTTGGCTCATATTTCTGTAGTGAGTTGATTATCAAAGCTAAAGTAAGCGTTTGAACTAATACTCCAATAATCGTGCCACCAAAGAGCAAGACTGGCTTATTTTGATTGGAATTTAGCTGGCCAGATTCAATGCCACGGGCTTTCATCCAGACTGGATAGAAAGTCTTTGGCCCGAACCAGATT
>CAIVDO010000073.1 GCA_903904665.1 uncultured Actinomycetes bacterium | reverse complement strand
ATGTGAAGCAGTTACATCGCATGGCTGAACTAGGTGGCACTGAGATACAGGCGCACATTGCCAAGCGTTTTGCTGCGGTTGAAGATGATGCAGACGCTGTGCGTAAATTAGGCATAGATATCGCCACCAAACTTTGTGAAGATCTAATCTCAGCTGGTGCTCCTAGTCTGCACTTCTATACTATGAATACATCAGCTCCGACTTTAGAGATAATTAGGAATTTAGAAAATGCTCAGTAAAGAAGAGTTCACGGCCATATGGAGTTCGTTGCATAACGACGCTCCTGTTACTGGTGCTGTTGCTTGGTGGCTCAAGATCTCTTATCGCTTTGGCCTTGTCGCAACCCTGCTTCGTATTTCCCCTAATCTTTTAACCTTTCTAGGTTTAGCCGCTGCAGCTGCTACTGCATTAACTGCAACAAGTTGGTGGGCCATTGCTTTCTTAGTTTTGTCTCTGTTTTGTGATGGAATCGATGGAAGTGTTGCAATCTTCCAGCAGCGACAGAGCGCATGGGGTGCAACCCTTGATTCAGTTGTAGATCGCATTAGCGAAGCGCTGTGGCTGTATGCCCTTTACGTAATCGGCGTACCTGCTTGGCTAGTTATTACTTTGTGGTCAGTTGCATCTTTTCAAGAGTATGCGCGCGCCAAATTAGTCTCACTTGATGTAAAAGATATTGGCGTAGTCACACCTGCCGAGCGCCCTGTTCGGGCAAGCTTTCTATTTGTTGTTTTAATTATGTGGCAGTTAAATATGCCGGGAATCTTTGCGGTCTCTGTTGCTTTTCTAATTCTGCAAACTAGTGGCTTTTTAATGGTTTTGCGTTATGCACGTTCCCAACTGCATTAGCAACCATTTCAGCGCTTAATCCAACTAGTGGCAATCCACCACCAGGATGTGCCGATCCGCCCACGCAATACAAACCCTTAATTGGTGAACGGTTCTTGGCGCGCAAAAATGCCGCCTTTGCACCGTTACTTGATGTTCCGTAGATAGATCCACCAGGTGCGCGCACTTCTGCTTCTAAATCAGCCGGTGTTCTAAAAGTTAATGATTCAAGGCGCGAACGCACGGCAATTCCACGGGCTTCAATTTGATCAATGATGGTGTTGGCGTAATTACGTGCAAACTCGGGATCGCTCCAGTCAAAGCTATGCGCACCATGTGCAGGTGCGTTAACTAATACAAACCAGCTTTCAAGGGTTTCATCTTTAGACATCGCATCATCACCTGGCGCACAGATATAGATAGTTGGCTCTGCAACTGGTTTCTTATGGGTAAAAATCGCATCGAATTCAGCATCGTAATCTTTGGGAAAAAGAACGGTGTGGTGATTTAAAGGCGTTGACTCATCCTTGCGCATAGCCAATAGAAGTGAGAAACCAGCCAGAGAAGGGTCGGCCTTAGAGATATTTTTGCGAACTCTTTTGATCTTTCGAATTTTGCCAGTGATTAACGTGTTATAGATCAATGAAGCATCAGCGTTGGCAATAACAGCATCTGCGGCGATAACCTCACCGTTTTCTAAAGTGATTCCAGTGGCTTTGCCCTTTGCAATATTGATTGAAGCCACAGGGGAGCTAAGGTGAAAAGTGACACCAACTTTTTCTGCGCGCTCGTGAACAAGGGTTGCTAAAGTTCCAAGGCCACCTTTT
>CAIVDO010000072.1 GCA_903904665.1 uncultured Actinomycetes bacterium | reverse complement strand
CGCAAGGCTCGCATGGGACGTAACCCATTCACTGGCGAAACAATCAAGATCAAGGCTTCAAAGAAGGCTCGCTTCTTGCCTGCAAAGGGTTTGAAGGATGTCATCTCAGGTGAGCGCAAGCTAGGACCTGCTCCAAAGCCAGAACCAAAGCCAGTTGTTAAGGCAAAGCCAGTTGTAGCCAAGAAGGCTGCAAAGAAGGCTCCTGCTAAGAAGAAGGTTGCAGCAAAGAAGGCAAAGCCTGCTGCTAAGAAGAAGGTTGCAGCAAAGAAGAAGGTTGTTAAGAAGGCTAAGAAGAAGTAATTCGCTTAGTTGTAGTTAACGGGGTCGGCTCACGCCGGCCCCGTTTTCTTATTCTCTTTTAAGCCCTAATCGCTAGTATTACCCACATGACGGAGTACAAAGTTTCATATGCTCCACCTTCTGGATGGCCCTTAGGGACAAATCTAACTTTTAAGATCTGTACAAAAATCGTTATTCCAATTCTCAATCTCGTTGGCAAGAAGCAGTGGCGCGGGGCGGAAAATATCCCGCAGAGCGGCCGAGTAATAGTTGCCAGCAACCACGTCTCATATCTAGATGTTTTGTTTTTTACTCACTTTATTTTTCGCAGTGGACGCGCTCCTCGCTATATTGGCAAAGAGGGTGTCTTCAAAGTTCCAGTGATTGGAAAGATTTTACTTGCAGCAGGCCAGATTCCAGTTGCCCGCGAAGGTAAAGATGCAGCTAAAGCCCTTGAACACGCACTTAAATTATTAGAGCAGGGCCACTGTTTAGGCGTTTATCCCGAAGGAACACTTACGCGCGATCCCAACGGCTGGCCGATGGTTGCAAAGACTGGACTCGCTCGACTTGCGATTATGACTAAGTCCCCGGTTATCCCAATCGCCCAGTGGGGCTCACAGATAGTTATGCCAACTTATGAAAAGAAAATCAAATTCTTTCCTCGAACTCCAATCAAGATAGTAGCTGGCGCTGCATTGGATCTATCTCCTTGGTATGGGAAAGAGGGCGATCCTGGCGCACTGACCGAGGCAACAGCATTTGTCATGAGAGCGATAACTGATTTACTTGAAGAGCTTCGCGGTGAAAAACGGCCTGTTGAAATCTTTGATCCACATAATTCAGATCTGCCGCGAACTGGAAACTTTAAAAAGAAGCGATGAGTAAAGTAACGGTTTTAGGAACTGGCTCTTGGGGCAGCACAATGGCCCAAGTTTTATCCGATGCCGGTAACCACGTTCTTATGTGGGGCCGAAATCAAGAGATCGTTAATGAGATAAATAGCAAACACACTAATACTAAGTATTTAGAGGCAAATATTTTGCCACTCGGAGTACAGGCAACTTCAGATTTAAATCAAGCCTTTGCATATTCAAATATCTATGTTCTCTCTGTGCCAGCTCAAGCGCTGCGTGACAATCTAAAAAACTGGAAGCCGATGGTTGATCCCAGCGCCACATATGTCAGTACGCTCAAAGGCATTGAGGTCAGCTCGCTTTCGCGCATGACCGAGATCATTCATGAAGAGATGGATACAGAAAATATCGCTCTAATTACTGGACCTAACCTTGCTACTGAATTAATCATGCGCCAGCCAGCCGGGGCAGTGGCTGCGGCGCCGACGATGCTATTGGCTGAAAAAGTACAAAAACTATTTGCAACTCCGTATTACCGCGTCTACACATCTACCGATGTTTTAGGCTGTGAATTAGCTGGAGCGATTAAATCTGTTATTGCGCTGGCTGTTGGAATTTCTATCGGTATGGGCTTTGGCGAAAACACTCAAGCGATGCTCATTACTCGAGGCCTCAATGAAGTTGCACGTTTATGTGCAGCCCATGGAGCAGATCCCCTCAGTGCAGCAGGATTAGCTGGCATGGGAGATCTTGTCGCCAGCTGTGGTTCACCGCTTTCGCGCAATCGCAGCTTTGGTGAAGCATTAGGGCGCTTCGGTTCGATGGATACTGCGCGTGAACATGTGGCAAAGACTGTTGAGGGCGTAGCCTCCTCCAATGCAGTTCTTGAAATTGCTCACCGAGTAGGAGTTGAAGTGCCAGTTATTGAAGCCGTTGCCGATGTCGTTGCAGGCACGATTTCACCCTCTGATGCCCTTGATCGCTTAATGGAGATTACAACTCGAGCAGAAAACTTCATTCGATGAGCACATTAAAGGTTGCAATCATCTGCGGTGGAATCAGCAGTGAACATGAAATCTCCTGTGTATCTGCCGGGGGAGTCTTAATAGGCTTAGATTCAAGTAAATACACCGCCATCCTTATCGGTATCACTAAGGCAGGTAGATGGGTGTTATTGCCTAATGATTACTCCCTAGAAATTAGCGGCGGCAAACTACCAACTGTTGATGAAAATGCTCCAGTAGTGGTTGCAGATATACATGGCTTCTTCGTGGCGGGCAAAGCTCTAGATATCGATGTTGTATTTCCAGTTTTGCACGGGCCTTATGGTGAAGATGGAACGATTCAAGGATTGCTAGAAATCGCAAATCTGCCATATGTTGGTAGTGGAGTTTTAGCATCAGCGGTGGCTATGGATAAATCATTTGCTAAACCTATTTTTGAAGCTGCTGGCATGCATGTTGCAGATGGAATAGTCATTACAAGTATGGACAAGCACGTTGCAATCGATGATTTGGCATATCCAGTATTTGTTAAACCAGCCCGTGGTGGTTCAAGTCGAGGGACACATAAAGTTAAATCAGTTGAGGGCTTAAATGCTGCGCTCAAAGATGCATTTTTATATGACCATAAAGTGATGATCGAACAAGCGGTAAATGGACGCGAAATCGAATGCGCAGTTCTTGAATCAGATGGAGTTATCAGCGCATCTGTCGTGGGTGAGATAGTCATAGATAGCAAATTTGAATTCTATGATTTTGAGGCCAAGTATTTAGATGGTGCAACATCAGTCAAAATTCCAGCCGACATCCCACCGGCTGCTGCCGAAGAAATTCGCCAAAAAGCGGTACAGGCCTTTAAAGCCCTTGGCTGCAGTGGATTAGCGCGTTGTGATTTCTTCTATACCGACAAGGGCGAAATCATCATTAATGAGATCAACACAATGCCTGGCTTTACGGGAACTTCGATGTATCCAAAGCTCTGGGCCGCTAGCGGGATTGATTATACGAAGCTCATTAGCGCATTAATTGAAACAGCGCTCTTGCGAACTAATGGAGTTCTAGGAAACTAACCTTAAATCTCGCGTGAGACGCCGACACAACGGTAATACTCGCGCGATAAGAGCACTCGTGCATTATGGCGGGGATTTGTTGCAATCTTTAAAGCATACAAAATACGTGTAATCGTATGCTCAACGGCCTTTTCAGTTACCAATCTGATTCGAGCTATCTCAGCGTTGCTGCTTCCTAATGCAACAAGGCGCAGTGTTTCTATCTGGACTTGGGTTAGCGTGTGCAAAACCGTAGTAAAGGCAGATTCATCAGTAAAGGTTGTCCCATTAACCCAGCGGGTTTTAGGGTGACTCTTTAAATCATCCATGGATCTATGAATCGCATCAGTAAGTATATGTAAATCAGTTACAGAGCTTTTTAATATGACTTGAACACCATGTGGGAGCTCTTTTTCTGCAATACCTACAAGTCTTAAATCTGGCGTGCTGGTTAGAAAGACCAAGCCAAGTTCGGGATATAGCGCTCTGGCTTTTTCAGCCATGACTACTGCGTGAATTGCATTTGAATCTAAGCAGATCATTAAAACATCAGGTGCGTTTTCCTTAATCGCAGCTGATACTTCTTGCCAATTGTTGACTAAATCGCTGACTTCAAAGCCAATATTTCCTAATGCAGATGCAGTAAGTAGCGACTCGTATTTCTTTTCATCAACGAGTGCAATTCGAATGCTCACACGTCACAGTAACCCATGCATGATGCAACTGCTTACTCAAATGAACTCCAAAATTTTTGGGGCTACCCCTTTTAAAACTATGTAATAGAAAAGTAAATGGGGGATATCCCCATTAAAACCCATATTGTTGTTACTGTCTAAGCATTGGGAATCTTTCCTAGAACTTGTCAACATGAGATTACGAGTTCGAAACGATGGTAGCGACAGAGAAAATCTGCGACTCAATTCTTGATCGCATTGCGATTATTGAAAACGCATTTCATCCAGGGATGGGTCTTTTTATCGCACGTGGTTTTGATGCACAATCAAATGCAACTCTTGAAACCAAAGTCTTTGATTCTGAAAACGCCCTTGCAGACATCTCTATTTTCAAGCCTGATGTAGTAATTCTGGATTTAGATTCCATGCGTCGCGTCGATGCTTTAAACACAGCGCTAGAGATCCGCAAATCATTACCAAATCAGGTAATTATCTTTATGGCCGGTAAAGCTAATCCAATCTTTGTGCGCGAAGGAATGCTTTCAGCTCTTTGGGATCGTGCATATTGGCTCAATGAACCTTCACGTAATCCTTCTGTTGTTCTCTCTGAAATTCTGCGTGCCTATAATGGATTACAGCAGATACGGCCTTCATTTCTAGAAAATGCTATTGATGAAAGTAATTTTGCGGGGCTTCTTTCACCTCACCAACACCGGGTTATGCGCCTTATGGCGTTGGGAGGAAGCAACTCTGAAATCGCTCACGAATGCAAAGTGACTGAAAAGGCCGTTGAAAGGAGTATCTCAGCTGCATCAAAACTTCTAGAAGTGACTCCCGCATCATCAACAACCAATCACCGTGTTAATGCTGCAAATAAATACTTGCGTGCACTGTTTTATTCAGATGCCTTAGAGATATAGCCGCCGATATAAATAGCTTCAATTTGATCATCGCGCAGGGCGATAAAATCTGCGCGCTTTCCCACTTCAAGGCCTCCGCGTTCGTTTTCGCGAAACATCTGGAATGCTACGTTTTGAGTGTAAAAAGTTAGCGATTCATCTTTGGTGATGGCTTCATGGATATTCCAAGGCTGATTGCTACCTACAGCTGGATTAGTACGTGTAACTGGCACGTTGAGAGCGTGCATCGGAATATGACTAGTAACTGGCCAATCACTTCCAAAGGCGATCTTTGCACCGGCCGTTAGTAAAGATCGAAGTCGATACTGCTGGTTATTTCGCATCTGTCCTATGCGAGGCGCGATCAACTCTTTGTTCATGGGATCTAAGTAGCACCACAGCGGCTGGATATTTGCGATTACGCCTAATTGAGCAAAACGGGGGAGATCTTCATCGCAGATTAACTGAGCGTGCACAATTACGGGGCGACGATCCCACGTGGGATTGACTCTTTCCATCGCCTCAATAGCATCGAGTGCTTGCTTAACTGCGGCATCTCCTATTGCGTGCACGTGCACTTGATATCCAAGGGCGTCATATTCCACTAAAGCGTTGAGTAATTCATCATCGCTCCAGATAGCAATTCCATAAGAACTCGGATCATCTAGATATGGCGCCGTTAAATGAGCAGTGCCTGCCGAGAGAGCGCCATCTAATAAAAACTTAATACTTGTTGCCTTCAAAATCTGCGGGTTATCAAGTTCTAGGCATTGCATCCTTAAATCATTGAAATCATCGATATCGCCCAACCAGGTTTTTGGTGTGGCAAGAAAAGAGAGATTAAAAGCAATCGTTAAATCACCTGATTGGGCCGCTGCGATATAGGCGCGTGCCATATCTTTTTCACACCATGAATCAATTGCAGCGCTTACTCCCACCTTCATGTATTCATTACATGCGAATTTAATCGCGGCGATATCACTTTCGATTGTGTTGGCCGGTGCATGATCTAAGACAAGGGCCATTGCCGATGGCTCGCGTAAGGTTCCTTTGGGTGAGCCATCATCTCGACGGGCGATCGTCCCACCATCGGGATCTTTTGTGTGGGCACTAATTCCTGCTAGCTGCAAGGCTTTGGTATTAACCCAAATAGTGTGGTGATCTACTGCGTGTAAAACAACAGGTCGATCACTTACTACATCATCTAGCCAAGCTGCATCAAAATCGCCGCTATCAATAATCGCTGCTTCATAAGCTCCACCAATAATCCATGGCACATGGGGGTTTGATTGAGCAAAAGCTTTTACCTCTTCTTTAATCTCTTCAACGCAGTTGAGGCCATTAATACGCGGACCTGCAGCTTCTCGGCCAGCAAAGATTGGGTGAGCATGCCCATCGAGAAAGGCAGGGATTATAAAAGCATCGTTTAAATCAATAGTTGTATCTGCCGTAAATTCTTTAACACTTTCACCGGTTGCAAGAATTAAGGAATCTTCAACGAGTAAATCATGAAAAATGTCTTGGCCGGCTGACCAAAAGCGCGCGTTTGTATAAAGCGTGCGCATTTTTATTTAACTGTTAGTTATCTAAATTAATAAGTAACTGGGCAGGTTAGTGTGCGAGTAATTCCTGCAACACCTTGAACCTTAGACAAAATTAAACGGCCGAACTCTTCCATGCTTGGTGCTTCTGCGCGCATGATGACATCGTATGGACCAGTCACGCCTTCAGCCAGAGTTACACCAGCGATAGCCGAAACAGCTTTTGCAACGGAACCTGCTTTGCCGACCTCGGTCTGAATCAAAATGTAGGCCTGTACTGACATAAGAGTTTCCTTTCGTTGGTGGGTTAAGGCTACTTCAGAGATAGAGCTACTGGCTAGTCGATTACTCTTAGCGCTATGAACTTGGATGAAGCCCAGATAATCGGCGTGCTCGCCGAGATCTTTGCTAGCTCACACCGTGGCGTTGAGGTTGGAATTGGAGATGATGGCGCGGTTGTTGCAACGCGAGAGCGCACAGTAATCACCACCGATATGGCAGTTGAAGGAACACACTTTAACTGCGCGTGGTCAGGAGCCTTTGAGATTGGGCGCAAAATATGCGCTGCCAATTTGGCCGATATCTATGCCATGGGCGCAACGCCTACATACCTTGTAGCTGCGCTGACATTAACCGGCCAAGAGTCCATGGAGTGGATAACTGAGTTAGCTCAAGGAATTGCGCATGAAGCCAGCAGTTGTGGGGCGGTAGTTGTGGGTGGGGATTTAACGCGCGGAGGGCTCAAAGTAATTTCCATGACTGCGCTAGGTGAAGTTGATACAGCAATCACACGCAGCGGGGCACAGATTGGTGATGGTATTTATCTCTCATCTTTGCCGGGCTGGTCAGCGGCGGGATTGGCATCGATTGAAGTAGATGAGCCAAATGATCTGCAGAATTATGCAGTGGATGAGTTTTGTGCGCCTAGCGTTGATTATGCAATGGCAGTTGCATTTGCTAACAAGGGTGCTCATGCTATGTGCGATCTCAGTGATGCCCTTGTAATTCAAGCCGAACAAGTAGCTAAAGCATCTGGTGTGCAGTTTATTTTTAATGCGCCGGCATTTGAAAAAGATGGCGAGTTTGCACAGTTAAAAGAGTTAGCAGATGCTGCGCAGATCGATATCTGGCAGTGGATTTTTGCTGGGGGAGAAGATCATGTTTTTCTGGCAACCGGTAAAGATCTGCCTGGGCTTTGCGTGGGTGAAGTGCGAGAAGGCAGTGGCGTTATTGGTTTAGAAATGAAAAAAGCGCCAGATACCTGGCGCCATTTCAATTAAGCACATTTAATTAACGAGTTACTTTTCCAGCCTTAAGGCATGAAGTACAGACGTTCTGACGCTTGGTTGCACCCTTAACAAGTGTGCGCACACGCTGAATATTTGGATTCCAACGGCGACGAGTCTTTACCTGAGAGTGTGAAACGTTATTGCCAAAGCTGGGCCCTTTGCCACAGATATCGCATGTTGATGCCACAGCGGTACTCCTTTTATTTGTGAACCTGAATAGTCCTTAACAGACAAGGCGCAAGGGTATCGCGAGCTGTGGGGCCGGCGCCAATTGGCAAAGGCAGTAGTGGTGCCCCTCAGCGCCTTGAGCGTAAAAATCTGAGCGTGAGGGCTAACACAGCGGATTTTCAGATAACTAATTCATGGCTAAAGCAAGATTGGTCTTGAGCCGGTAGAGCGGTTCAGAATCGGGGAAATGGGTTCCATGAACTCCTTAGATCTAGCTAGATGGCAATTCGCCATCACAACTGTTTATCACTTCTTATTCGTACCAATCACTATCGG
>CAIVDO010000071.1 GCA_903904665.1 uncultured Actinomycetes bacterium | reverse complement strand
TGAATCTGCACCGCCAGAAACTGCAACTACAACACGATCTCCCGCTTCTAATTTTTCTAGAAATGGGCGTACTGCGCTGCGGATTGCCGTCAGGTCAGTACTCATGCGATAAGACTAGACCCGACCACCAAATGGCATTAAACCCTTAATGCTGTAGATATTTGAGTAGAGCAGACCTTTGCTCTTTGAGTTGGCCTCCCACATCATGCCGTTTCCAGCATAAATCGTGATGTGGTGAATCGTAGAAATCGTGCCCTTGTATGAATAGAACAAGAGATCGCCCGGCACTAAATCATTGAGCGAAACATGCTTGGTATAGCCCGAATACAGCGCCGAGTTAAGGCGGTCCCAGTCTGGCCAATTGAGACCGGCAGCTCGATAGGAGGCAAAAACTAATCCGGAACAGTCGAAGGTATTAGGCCCTTGAGTTCCCCAAACATATGGCTTTCGGGCAAGCACCTGCTTCTTAGCAAATGCCACAGCTTTATCGCGTTGTACTTGTGTGGTTCGAATTGTTGAACGGCCCTTGAAGCCAATATCTGGCCAAACACTCTTTTGTCCCGGTGTTTGTTCGGCTTGGTTAGCTTGGCTCTCTTCAAGCAAAGCTAACTGACGTTGCTGTTCTAAAGTTGTGCGGACTTTTCTTGCACTTAAAAGTTCGCGCATTAATGTATCTTGAATCTTTTGTAACTTAGCAACTTCTTTTGCCTGTTCAGCCTTAGCATCATCAGCTACTTTTTTAGCTGCAGCAACTTTATCGGTGGCTTGTTGCTGGGCAACCTTTGCATCATCTGCGGCTTTCTTTGCTGCTCGCGCAACAACTTCAGCTGCTTTAAATCGCTCGAGAGCAATTGAATTCTTTGTTCCTAAAGTACTTAATGTGCTGAGTTGATCCATTAAATCCTGTGGACCATTTGCACTAAGCAAAGGTTCGATATCGCTCATGCTTCCACCCATGATGTACGCATTTGCTGCAAGTCGACCGATAACTCTGTGTGCTTCTTCAACAGCTGCTGCGGTTTCTGCTGCGTATTGCGCCGCAGCACGTGCTGCTGCAACTGCAATGGCTAACTCTTTTTGTGCTTTCACATACAGCGCAGTTGCCGCATTAGCTTTTGCAGTTAAAGATCTTAGAGTTTGGTTTGCAGCCGCTAACTTTGCAGCTTGCGCATCGGCAGCTTTTTTCTTTGCCGCTTCAACTTTCTTTGCCGCTTCAATTTCAGCCAGCGTTGGTTTTGGGGTCTTTGCCAGAGCCGGCGCTGTTGTAAGCGTCAGAGCAAGGGCAAGAGCGAATGAAATCGCTCGGTATTTTTTCAAGTTAAGACCTCCGGGGGAAGGGCTTAAGAATAAATGGCAATCCTTAGAAAACTGGGGCTTTAAAGGCTGGTGTCTCTAATTAGCTACATCACGACGTACAAAAAGCAATGATGCAATTGCCGCTCCAATAGCGACATAGATTCCGCCAACTAGAAGTGCATGAGAATATTCAATTCCTGCCGAACGCCCAGATGGAGCCCCACCTGATGCAATTGCTTGTAACTGCGCACCTGGCAGCCAATTTTCCCAAGAGTTTTTAACTGCGATTAATAAGTTTTCAACTATGAGTAGCCATAAAACGCCTAAAGAAATAGCGCTGATTGGAGAACGAAGCAGCAAGCCAAGCACCATCCCAATAGTGCCAAAGCCAATTACTGAAACAGTTACGTTAATAAATGTTGTAAATATCGCATGACGACCATCTGCACCAAACCAAAGATCTGTGGAAACTTTGGCACCTGGCGCCAAAATTACAGATGCACTAATACTGACAATTGCAGATAAAACGATCATGACCAAAGCAAAAAGCTTCATTGCAATGAACTTACCGAGCAAAATACGTAAGCGACCAGGTTGGCGAACTAATAAATTACGAAGCGTTCCATAGGTGTATTCCTGTGCAGTTTGGGCAGCGAAAACACATAATGCGATGATTCCGAGAAAGCCACCCACACTTGTAAATCCTTGAACACCGCCAGTAGCAAGACCAAGAACTTCACGGCCAACCATTCGTCCGCGATCAGAGTTGCCCTGTGGTGAATCTATTAATATAAAGAGGAGTGATGAAAATAATGCACTAAAGAAGATGACAGCACCCATCGTGCCTAGAAACAGAGTTGGGCGGCGAAGTTTGCGAAGTTCAGCGAAAGCTACATTCCACATTATTTTTCACCTGTCATTTCAAAGAAGGTTTCTTCAAGATTTGGAAGTTGGGGCGTTAATTGCGACAAAGTGACACCGGCATCAAACGCAGCTTGGTTAAATACTTGAGCCCAATCAGCAGGACCTTGCACATGGACAGCACCATCGCGAATTGTGGCGTGGTGACCGGCGCCTTCTGCGATCGCCAATAATTTTACTAAATCACCTTCGCTATTACTTTTTGCAATAATCACTGGTTGTTGAGCCAGCATTAAATCAGTCATCTTTCCGGTGAATACAACTTCACCTTTACGAAGCATGACCAAATAATCACTGATGAGTTCGAGTTCAGATAAAAGGTGAGAGGAAACAAATACCGAAGTTCCGTTGTTGGCCAAAGATCTAAGTAGTGCGCGAACTTCCTGAATACCTTCTGGATCTAAACCATTTGTCGGTTCATCGAGCATCAATAGTTTTGGATTTGGTAACAATGCCGCAGCAATTCCTAAGCGCTGCTTCATGCCCAATGAGTAAGTTTTGAACTTTGATTTACCGCGATCACCTAATCCAACTTGTTCTAAGAGATGCTGAACTCGATCGGTTGAAAAGCCGCCGAGAGTTGCTAATACGTTGAGGTTTTCTTTTCCACTCAACGCTGGATAGAAAGCAGGGCCTTCGATCATTGCACCAACGCGTGGTAAATATTTCGCAGGATGCTTAATTGATTCACCTAGAATTTCGCCAGTGCCACCAGTTGGAGTAATAAGTCCAAGGAGCATGCGCATTGTTGTGGTCTTGCCGGAACCATTAGGGCCCACAAAGCCACAGATAGTGCCGAGAGGGACCTCAAATGTGGCGTGAGATACCGCTACTTGGTCTCCATATTTCTTGCTTAAATCTGTAACTGAAATCGCAGTATTGCTCATACCCTAACTCTGCCACAATTGAGCCATGAGCAAACGACCTTGGGGCCATCGCCCTCTCAATGAGCGCGAAGAGCCTTCGTGGGAATTACAGCCACAGACTCATGCTGTGCGCGCAGGTCTTGCACGCTCAGGCTTTGGAGAAACCTCAGAAGCTCTCTATCTAAATAGTGGTTTTACTTATTCAACGGCTGAAGAAGCTTTCTCATCATTTGCTGAAGAAACAGATCATTTCCTTTACAGCCGTTTTCATAATCCAACCATTGCAATGTTTGAGCAACGCCTTGCTGCAATTGAAGGCGCAGATTACTGCGTTGCAACTGGCTCTGGAATGTCTGCAATGTTTGCATCGCTTGCTTGCATCGTCGAACAAGGCGACCATGTAGTTGCATCGGCTGCAATGTTTTCTTCATGTCATGTTGTCATTACAGAGTTCTTACCAAAGTGGGGCGTGACATTCGAATTAGTAAAGGGAAATGATCCTCAAGTATGGGCAAAGGCTTTGAGTAAGCCAACTAAGGCGGTATTCATTGAAACGCCAAGTAATCCCTTACTTGAAATCGTAGACATTCAAATGGTTAGCGATCTTGCACATAAAGTTGGTGCGACAGTAATTGTAGATAACGTGATGGCATCACCAATCCTGCAAAAGCCTCTTCAACTTGGCGCAGATGTTGTTATGTATTCAGCAACTAAGCACATTGATGGTCAGGGCCGCGTATTAGCTGGCGCATTGCTTGGTTCGCGTGAATATATCTTTGAAAAACTGCTCCCCTTTGTTCGCCATACAGGTCCGGCACTAAGTGCTTTCAATGCCTGGGTTCTAGTTAAGTCTTTAGAAACTATGGAGATGCGCGTGCAACGCATGAGCGAAAACGCGCAAGCAGTTGCAGAGTTTCTTGAAGGGCACAAGAAAATTAAATCCGTTCGATTCCCAGGGCTTAAATCTCACCCAGGTTATGAGTTAGCCAAGAAGCAAATGTCTGGCGGCGGAACCACAATAGGTATTGAATTTGTAGGCAAGCAGGACACTGTTTTTGCCTTCATGAATAAGCTCAAAGTCATTGATATCTCTAATAATTTAGGTGATAGCAAATCCCTTATTACTCATCCATCTTCAAGCACACATCGTCGCTTGGCTCCTGAAGTTCAGGCAGAGATGGGTATTACTGAATCAGTATTGCGTTTATCGGTTGGTTTAGAACACTCAAGCGATCTGATTAAGGATTTAGATCAAGCACTGAGCTGAGCAACAACAAGTACTACAGATAACAGACTTAAGTAAGTAATTGACCACTGAAAAATCTTTGCCGCTGTTTTGCCATAGCTATCGGAGCCCTCTTTGAGTGCAACTAACTCACGAGCAAAGACAAGGCCCAGTAACACGGTGACAATCATTGACCACATAGGAAGTCCGGCAGAAATGATTAGCCAGATTGAACAAAGGATCATCATGATTGTGTGAAACCACATCTCTTTATGAACTCGTGCTTTAGTTGCTACAACCGGCAACATTGGAATTCCTGCAGCTGAATAATCCTCTTTGTATTTAATGGCTAAGGCCCAGAAATGTGGTGGAGTCCAAAAGAAGATCACCATGAAAAATGCGAGCGCAGTTAATGACAGTGAGTTTGTCACGGCTGCCCAGCCAATAAATACTGGCATGCATCCTGCCGCACCACCCCACACAATGTTTTGCGAAGTTCGGCGCTTAAGTGCCATTGTGTAAACAACAACATAAAAGGCGATTGCGATTAGCGCTAACAATGTTGCAAGTGGTGTTGTTAGAAACCAAAATATTAATAGTGAAATCAAACCAATGACCGTTGCAAAAATAGTCGCATTAGTTTTGCTAACTACACCAGTAACAATTGGGCGCTTTGCTGTGCGTGCCATTAATTTATCGATGTCACTTTCAATGACCATGTTGAAGGCATTTGCACTTCCAGCAGATAAAGTTCCGGCAAAGATTGTGGCCGCCACTAATGAAAAGGAAGGAAGGCCTTTGGCCGCCAAGACCATGGCCGGCAGGGTTGAGACAAGAAGCAGTTCAACGACCCGAAGCTTCATCAGATCTAGGTATCCCCGCATGGCTGTGCTCACCGACCTAGATTACTCAGCATCCTCGTGCAGTGTTCTCAGATTCTTCTCAGGCTAAAGGGTTACTTTTCCTCTAACGAAAGGAACACCCCATGACACCAGATCAAAAGCCAGAATGGTTCCAAATAGCAGA
>CAIVDO010000070.1 GCA_903904665.1 uncultured Actinomycetes bacterium | reverse complement strand
ATCAATCTTTAGGCTTTAACTAAAGAAATAGAAAAAGGAGCCAGGGGAACTGGCTCCTTTTTGTATTTCTCCCCGTGCGTTTAAGGCCGAACAGGTCGAACAGGTTGTGCTGGAATCAATGCACGTGCAGCATCTGCTGCAACTTTGAAAGCATCACGAGCGGCTTTCCTAGCTTCAGGAGTTGTTGCTGCCGCTACTGCTGCATTTCGTTGCGCCATTAGAGTTGCGATTTTTGAGTGCGCAGTTGCTAGTGCATTTTGACGTGCAATTTGTGCTGAGTTGAAAACTGCTCGCGCAGCATCGAAAGCTGCTTTTTGTTCTGGAGTTAGTGCAACCTTCTTAACAACCGGATTTGTTGTTTCAACTGCATTTGCCCCAGTGGCACCCGCAAGTGCAAAAAGACCTGCAGCAGTTGCTGCTGCAATTGTGCGCTTTAACATGATCATGAAATTCCCTCTTATCTTCCACAACCCTTGTGCGGATAAGTGAAAAATAGAGCGCGTGCTTGTGGCAAGGCTCTGTCTTGCTTGTGAGTTTTTTGTGAAAACTTAAGCCAAAAGCTCTTTTAAGCCTGCTATTAATCGCTCGACATCATCTTTTGTTGAATATGGAGCTAATCCAGCGCGCAGAGCTCCGGCATCACCTAGCCCTAGTTTGCGTGAGACTTCAAGGGCATAGAAGTTTGAGGCTGGGAGTGTGACGCTTTTTAGCGCCATTGCTTTGTAGATATCAGCGCTGTTATGGCCTGCAAATGAGAAATAGATTGTTGGCGTGCGGTGCTTGGCATGGCCATACATAGTTACACCAGGCAGGGCTGCAACGCTGCTTTCTAAATACTCAAGTAGTTCATCTTCATATTTTTCTAGCGCATTCATTGAGTTAACGATCTTTTGACGACGAGTTGTGCCATCACCTGGAGCCATTTCGGCAATGAAGTTAACTGCAGCAATACATCCAGCCATTAATTCATATGGCAGAGTTCCAAATTCAAAGCGCTCTGGAACAACATTTGTTGCTGGTAATAACTTGTCATTATTGAGAGTTTCAAGCAGAGCGGGAGATGCTGCAAGGGCTGCGCAATGCGGCCCCATCAACTTATAGAAAGAGAATCCGAAGAAATCTGCGCCAATATCTTTAACGCTAATCGCTGCGTGTGGAGTTAAGTGAACGCCATCAACATAAAACAGCGCACCAACTTTGTGTACTGCAACGCCGATAGCCTTTAAATCTGGGCGAGTACCGATTGTGTTTCCAGCCCCTGTGATTGCAACTAACTTAGTCTTTGGTGATAAAACCGCTTCAACGGCGGCAACAGTCAGTTCAGTTGTTTCAAGGTCTAACTCGGCCCAACGCACAGTTGCGCCAACGGCTTCGGCGGCTTGAATCCATGGACGAATATTTGAATCATGATCTAAGCGAGAAACAACTATTTCATCGCCCGGGCCCCAGTTCTTAGCAAGGGTGCGAGAGAAATCATAAGAAAGCTGAGTCCATGAGCGGCCATAAACAACTCCGCGCGGATCAACATCGATTAAATCGCCTACAGATTCGCGAAAGCCAAGCACAATCTCTTCGGCATTTTTCTCTGATTCAGTGTTCACATTGCGATTAGAAATAGGTTTAGTAATCGCGTTAGCAATTGCCGCTCCTACGACGAGTGGAACCTGACTGCCCCCAGGGCCATCAAAGTAGGCTAGCCCGGTATTGAGCGAAGGAAAATGGGAGCGAATTCTATTAACGTCGTATGTCATAGTGAGCAGGTTATCACTGCACTAATTCTGCGCACATAGTACGAAAAGTTTGAGTATGCGCATCAACATCGGACTCTGAGGTTTCTGGACACATCAGAGCCATATTATGAAATGGCGTGATTAAGAATCCATCGTTGAGCATGCGAAGGTGAATGTATTGCTCAAGTTCAAAATCACCGGCGTTATTAGCATCAGCGCCAGTTATCGGTGCAGTTTTGCCAAACATGTATTCACCACGTGCACCTAAACGATTGCATGTCCATGGCAGATCAAACTCTTTAATTGCAGCATCCACACCATCAGACCAGCGCGTACCCAGATCAATCATGTGGTTGAAATTCTCTTGTGTTAATACTTGTGTCAGAGTTGCTCGCATTGATGCAAGAGATAAGGCGTTTCCTGCCAATGTGCCACCGATTCCACCGGTATCAATGATTTCAAGCTCAACCATGCGTTTAATATCATCGGCGATTTTCTGAGTCATTCCAAAAGTTCCAGTTGGAATTCCACCGGCAATTGCTTTACCAATCGTTAAGAAATCAGGTTTTAAGCCACGATCTGCCGTCATTCCGCCGGGGCCAACTGAGATTGTGTGTGTCTCATCGATAATCAAGATGGTTCCGTATTTCTTAGCTAACTCTTGTACGGCTTCTAAGTAACCAGCTTGTGGCAAAACGATTCCAACGTTTGTCATTGCAGGTTCCATCAAAATCGCTGCAACATCACCGTGGGCTAAGGCTTTT
>CAIVDO010000069.1 GCA_903904665.1 uncultured Actinomycetes bacterium | reverse complement strand
TATTTACACACTTGATCGCCCAGAGCTTGTGGGACTTAATCCAGAAGTCGGCCATGAACAGATGGCAGGGCTTAACTTTGTTCATGGAATCGCACAAGCGCTATGGCAGAAAAAGTTGTATCACATCGATCTCAATGGCCAACATGGTCCTAAGTTTGACCAGGATTTAGTCTTTGGTCATGGAGATCTAAAATCCGCATTCTTCTTAGTTGATCTACTCGAGCGCTATAAGTACGACGGGCCAAAGCACTTCGATTACAAGCCAGCGCGTACCGAAGATGACATGGGTGTTTGGGAGTCAGCAACATCAAATATGCGCACATACTTAGCCCTTAAAGAGCGCGCAGCAGCTTTCCGTGCCGATTCTCGTGTGATTGAAGCGATGAAAGCTTCGAATATTCCAGGGCTTAGTGAACCAACACTTGGCGCAGATGAAACATGGAGAGATCTTGCTAAGGATTCCTTCGATGCCGATACTGCAGGTGCACGCGGATATGGCTATGAACTAGTTGATCAACTAGCTCTAGAGCATTTAATGGGAGTTAAGGCTTAAAAAGCTTTAACTAACTGAGGCGCCACGACGAGAAATCGCATCAACGCCAGCTGAGATCAGCAGGACAAGTCCAGTAACAATGAACTTAATTCCTGCTGCATATCCCAATAGACCCATGCCGTTATCAATAACAGCAACTACCAGACCGCCCAGAATCGCATCACGCATCTTGCCCTTGCCGCCAAATAATGATGTTCCACCGATAACTGCTGCACCTACTGCATACAAAAGTGTTGAACTTCCACCAGTTGTAGGAGAGACAGAGTTTTGGCGAGATGCAAAGATCATTCCGGCAATTGCGGCAAGACCTGAACAGATCATGAAGGCAGCGATTCGAACTCGCTTAACGTTGATACCTGCGCGGCGCGCAGCTTCAGCGTTTCCGCCAACAGCATAAATATGGCGACCAAAAGCTGTGCGACCTAGAACAAATGTGCCAACAACTAGTAACAAGAGAATGACAGGAACTACATATGGAATTCCCTTAAGGCTCACCAAATCTGGATTGTTGCTTCGCTCTAAGTTCAGTGCAAATACGGCAACGCCAGTAATGCCGAGTAAGCCAGCTGTCTTTATTACCCACAACTTAATGAGTTCAGATTTTAATCCAGCTTTGCGTCGAGCATTCAAACTACTCAATCCCATAAGTACATAAACCACAGAGACTGCTGCAAAGAATATCCAACTCAAAAGCGGTGAGAGATTTGAATTCTCAACGGCCAAAATAGTTTTATCTTCAACGCGAATAGTTCCGCCTTCTCCTGCAAGCAGGAGAAGAATTCCCTGGAAAGCAAGGAAAGCTGCCAAAGTAACCACGAAAGATGGAATACCAAGGCGTGCAACTAAAGTTCCAAGACCAAAACCTAAAATGACGCCAACAATGATTGATGCAAGCAGGGCTGCATACCAAGGAACATCATGGTTGGTAATAAGAATTACTAATACTGCGCCAGTCACACCTGCAGTAAAACCAGCCGATAAATCAATTTCGCCAAGCAGAAGTACAAAGACTAAGCCCATTGCAATAACAATGACGGCAGCAGCCTGTGTAAGTAGGTTGGCAAAGTTACCTGGAGTTAGAAAGACGCTTGACATCGATCCAAAGACAATACAGAGAACAACAAGGCCAAGAACGGCAGGAAGTGAGCCAATATCGCCAGCTTTTACTCGGGCCCAGTAATCGCCCATTGCACCTTTAATAGTTGCATCTTCATGCTCAATAACAACGCTCATTATTTTGCTCCCTTGTTTGCAGCTGGTGCTGCTACGCCGGCAGATTTACCAGTAGTAATAAGTTCAATAACTTGGCGCGGTATCACTTCATTTTTATCAACTTGGGCAGCCATATTTCCTAAGTACAAAGCGGCGATGTTATCTGCAACTTCAAAGACATCGTTGAGGTTGTGGCTAATCAAAACAACTGCCAAACCATTATCAGCAAGACGGCGAACTAAATTAAGAACTTGTTCGGTTTGGGCCACACCTAATGCTGCAGTTGGCTCGTCGAGGATTACAACTTTGCTGTTCCACAGAACCGCACGAGCGATTGCTACTGTCTGGCGCTGACCACCAGAGAGTGAAGAAACAGTTTGGCGAATAGATTTAACGGTTCGAACACTCAAGCCATCTAGAGTCTTGCGGGCGAGTGCCTCCATTGACGTTTCATTTAATACTGGGCCGCGCTTTTGTTCGCGTCCTAAAAACATATTGTGAACGATGTCTAAGTTATCGCACAGGGCTAGATCTTGGTACACGATTTCAATGCCAAGACCAGTTGCATCACGTGGGCCGTGAATATCTACTTTATTGCCTTCAAAAAGAAAGTCACCAGTCTCTGGTGTATAGATACCGGCGATACATTTAATGAGCGTGCTCTTACCGGCACCGTTATCTCCAACAAGGGCAGTGACTTTGCCGGCAGCGATGTCAAAATTAACATCTTTTAAAACGTGCACCGGACCAAAAGATTTATTAACACCGCGCAGTGAAAGGATCGGTGCACTCATGTGTCTGCCCACTTTTCTCTAGTTCAAACTATTTGGTTAAAAAGATCCTAGTAAAGAAGTTGCGGCTCAGGGCATAAACCCCGAGCCGCAACCTACTTTTTTATTGCCTAGCTAGGTCGGAAATTAGATTCCGTTAGCTGTGCAGAGGTCTTC
>CAIVDO010000068.1 GCA_903904665.1 uncultured Actinomycetes bacterium | reverse complement strand
TAGAACGATGTAGGCATATGTCAGGTTTGATCCAGTTACTTGTACTAGTGATACGGTGCTTGAAGCACGCATAGGTTCTCCTCCATTGGAGTTACAGGGCCCCTAAGGTCCGATTAACTTCCGCAGTTTAGACATGAAATGGCCATTTTGGCGAAAACATACTAATTACTTACACGCATTTACCTCACAGTAGGCTTGCTCCATGAGTACTTTTCCGCAGGGCTTCATTTGGGGCGCAGCCACCTCCAGCTACCAGATCGAAGGCGCGGCCCACGTTGATGGCCGAGGCGTATCGATTTGGGACACATTCTGCGCAACTCCAGGCAAAGTGGCCAAAGGCGACACTGGCGATGTGGCAAACGATCACTACCACCGCTACCCAGAAGATATCTCGATTATGAAGGATCTTGGACTGCAGGGATACAGATTCTCATTTGCTTGGCCTCGAATGTTTCCTAATGGCAGCGGCGCTGCCGAAGAACGCGGCTTTGCTTTCTATGACCGTCTCATTGATTCACTGCTTGAAGCAGATATCGAACCGCTTGCAACTTTGTATCACTGGGATTTGCCACAAGCGCTGCAAGATAAAGGTGGTTGGGAAAATCGCGACACTATTAAACATTTTGCAGATTATTCCGCAGCTGTTGTTGAACGCTTTGGTGATCGCGTAAAGAAGTTCACACCAATTAATGAACCATGGGTTGTTGCTTGGTTAGGCAATGGAATTGGAATTCATGCGCCAGGAAAAACAGATCGCAAAGCTGCTTGGGCTGTTGCTCACCACACCGTAGTTGCACATGCTGCATCTACTCAAGCTATGCGTTCTGTGCGTAGCGATATTTTAACTGGCCCTGTTTTAAATCAAACTCGTTCAGTTCCAGATGATATTAATGATGCGCAACAAGCACATGCCGCAGATTTAATTGATGCAATCAGCAACCGTTTTTGGATGGATGCGTTTATGCTCGGCAAGTATCCGCAAGTTGTAATGGATAAATTCGGTGATGAATTAACTCCATGGATTAAGGATGGCGATTTAGAAGCGGCAACGGTTAAGAATGATTTCATTGGAATCAACTACTACTTTGATAACCGCGTTGGTCCATCCCTTGGTGGCAAACCCGAATGGCATTCAATCTCTGGGCTCTTTGATTTAGATATCGATGAAACTCCACGCGGGCCGCTAACCGATATGGGTTGGCCGTTAACGCCGCAAGGTTTAGAGGCTTTACTTGTTCGTTGGCACAAAGAACATGGTGACAACTTGCCTGATCTCTACATCACCGAAAACGGTGCGGCATACGATGAAGGTCCTAGTTCCGATGGCGCGGTTCATGATCAACGTCGTATTGATTACCTATCAACGCATTTAAAGGCGGTATCAAATGCAATCGCACAAGGTTCACCTGTAAAGGGCTATTACCAGTGGTCTTTGATGGATAACTTTGAATGGGCGCTGGGTTACGACAAGCGCTTTGGCATTGTGCACGTTGATTTCGATACGCAAAAGCGAATCGTTAAAGATTCAGGAATTTGGTATCGCGATCAAATCAAAAACAACGGCCGGAACATATAACGACCACAGTTATTTAACGCTACCCGCAAGCAATCCACGCACGAAGTAGCGCTGCAATGAGAAGAAAACGATCAACGGAATGATGATCGAGAATAGCGCTGCCGGTGCAACGTTTTCCCAGTGAGAACCAAGTGATCCACCAAGGTTTGCTAAGTGCAAAGTAAGTGGAGCTACGTCATCTGTGCCGCCAGCAAATACAAGGGCTACCAGCAGATCGTTCCAAATCCATAAGAATTGGAAGATTGCGATCGATGCAACCGCTGGAACAGATAACGGCAAAACAATACGACGGAAAACTTCGAAGTGGTTTGCACCATCAACGCGGGCTGCTTCCATGACTTCGCGAGGCAGTGCCGCAACGAAGTTATGTAATAAGTAGATAACTAGTGGCAGACCAAACATTGTGTGAGGCAGCCAGACCGATGCCAATGTGCCCACGATGTGTAACTGCGGAAATATTGTGTGGCCAAAGAGCTGCACACCTGTTGCAAAGAATGTAAGCAAAGGTAAGAGAGAAAGCTGCAGTGGAACACCTTGCAAAGCGAAAAGTCCATAGAAAATATGATCGCTAAAGCGAAATGGAATCCAGGCAAGAGCGTATGCAGCCATGAGGCCCATTCCGACCGATAACAACACTGCAGGAATCGTGATTGCAAGTGAGTTAATGGCAAAAGGAATCATTCCCTGCTCACCCACCGTGCCGCCTGATTCAAACAAGATTGCGCGGAAATTATCTAATGTGAAAGTTGGATTCTTAAACGCCGTCCACCAACCAGTTGAAAGAATGTCTTCTTTCTTGCGGAAAGATGTAACAACTAAACCAAATGTTGGAACAGTCCATAAAATCGCAATAAGAGTTACAACCATTGATGCGATGGGAGAAGTAAAGGGACGGCTAGATGCGTGGCCTTTGTCAGACATTAGTGCTTCCTTTCTAGTCGAAGGGAGCGAATGTTGTAGTAGGTAATCGGGATAACGCCAAGGAAGATAAGAACTGCCAAAGCTGATCCACGACCGTAGTTGAGATAAACGAAGTTCTCATCAAACATGCGGTTTGATAAAACATCTGTTTTAAAGTTTCCACCGGTCATTGTGTGAATAACATCAAATAGTTTAAGTGTGCCCACCATGGCAGTTGTGAGAACTACGATGATGGTTGTTCGCACCATTGGCACCGTAATTGTTCTAAATAATCTAAAGCCTGAAGCGCCATCTAATTGAGCAGCTTCTTCAATCTCAGTTGGGATGCCCTTAATGGCCGCCGACAAGATAACCATTCCAAAGCCTGTAAAGCCCCAAATATAAACAACCATAAGAAATAAGTTGTTCCATGGTGACCATAAAAGTAAGTGCTTGAGTTCAAAGCCTAGCCAGACCATAATCTGACCAACTAAGCCTGTTTGTGGATGTGTTGGTTCTTGATATGCATACATCAAGTTCCAGATTAATGATCCACCAACGAATGAGATTGCCATAGGCATGAAAATTAATGATTTAGCAAAGGCTTCACGCTTCATTTTATTAAGCATCGTGGCAAGAGTGATACCAAGTGTTGTCACGATAACTGGGCTAATAATCACCCAGGAGATAGTGTTAATAAAAGCTAAGCGAATATCAGGGTCTTTGACTGCGTTTGTGTAGTTCTTTAAACCAACCCACTGTGATGAGTCAGCGTTTTTAAATGATTCGATAAATGTCTGAATCGCCGGGATTCCAAGACCTGCCATAACAAGAATTAAAGCTGGCACCAAAAACAGCGCAATAGCTAAAGAGTTTTGTTTCTTTCCTTTGATGCGAGCGCCGGCAGCAAAAGCGATTCCGTAGAAACCAAAGAAAATAACTATGACTGCAAGAATCTGAAAAATCTTTGGCCAGGAGCTTGAGAACAATGATCCAAAAGTAATCACTTCGTATGGCTCCTTATCTTTACTTGTTATGGGAAATTAATGGGAATTGTAATGTTGAAACCGGGACCCACCAATAGGTGGGCCCCGGCTCCTTTACAGCGAGTAGCTAGTGGTATTTATTTACCAGTTAGCATCAATAGCTGTTGCAACATCCTTCATTGACTTGCCTTCTGCGTAGAACTTTGTGATTTCCTTCCAGAAAGCACCGTTCACAGCTGTTGGCATTAAGTCAGATGCATCGAACACGATTGCACCCTTCTTAGCCTGTAGAGATTCTGCAACAACCTTTAGTACTGGATCTGAGTAAGAAGATAGTGCGATTCCGCTGTTAGCAGATGTCCATCCACCTAGCTTTGCGCGCTCAGTACCGTATGCAGGAGATGAGAAGTAAGCCTGTACTGCGCCAACTTCTGGCTTCTTGCTGAAAGCAACTGGGAATTCGCCAGCACCTTCGATTGGGTTACCAAACTTTGTATTTGTTGGAGGTAGGTAGAACGCATCAGCATCCTTGCCAGGACCAAATGTGGTGCCAGCTGGGAACATTGATGAGTAGAAAGATGCCTGCTGCAACATGCCACAAGTACCAG
>CAIVDO010000067.1 GCA_903904665.1 uncultured Actinomycetes bacterium | reverse complement strand
TAGAACGTCGCCGGACTTCTTTTATAAAAAGGGGCGCTTTAACGAGCGCCCCTTTTTTATTTCTCTATCATTTCTTGTGATAAACAAAGATTGGAGTATGACAATGGAAGACAAAAACAAGCGTCCATCACGTCCTGCTTCATCACGCCCATCAGGGCCAAATAATGCACGCCGGCGTGAAGATTTGCCTGCTCGCGGAGGTTCAACATCGCGCCCTGGTGCACCCAGACAAACACGTGATGGATCAGATCCACGCGGTGCACGTCCTGCGCCAATGGATCGCGATCAATCACGGCTGCGTCCACGAATCTTTGAACCAGATATTCCAGAAGAGATTACTGGCGAAGAGTTAGATAAATCTCTGCGCGCAGAGCTTCTTTCGCTATCTGCAGAAAATGCAAAAGTTGTTGCACGTCATTTAGCGTGTGTGAATTTATATGCAGAGGATGATCCACAGCGCGCACACAAACATGGTGTTGCCGCAGCTCACCATGCTGGTCGTCTTGCTGTCGTGCGTGAATCGGCAGGATATGCCGCATATCGCGCAGGTCATTATGAGATTGCATTAAAGGAACTACGTGCATCGCATCGAATCTCTGGTGATGTTTCTATGTGGCCAGTGATGGCAGATTGCGAAAGAGGTCTTGGAAACCCTCTTAAAGCCTTGAATTTAGCTGGCTCTGCTGAGGTGAAGAGATTGGCAAAGCCAGAAGAGATTGAAATGCGCATTGTTGCATCTGGTGCCCGCCGCGATCTTGGTGAGTTTGATGCAGCAGTTGTGACACTGACATGCAAAGAGTTAAATAATGAAGAGGAAGAATGGGCGGTGCGATTGCGCTATGCCTATGCAGATGCACTCGAAAGTGCAGGACGTGCACAAGAGGCCAAAGAGTGGTTTGCAAAGTGTGCCAGTATCGATCAAGAGGAATTAACTGATGCATCAGAGCGGGCGCTATAACTTAGGTTGTACACAATCAATTTCTACACTTGTGGAAATCTGTCAGCTGCCCTGGTAATTATCACTCATCAATCTATCTAAGGGATGAGTTAAAAGATGAGCGCAAAAAAGAAAGTTGAACAAGACCACGAGGATTTCTCACTCAATGATCTTCTCTTGCGGGGCCGGGTATCGGCACCTGCAGTAGAGAAGGAGCTGCCATCTGGAGATAAGGTCGTGGAGTTTCGACTTATCGTCGGCCGAGAAAAACGAGATGGCGTGGATACCCTCGATATTGGGGCATGGAGCGCAAAATCACGCAGAATCGCATTAACGTTAAAGTCAGATGAGTGGATAGAGATCTCGGGAGGCGTTCATCGCCGCTTTTGGAAAGGAGCTGGCGGCATTGCAAGTCGTTGGCAGGTTGAAGCAGTTGAGATATCTAGGATTTAGATAGGCTTACCCGTATGGCCAATGACATCTTTTCAACGCTTCGCACATATCTCAACAAAGTTACTGATGGGGATAAGAACGCCTCAGAGGTCGCATCAACTGTTAATCAGTGGCTACGCGAAGGCGGAGAAGCGTTGAAGATAAAGATTGAAGATGAGGTCGAACGCTCTGTATCCAAGATGGGATTTGTTAAACGCGGTGAGTTTGAAGCGTTGAAAGAGGAAGTCGCTCGATTGAAGATGGCTAAGCCTGCAAAGAAGGCCGCGGCTGGCAAGAATCAGACAGTAAAGAAAACTGCAGTGAAGAAAACTGCAACTAAGAAAGCGAGCAAAAAATGACCACATCCTCTGAACACACACAGGGCGAGAACCTAGTGGAAGAGATTCGCAGTGAGTTAGTTGAAATCGATGCGATGGCCATAAATGATCATGGTGATCGATATGAACAACTCCATCAAAAACTTTCAACTGCGCTCTCATCGATTGATGGGCTATAAGAGTTTAAAAAAATGAAGATACGTTTAGATGCAGAGTTAGTGCGCCGTGAATTAGCGCGATCGCGCGACCATGCATCTGATCTTATTGAAGCACGCTCTGTTTTAGTCAATGGAATTCCCGCAACAAAACCAGCAACGATGGTTGATGCCGAAACTTCAATAAAGCTACATGGCAAAAGAGATGATTTTGTCTCACGCGGTGGCCATAAGTTAGCTGGTGCTCTGGATGCATTTACAGGTGTTGGCGTTGAAGGCAAGCGGTGTCTTGATGCAGGTGCCTCAACAGGGGGATTCACCGATGTTTTGCTACGACGCGGGGCGGCCCATGTAGTGGCAGTTGATGTTGGTTACGGACAGTTGGCGTGGGAACTTCGTCAAGATCCACGCGTCACAATTCATGATCGAACAAATATCCGCCATTTAACTGGTGATGTTATTGGTGAGCCGATCGATTTAGTCGTCGCTGACCTCTCCTTTATCTCACTGACTTTGGTTCTCCCAGCTTTAGCTGCAGTCTCAAAATCGGATGCAGATTTTGTTGTGATGGTTAAACCTCAGTTTGAAGTAGGCCGTGAAAAACTCGGAGCCGGCGGTGTTGTGCGCGATCCAGCGATGCGCAAAAGCGCTGTTATTGAAGTAGCAGACTCTGCCTATGATGTTGGTTTAGGAACTTTAGGAATCGCAGCAAGCCCATTGCCAGGACCTGCCGGCAATGTTGAGTATTTCTTGTGGCTTCGCAGAGGCGCAGCGCAGATCGATCATGGTGCGCTAGATCAAGCCATAGCGATTGGACCCCAATAAATGAGCGTTCGCAACTTATTACTTGTCTGTAATCCATCGCGCCAAGAGGCAGTGGATGCAGCAACGGCCTTAGCCAAGGATTTCACTGGCGCTGGTTTTTCACTTTTTACTATCTCAGATGTTTCTATCGCAGGCGTTGTTAACTGTGATGTGGAATCACTTCCAACCCTTGAGGTTGCAATTGTTCTTGGGGGAGATGGCACGATGTTGCGTGCGGCAGAAGTTACACGAGAGCAGCAAATTCCATTGCTGGGCGTGAATTTGGGCCATGTTGGTTTTCTGGCAGAGGTTGAGAAGCCACCACTTGCAACAATTGTTTCATCTATCACCGATCGAACATATGTAATTGATACTCGGATGGTTTTGCAATACGCAGTTAAGCGTGATGGAGTTACAGTTGCACAGGGTTGGGCGCTCAATGAAGTAACCGTCGAACGTGAACAATCAACGATGGTTGAACTCTTTCTTGAAATCGATGGTCGACCTATTTCTCGCTGGGGCTGCGATGGTCTGATCTGTTCAACCCCAACTGGTTCAACGGCCTATGCATTCTCAGCCGGTGGACCGGTTCTTTGGCCAGAGGTCGATGCACTTGTTGTATTACCAATATCTGCTCACGCACTGTTCTCGCGTCCACTGGTTATCTCTCCGCAATCTGAAATCGTTGTCCGAGTAGAGACACCTGAAGCTGTTTTATCTGCAGACTCTCTGCGCACATCTAATCTTCAAGCAGGCGATCGTGTGCTCATCACTAAAGATGATCACGTAGTCAAACTGGCACATTTGAGCAACACAGTCTTTTCTGATCGCTTAGTAGCAAAATTCAAACTTCCCGTTGAAGGCTGGCGCGGTGAGTGATCGTACTTTCCTAGAAGAAATAACTATCCGTTCCATCGGCGTAATTGAACATTCAACGCTTGAGTTTTCTAAGGGTTTAACTGTTTTAACTGGTGAGACCGGTGCCGGAAAAACAATGATTTTAACTGCTCTCAACCTGATTTTAGGTGGAAAGAGCGATAGCTCCTTAGTTCGATCGGGAAGTGAGCGTTTAGTTGCAAGCGCAAGTTTCACTGTGCCGAAATCGCTGATAGAAAACTTTGAAGTATCAGGCCTGCCGGTTGAAGATAGCCAGTTAATCCTGACGCGAACAGTAAATGGCGATGGAAAAAGTAAAGCAACTAGTAACTCTATTGCCGTTCCCGTCAGTGCCTTACTTGCAGCAAGTGAAAATTTAGTAGAAGTCCATGCACAGGCTGCTAATGTGAACATGACTAAATCTGCCAAGCAGCGAGAACTACTGGATCGATTTTCGGGTCAGAAGTTAGAAAAATCGTTTAAGGATTACCAAAGTTGCTTGAAGATTTATCATGAATTGAAGGCGCGCATAGTCGCTATGAAAAAAAGCATCGACTCACGAGAGTTAGAGTTAGCTGCTTTACGTGAATTTGCTACTGCCATGCAACAGTTAGCAGTTGTCAGAGGTGAGTATGCAGAAATCACCAATGAAATTGCACGTCTATCTAGTGTTGAAGATCTGCGATTAGCTGCCCAATCGGCCAACACGGTAATTGAAGAAGAGGAGTCAGGTTCACTTACAAGCCTTGGCATTGTTAGAAAATCACTGGAAAACGTGCGCTTAAAAGATGCACAGATTGAAGAGCTTTATCAAAAAGTCAGTGAGGCGTTTTTTCTCATCGATGATGCCAAAGGGGAACTTGCCTCATATGTAGC
>CAIVDO010000066.1 GCA_903904665.1 uncultured Actinomycetes bacterium | reverse complement strand
GAATCTCTAATATTCCTTTCTACGGAATCGCCCGTGGATTCTTAACTGGAAAATATCGCCCAGGTGTTACAGATGTAGATTCAAAGCGAGCAGCAGGTGCGATGGAGTATGCAAACGATCAGAACTACGCCGTTCTTGCAGCCATGGATGTTATTGCTAAAGATCACAATGCTTCATTGGCTGCAATTGCCTTGGCTTGGCTGCGTGCACAGCCAACAGTAAGTGCGCCAATCGCATCTGCACGTACAGTTGATCAGCTCAATGAAATTATTCAGATTGTTGAACTAAGTGCAGGCGAGGTTGAAAAACTCAACGCTATTTCTGCTTAGTCACTAGAAGGAATGCGCCAGAACCAGATAAAGGCACCTAACCAATAAGCGCCAGCTAGCGTGATTACTGGTGTTCCTACCTTGGTGCTCCATTGATAAACAACTAGAGCCAATGCCACAAAGCTGGCCTGCATGCCCCATAAGCACAGTGCGGTGGTGTGCTTACTTAAACCTTTGCGCATTAAGCGGTGTGACAGGTGATCTTTACCGCCAGTAAATGGCGATATCCCGCGGCGAAGGCGTGAAAAGACTGCAATACATGTATCCAAAATCGGCACTGCCAGCAGCATTGGCAAGAGTGCAACTGAGTTCCATTGCGGAGCGATTCCCGGATTAAGGCGAATTGTTAAGACGCCAACGATGATTCCTAAGAAAAGTGCACCTGCATCGCCCATGTATATCTTGGCTGGAGATTTATTCCACAAAAGAAATCCAGCTGTTGAACCGAAAGTAACGATTGCTAGAGCACCGATTAACTCTTGGTGTTCGCCAAAGGCGATTAATCCGATTCCAACTGTTGATACAGCGATAGTTCCTGCGGCGCCGCCATCTAGATTGTCAAAGAAGTTTATGGAGTTACAGATTCCAACGATCCAAAGAATATTGAGGATTTCATCGATAATAGAGTTATCTAATTGAACCCCGACAACGTTTTGATTAATCATAAAGATTGTCACACCTATTGCGACAACTGTTTGGAAAACCAACCGTGGTAATGGTTGTAGTCCGCGAAGATCATCGATTAATCCCATGGCGCCAAGTAAGACAGCAGGCAAGAGTGCATAGGTAATTAATGGAAATGTAGTCTTTGTATTATCTGAATATAAAACCGATGCGTAAGAAAGAATCGTGATGGATAGTGCAATTGCTACGCCGCCTAAATAAGGAACGGGCTCTTTCTGAGTTTTACGTTCAAGGTTTGGCTTATCCATGGCACCTAATTTGATTGCCAAAGTGCGAACTGGCCAGGTGAGAAAACCACTAAAGGCAAAGGCAGCGATACCTAGAAGAATGTATTCCGTCGCCGTGATGCTCACGGGGTGAGTATATGTCGGGCATTAGCCCTTCAGGCGTGAGGCCATTGTGGTTGCCACCTGTAGCCAGGTAGCGGTTTGTGCATCGGTGAAAGGGGTTTGGCTATCGGTCATCACATAGAGGCCCGTAAGAATGGCGCCATTAAATTGATAGAAACCAAGTAGTTGGCGCGTCTTGATCCCGGAGTCGATTGTGGCGCGAACAAAAACCCTTGAACCTTCAGCAACTACCCCGTTCGGAATATTCTTAATTTCAGCAAATGTATATGGAACCAATGTCCCTGTTGTGTCTTTATAGCCTTTATCAATTTGGCATTGTGCTAAAGCTTTAACTAACTCTTTCTGGGCGCTCTGGGCAGCTGCTGCCGATGAATATCTCACTACTTCAGTTGATAAGAAAAGGTAAGGATTGCCTAACTTATTTGCAGTGACCTGTCGGCGTTCTAGGCGATCTTTATCGGATGCATATGTTGCATTACATAGATCAAGAGTTGGATCATCAGTAGTTGTTCCTCCCACCATGGGTAACACGGTCCATTCCTGACTGAAATCACTTGCAGTAAAACCAAACTTAGAAAGAGCGGCCTGCTTTTCATCCTTCACAGTTGTATCAGTGATTGCAGGCAAGCGCTCGAGATCTTTTTGATTGGTGAAGTTTGCTGATACTGATGCCAGTGCAACTAATACGAAGTTACTTCCTGTTATTCGAACTACTTTTTTAACTGGGCCAACATCTACGCTTGCGCCAACGCGTTGCTTGGTTAACTTTGAATCTGCAATTGTCGCTAAGTTCTTGCTACCCAGAGTTACGGTTGAGGCACCTGCGCCAACTAAAATCTCGAATCGCCCTTGGGCACTAAAACTTGCGGTGCACTTGCCTGTGCACTTCAAAGCACCAGCGCCATAGTTAGCACCGGCTGCAGACCACTTACCTGTGCGCGATGATTTATCGGCCTTTGTAACAGTGTTGGTGACTAAAAGATCTCCAGTAACACCATTTCCAATACAGTCAAAAACTTGAGCAGTTGCCGAAATCGCCACGCCATTAGTTAATTTAAAGGTGGGTGAGGCTTTAGCGGTGCTGCTTTGCAGTACTAGACCTTCATTATTTACTAAATTACTTTGGCATAGCCCACTTCCAGCATCTTGTGCACCAGTCCATGAGGTGGTTATTTGATCACCGTTGAGCGCAATCACGTTGAAATCATTGGTAACCGTTGGTTTACCGCGGTCAATTACCACTTTTACCGGCTTAGACCATTCGCTTTTATTGCCGGCGATATCGATAGCCCGTAATGAAAACATATAAGAGCCTTCGGGTAGATCGCGCACGCGCACAGTCTTGGGTGCAACAAATGGATTAAGAATCGTTGGCGTCCAGTTAT
>CAIVDO010000065.1 GCA_903904665.1 uncultured Actinomycetes bacterium | reverse complement strand
TGTTGCTTGCGAATGGACTCCGGCACCGGATTCGATAACAACATCTAATCCAAGTCGAGTTAATTTGTTAATGACATCGGGAACAAGCGCCACGCGCTTTTCACCATCTTTAATTTCTTTCGGGACGACTACACGCATGAACAGAATGCTAGTGCTAGTTGCCTTTCAAGTCACCCTTCGTAAGGTGAAATAACAGAGATTGAATCGTTGTACGACGATGATATGCCTCACGCCAAATAACTGAACGTGGACCATCGATCACGCTTGCCTCAACCTCTTCACCTCTGTGAGCAGGTAAACAGTGCATGAATATTGAATCTGTATTTGTTAATGAGATTAAATTCTCAGTTACTGCAAATGGAGAGAGTGCTAGCACTTTCTCATCGCGTTCACTTTCAGAGTCACCCATCGACATCCACACATCTGTATAGAGAACGGATGCATCTTGTGCGGCAGCTTCTGGATCATGAATAACTTCAACTGTGCCGCCGCTTTTTGTTGCAATATTTTTTGCAATCTCAACAACCTGTGGATTTGGTGCCCACTTACCATTTGGAGTTGCAGCAACAACATGTGCACCCATGATTGCGCCCATGATTAACCAGGCATGCGACATATTGTTTCCATCACCAAGATATACAAATTTACGTCCTGAAATATCTTTGCCAAAGTTTTCACGAATCGTCAACCAGTCAGCAAGTAGTTGTGTTGGATGATCATCATCGGTTAATGCATTGATCACAGGGATAGATGCATGTGCACCAAGTTCATTGACGTCGGCCTGTGCAAAGGTGCGGATAATAAGCGCGCTGCAGTAGCCGCTGATAATTTTTGCTGTATCGGCAATAGTTTCACCACGTCCAAGTTGGAGTTCATCTCCGCGGATAAAAATCGGAGTGCCACCTAAATGTGCAACAGCGGTTTCAGAGGACAGCCTTGTGCGAGTCGAAGGCTTAGTCATATAGATCGCTACTGTTTTATTTGCTAGCGCCGTCTTAGAGCGCAGTGGATCTTCGGCAAATGCAGCGGCAGTATCGAGCAAAAGCTCGACATCATCGCGGCTGAGATCTTGTGTGCGCAGTAAGTCCTTCATTTGCCAATTCTACTAGGTAGTTTTGCCATCACCAAAGGTATTCTTATCCACCTCATGGGCCTCTTTGGAAAGCGCGCAATGGAGACGGAATCAGATACCGATCTCTTAACTAGACCCGACCTGCAAGAAGATGATGGCGGCCATGATCGGTTTTCGCATTATGTGAAGAAAGAGAAAATTACCGAATCTGCAGTAACCGGCAAAGCCGTTAAGGCTCTGTGTGGCAAGAAATGGATTCCTTCACGTGATCCTGAGAAATACCCCATTTGCCCAACATGCAAAGAGATTTATGCAGGGTTAAAACCCGAACCTGAAGACAAGTAATTATGAGGCGAAGTTCTGTTCTGGCACTTATTGTATTAATGATCTGCCCGTTAGCTCCTAATGCTTTTGCTGCAGATAACCAGCCCCGCAAAATAGTCTCTGGCTGGATACCTTATTACTCAGTTAAAACAGTTATGCCTTTTATTAAAAAGATTCCAACATTGCCAACTCCAGCAGCAGGGGCTCCTGTTACTTGCGAGGATAGTGAATACACGCCAGAAGATTTAGCAACACTGAACTCTTCCTATTTGTTTGCTAATAAAGATCTCATGAAAGAAGTAATGCCTTTTTGGTACACATTAAAAACTCCGACTCTTATTAGAGATGATTACACAACAGGTAATCCTTCTTGGCCAATAAAAGACACGATCTGTCTGATGCAAAAAAGCGGATTAAAGTTAATTCCCACAATTACCGATGGCAGCGATAAATTAGTACTTTCTGGATATTTAGCTAAAGCAGAAGTGCGCACAACGATTGTTAAATCAATTGTGGATTTAGTAAACAAATATTCATTCGATGGCATTGACTTAGATTTTGAAGGCTTCGCATTTGTGGATGGAAATACCACGTGGGCAAAGACTGCCCCAAACTGGGTTCTATTTGTTAAAGAGCTCAGTACCGCACTTCATGCACAACAAAAACTACTGTCGATTTCTGCGCCATATTCATTTGATCCAACAGAAAAACAAAAGGGTTACACCGTCTATTCTTGGGCAGCAATTGCTTCAAGTATTGATCGATTGCGAATAATGACGTATGACTACTCTGTTGCAAAGCCAGGACCTATCGGACCGATTGCATGGACAGAGAAAACTCTTAAATATGCAGTTTCAATTATGCCAGCCTCAAAAGTATTTATCGGTTTACCTGGATATGGACGGGATTGGATAACAAGTGTTAGCGGAACTTGTCCAGTCTCTGCTCCTCCCGGTTTAATCGGCGGTGCTAAGGCTTCTACATTTAAAATGAATTACGCAGCAGCAAAAGCTGCAATTGATAACGCAACGCCTGTTTTCGATGAGAAAAACAGCGAAGCAACTTATTCATACACTCAAACTTTCAATGGATTAACTGCAAAAGGTGCAGCCACCACATGCACGGTAAACCGAACAGTTTGGTATCAAAATGATCGCAGTTACTTAGAGCGCATGAACTTAGTTGCAAAATATCGCCTAGGTGGTAGCGCGCTATGGACTTTAGGAATGGAAGATGCGGCGGCAACCACCGCGATGCGAAATGTTGCTCTGGCAATTGCTCCGGATACCGTCATCAACTCACTGACTCTTGATCAGAGCGATAACAAGGGCATGTATTACGGCGGAGTATTCACTCTGCGCGGGGTCCTAACGCTTAAAGATAAGTCACCAGTTGTGGGCATCCCAGTAAGTGTTGAAATCAAACGTGAAAATGAAAACTCCTGGACAACTATTACTGAACTCATAAGCGGAGTTGATGGAATGGTGAGCGTACCTGTGACCATTGCAGGAACTTCATCATTTAGATTAAGTACAGAGGCCACGTGGGAGCGGGCCGAATCACGCAGCAATGAGCAAAAAGTAGTACTGCTCTCGCGCATAATTCTTGATCGACCATCGACAGTTAAACATGGTCAAGAAATATTGGTTAAAGGAGGGATTCTTCCAATTGCAGGGGGACAAGCCGTCACTATTCAAAAATTTATGGCAGGAAAATGGCAAAATGTAGGTAGTGCAACAACTGGAACTGCTGGAGATTTTTCTCTTAGCATTATCGAAAATAGTAAAGGAGTTGTGAAATTGCGAGTTCAAGTAACTACTAAGAATGAGCAAGTTCTTACTCCAGAGTTTGCAGTGGTGGTCCGTTAAAGATGGTAAAAATCGATGACAAGATCGAAGAGGCGATAAAGGAGATCTTTAGTGGCGATAAGCCATGGGTAACAATTGTTTGGGATGACCCAGTTAATCTCATGACATATGTGACTTATGTTTTGATGGAGCTCTTTGGCTACACAAAAGAAAAAGCCAATCAGTTAATGATGAAAGTCCATACCGAAGGCAAAGCAGTAGTTTCAACAGGCAGCCGTGAAGAAATGGAACATGATGTTGCGCGCTTGCATGAATATGGCTTATGGGCAACTTTGCAACGAGGTGATCAGGCCCTATGACAGAACATGATTCCGATGAGCAACATGGCTTCCACCGTCACGGAGAAAATGCATTTATTGCGCAGTTCTCAGAATCAGAGCGTGAAGTTCTCACTAATTTAGTGGAACAGATTCTTGAATTATTAGGTGAGCGAACCGATAACCATGTCGATGATCCGCTGGCTGCGATGGTTGGGATTACAACACATGATTCGCCTCCTGAAGATGAGGTATTACTTCGACTATTACCTAATGCATATGCAGATCAAGTAGATGCTGCAGAGTTTCGCAGATATACCGAATCGACTTTGCGTGCAAAGAAATATGGCCATTCAATGTCCATGCGCATCACTTTGAAAAGTTCTATAGATGGAATTATTGAAGTTGATCATGATGGTGCAAATGACTGGCTGGGAGCGATGAATGACATTCGTTTGGCCCTTGGCGTGAGATTAAAAGTTGAACAAACAAGCCATGAAGAGTTAGAACTTTTGGCGCCAGATGATCCAATGCGCGGGGTATATGCCGTTTACAGTTGGTTGGGATGGCTGCAAGAATCCTTAATTCTGGCCCTTATGGATGAAGCTATTTAGTTTTCACTTCACGCTCACGGTAGGCTTAGCCCGTGAGTAACGCCCCCATTGGAATCTTCGATTCAGGAGTTGGTGGGCTTACCGTTGCCAGAGCTATTTTGGATCAACTTCCTAATGAATCAACTATTTATATAGGCGACACAGCGCGTGGACCTTATGGCCCGAGACCTTTAGCCGAAGTACGTGAATTTGCCTTAGAAACTTTAGATTTCTTAGTTGACCAAGGCGTTAAGGCCTTAGTAATTGCTTGCAATACAGCAAGTGCTGCAATGTTGCGTGATGCACGTGAGCGTTATTCAGTTCCTGTGATTGAAGTTATTCAACCTGCAGTTCGACGCGCTGTTGCTGCTACTCGAAGCGGTCATATCGGAGTAATTGGAACGCGTGCAACTGTCGATTCAAAGGCTTATCTTGATGCTTTTGCTGCAGCTCCGCAGCTAGAAATAACTTCAATCGCATGTCCACTTTTTGTAGAATTCGTTGAGCGCGGAGAAACTTCTGGTGCTGAAATAACAAAGATTGCCCGTGATTATCTAGCACCAGTAATGCAAGCAAAAGTTGATACCTTGGTCTTAGGTTGCACGCACTATCCATTATTAACTGGAGTAATTTCCTATGTCATGGGTGAGGGCGTCACATTAGTTTCAAGCGCCGAAGAAACGGCAAAAGATCTCTATCGCACCCTGGTTGAAAACAACCTTTTGCGTGATGGACAAAGTGGAGCACCAAAACATAAGTTCTTAGCAACTGGCGATGCAAAAGCTTTTGAAAGCTTAGCTCGACGCTTCCTAGGGCCAGAAGTTACTCGAGTAGAACACCAAGATCTCTAGACAATAGGAGCACCACATGGCACGCAACGATGGACGTGAAGTTAATGACCTGCGCGAAATTAAATTTACGCGAGGATGGCTAGACCATGCCGAAGGATCTGTTCTTGTTGAATTCGGAAAGACTCGCGTCCTATGTGTTGCTTCATTTTCACCTGGCGTTCCACGTTGGTTAAAAGATTCAGGAAATGGGTGGGTTACATCAGAGTATTCAATGTTGCCTCGCGCCACTCACACACGTTCAGATCGCGAAAGCGTTAAAGGAAAGCTCGGTGGTCGCACACAAGAGATTTCACGCTTAGTTGGCCGCTCATTGCGCGCAATAGTTAATATGAAAGAACTTGGCGAGAACACCATTGTTATTGATTGCGATGTACTGCAGGCAGATGGAGGAACTCGCACGGCCGCTATTACTGGTGCATATGTTGCACTTGCTGATGCAATCGCATGGGCGAAAGCACAGGGACATATCAAGGCAAGTGCAAATCCTCTCAGTGACTCCGTAGCTGCAGTAAGTGTGGGAATCATTGATGGCGTTCCAATGCTCGATCTTTGCTATGAAGAAGATGTTCGTGCAGGAACTGATATGAATGTTGTCGTTGCAGGCGATGGCCGTTTCATTGAAGTGCAGGGAACTGCAGAGGGTGCACCTTTTGATCGCGCACTTCTTAATCAACTTCTGGACTTAGCTGTTGATGGTTGCGCAACTTTGAGCGCCCTACAAAAAGAAGTACTTGCCAAATAGTGGCTCAAACACTCGTACTTGCTACTCGCAATAAGGGAAAGCTTGTTGAGTTTCGTCGCATTCTTGATGGGCTTGCACCAGGTGAAATTAATTTAATTGGCGTTGATGCATTTCCAGATTTAGTTGATGTTGAAGAAACTGGATCTACTTTTGAGGAAAATGCTTTACTCAAAGCCCGATACACCGCAGATGCAACTGGTTTGCCTTCAATTTCAGATGACTCTGGTTTATGCGTGGATGTGCTCAATGGCCAACCGGGGATTTATTCAGCACGATGGGCCGGGGAACATGGAAATGACCAGGCAAATCTGGAAAAACTCCTTGATCAATTACGCGATGTGCCAGATGAAAAGCGCACCGCACATTTCACATGCGTTGCTGCATTGGCATTGCCTGATGGCCGCACCCATGTCGAAGAAGGGTTATTTTATGGGCGTATCTTGCATGCACCTATTGGCCACGAAGGTTTTGGCTATGACCCGATTTTTTCACCCCTAGGAATGAGTATTTCCAGCGCGCAAATGAGCGCCCAAGAAAAGGATGCCATCAGCCATCGCGGAAAAGCCTTGCGCTCAATTGCGCCTCATGTCATCCAAATGATGAGGGGCCTGGGGTAACCTTGTCCTATCGACGCGCGTTATTGGCGTGCGCACCGCTATCCAAGGAGTACTCGTGGCCGTAAAGAAGAAGAGCGCAGCAAAGAAGGTTGCCAAGAAGGCACCTGCTAAGAAAGCTGCAGCAAAGAAATCTGTTGCTAAGAAATCTGTAGCAAAGAAAAAGACAACCGCAAAGCGCGCAGTAAAGAAGAGCGTTGCTAAGAAAACTGCGAAGAAAGCGCCTGCTAAAAAAGCAGCAGCTAAGAAAACCGCTAAGAAGGTTGCCAAGAAAGCTCCTGCTAAGCGCGTTGTAAAGAAGAGCGCCAAGAAAGGCGCAGCACCAAAGAGTTCAGCGCCAAGAGTTTCTGTTACATCTGCTCGCCCAGTAGTTGCGACACCAGTAGTTGCGACACCAGTTGTGGCAGCTAAACCAGTAGTTGCGCCAAAGCAAGGTGCCTCAGGTCGTGTTGTATTTGCAGTAGTAGTTGGAATTGTTTTGCTTGCCGCAATCGTGTGGTCAAAGTCAGGTTCTGAATCAGATGATGCTGCTGCACCTGCGCCTTCAATCTCACAATCTAGCGAGCCAACAGAATCTGCATCAGCCTCACCAACAGAATCAACTGCAGCGGTTGCAACAGTTGAAGCACCATCAAAATTTGTTGCACTCAAGAGCGCCGATGGCTTAAAACTTCGCTGGATTGCTCCAACTGCAACTGATGGCCTAACTGGCTATAACGTTGAGATTCGCGCAAACGGCACTGGTGACTGGACAACAATCGCCACTGTTCCTGCAGATCAACTCACTCAAGCTGTTACAAAGAGCGCTGATGCAGGATGGACTCAGTTCCGTGTTTCATCTGTTTACTCAGATGGACAAACTGCACCTGCAACTGTTTTTGGAATCCCAGGTGAGTTCAAGTAAAAAGTATTAATAAAAACCCCTCACTTAATGGTGAGGGGTTTTTTATTTCTCAAGATGTATCTAATTTACAAAAGCGCAGTAATGGCATCAACGTATGCGCGCACGCCAGCTGGAACCAAATGAACTCCATCAGGGGCGAAGTATTCAGGGTGCCCTTCTGAGATAGAGGCCCAATCGATAACAGTTGCGCCGTATAGCGCAGCAAATCGAGCGATCAGAGCATTATTCTCATCACGCCAGCCTCTTGGGACAGCGGTATTAACAACGATAATTTTCGGTTGATTTTTGACTTCTTCAAAAACTGCAGATACTTGATCAGTGGTTAATTTATTGTTATTACCCAAATCAAAGATAACTGTTGAGCCAGCAGTGTTAGCTTTATCTTGCTTCATCACTTCTAATAGTTCAGGTGCCTGTCGACCAACTCGTGCATTAATAAGGGCGATGTGATTACGTTTTTCAAGTTCGTAGTGAATTCCTAGAATGACAGAGTCCCCAGTGACCCATAGACCACCAGGAACAGCTGCAGAGATCTGCGTTGGCTGGGCTGGTTGTTCAAGTTCCTTCTTTATCTGTGCCATCTCTTTGTCACTTTGTGAGATCGCATGCGCACTGATCAATGATGTGCCTAAGGCGATGAGAATAATGGAAGCGGCAACTAAGCTTTTTTGTCTGCGTTGTACGTTCTTAGTTCGGTATTTCATTCCTTTGAACCAATATTCAACGAGGCCACTTCGAACTGGCAGTTCAACTAAGCGCAATGAGATATCGGCTAGAGCAAAGACAATCAAAATGCGTAATGCGTAAAGGGCCCAACTCGATCCCTCTAGATCTACCGATGGACGGGTAACCTGAAAAACCACCCAGTGCCATAGATAAATGGCATAGGAGCGCTCACCAATCCACACCGCTGCTTTGCTACTGAGTATCGGTGCAAAGCGAGAAGCGGGATGAACGATGCTTGTCAGAATTGCGCAACCAAATAGGCCAGCTAATGGGAAAGCTAACTTATAAAGCGTTGGATCGTTTTCGTTGACAAAAAGAAAAGTTCCAATGAGCCCGACAAAACCAATGACACCGATTCCATCAATAAAGTCTTGAGCGCGTTTGTTAACCTGCTCTTGAAGGTTTTGCGGAATCCAACTCACCGCTAAAGCCGCGCCAAGGAATAAACCGATGCTGTGAGTATCAGTGCCAAAGTAAACATGGCTTACTTGGGAAGCACTTGCTGCATCGACTTCAAATGAGACAATCAATAGCGCTATTGCTGATGTTGCTGCGATGAAAATCGCCGCCCCAGGAATCTTTCCTTTTCCAAATTGACGCAGTACTAGCAATAAAATCAATGGCCAGATCAGATAAAACTGTGCCTCAACCCCTAATGACCAAGTGTGTTGCAGCAAAGGCGGGCGTGCAATTGAATCAAAATAATCTGTATGGCGCAAAACTAGCCACCAATTCATTGCACCTAAGAGTGCAAATGGACTATCGCTTACAAAGCGACGCATCGTCTCTGGTGCCCAAATACCGATATAGATAAGTGTCACAAGAATCATGAAGACAAGTGGTGGGAATAGTCTTCGGATTCGAGCTTTATAGAAAGCACGTAAATCTAAGCCACCACTGCGTTGAATTGAATCAAGCAATAAGCGGGTAATTACATAGCCTGAGATAACAAAGAAGAGGTCCACTCCAAGAAATCCGCCAGGTATCCAAGAAAAACCTAAGTGGTACAGCATCACTGCAATAACAGCTACTGCACGCAAGCCATCGATGGCAGGGATATAACGGATACCGCGGGCTGTGGCCATGATTAATTATTTACGCGGAGCAGATTTCTTTGCAGCTGCTTTCTTGGCCGTTTTCTTAACTGGCTTCTTTGCACTCTTCTTTGGTGCAGACAGGGCTGGCTTAGTGCGTTCGCTTGCAACACGAATTGGCCCTGCGTTAATGATTGTGTCATCAGAGTTTAGGTTTTCAATAACACTGCGCTGCAAATCTGCAAGACGGGTGAAAGCTGATTCCAGGCGTGCACGTGATTGATGAATAGCAGACTCTGCAGCATCAAGAGATTGTGTCTGGATCTTGTAAAGACGCTCAGCCTCTGCAATTACCCCTGATAGCCACTGGCGATAGTTAGAAACTTCTCCAGTTGCCTCACCGACGATGCGCTCACCTTCACGGCGTGCAGCAGTTGTTAGCGCAGTTGCTTCACGCTTTTTACTCTCTATAAGAGCTTCGGCTTCAGATTCAGCGTCAGAAATCTTTTCTTGGGCTTCAGATTCAGCTGCTTGAATGTATTTGCGGCCGCGAGTTTCGGCTCCACTTAATATTGAGCGGGCTTTAGCATCAGCTGCATCAATCTCTTCCTTAGTTGTGCGATTAGTTTCTGCGATTAATCGAGTTGCAATTGATTGCGCTTTGCTCTCGCGGGCTTGTGCAGATTTAATCATCGACATCGCTGTCTCTGTTGCCAGAATTTCAAACTCTTCTTTACTTAATCCAGTGATGTCACGGCGGGATTTCAAATCGGCCAGTTGCGCTTCAAGTTCGCGGATACGCTCAACCGATGAAGGTGCTTGTTCTTCTTCACCCTTAAATCCAACCCAATTAAGGAAGGAGTTTTTCTCAGCCATCGTCTTACCTCGCAACTCGTTGAAAACAGAGCCTTAGGTTAGAGCAAGGCCTTACTTACTGTAAATCGCCACAGAAATCGCAACGTACTGCGAGATCCAGGCGGCTAGGACGAATATATGGAAGAGCTCGTGGAAGCCAAAATACTTGGCATCGCGCCCAGGACGCTTAAGGGCATAGAAGATTGCACCAATTGAGTAGAAAAGTCCGCCAATGAGAATTGGAAGCAATACCCACAATCCGCCCGCTCGATAAAGCGCGGGGGTGTAAACGATGGCGACCCAACCAAGCAATAAATAATTGGCAACATAGAGCCAACGTGGAGCATTTAACCAAAATATTCGCAGTCCTACTCCAATGGCTGCGCCAATCCAAACAACTAGCAGCAATATATTTCTACTGCGCCCCTCAAGAAGTGCAACAGCAAATGGTGTGTAAGAACCGGCAATTAAGAGATTTATATTTGCATGGTCCCATCGGCGCCAGATTTTCTTTTTTGCCGGAACCCATGGCACGCGGTGATACACGGCCGAGACACTAAAGAGCATGATGGCTGTCAATGAGTAAACGGCGACAGCAAATTTGAGAGATTCTTTACTGAGAATAAAAAGAACGAGTGAAGCGATGATGACCGCTGGGGTTGCACCTAAATGAAACCAGCCGCGTAACTTGGGTGGAACTACAGGCGGCACTGTCATGCGTTGAGGGTACTAGTTAATTACTCAACCCGTATCGACAAATACACGGCACGCTGATAAGAATCTCCCATGACATTTAGATCTCCTATATTCGAACTCAGCCATACTTTCATCGATGATTCAGCGGCCTTGAGCCCAATGGATTGCACATATTTAGGTAATGGCTTAAACCAAGACAAGCTCGATGATTTCTCAATTGCAGGAGCTGCAAAATCAGCAGCCTTAACCCGCGAAACATTGAAGAAGCTTGTAGCGATGAAACCAATCGATGAAATCGATCGAATTGCGCAAACAGTTATGCAAGAGCGGCTCGAATCATCATTGGCGCTGCACGATAGTCAAGAGTCCTTTGTGCTTTGGAATGTCTTGACTTCACCACCTTCCAATGTCCGCTCAATCTTTGAACTCATGCCTAAGAGCACTGACCAGGATTTCGAGAATATTGCCAAGCGTCTAGCTGCCGTCGATGGTGCATATAAATCATGGACAGGTGCAATTATGGAGATTGCTAAATCCGGTAAAACAACTGCCCAACGCCAAGTTCGTGGCGTGATTGAACAACTAGAGAGCTATGCCAACGGTGGCTTTAGTGCGATGTGTACAAACTTTGATGCTGCCGGCAAATATCCAGCGATGCATGCAAATGCAAAACTCGCAGAAAAAGCTGCAGCAGAAACAGCAAGCTTTCTAAAAAATGAATATCTGCCAATTGCAACACCAGAGGATGCAGTGGGTGCAGAGCGTTATGCAGTGTGGGCCCGATACTTCACAGGTGCAAAGTTAGATCTGCGTGCAACATATGAGTGGGGAATGGCCGATTTAAAAGCCATTAATGCCCGTATGTGGGAGATCGCCGAAGAAATTAAGCCAGGTGCAAAAACTCTGCGTGAAGTTGCCGATCATCTAGATCACGATCCAAAGTATGTAATCAAAGGAAAAGAAAACGTCGTCAAGTATCTGCAAGATTTTACTGATGCGGCAATTGCGCGCATGGATGGCGAATACTTTGAGATCGATGATCGCATCAAGATTTGCGAAGCCCGTCTTGCACCTGAAGGCAGCGCATCTGCCCCTTATTACAACCCACCGTCTGAAGACTTGTCTCGTCCAGGAACAACATGGATTCCAATGCTGGGTAAAGATGAAGCCAGCAGTTGGCACTTAGTTTCTACCTGGTATCACGAAGCAGTCCCAGGCCACCACTTGCAATGTGCAACTGTTGCTATTGAAAAAGATCGCCTGTCACGTTTCCAAATCAATGCCGCATGGATCAGTGGCTACGGCGAAGGCTGGGCCCTATATGCCGAGCGCTTTATGAATGAACTAGGTGCATTTGATGAACCGGGAATTGAAATGGGTTATCTATCAGCTCAAGCCTTGCGTGCTGCACGAATCGTTGTAGATATTGGAATGCACCTTGGCTACACCGATTTTGATGGCAATGTTTGGAATGCGCAAAGCTCGCGCAAACTTCTCAATGAGCAGGCTTTGTTAGATGAGGATCACTCACGCAGTGAAACTGATCGTTACTTAGGTTGGCCAGGACAGGCGATTTCCTACAAAGTAGGAGAGCGCGTATGGATGAAGGCACGTGAAGATGCAAAGGCCCGTTTAGGTTCAGCCTTCTCACTCAAGAAGTTCCATACCTATGCCCTTAAAATCGGACCCATGGGTCTTGACCCATTTGCCCTCGAGCTTGCTAGCTGGAAGGGCCAATAAGGCCCCATTCACGCCTAAGCAAGGGGAAAATCCCCATGAAAATTGAGAACTTTCTGGGATTTCAAAGTGCAGATTTCTGTGGTCTCGTTCACAATTATGCCTACCACTGCGCAGTGAGGCGCCTCGAGGTCCTCAATGGTGCGGTGTTCTAAATGCCATTAGACATTTAGAAAACATAAACCTCACGGAGGCATAGCTACATGCTAAAACTAGATAGCAATCAATGGAACCTGGTCTATAACGTATTTTCCTTTGGCCTTGTTTCAATGCTCGCATGCACTATCTACACACTGGTTTCTCAACAGCGTGTATTAGCTAAATATCGCAACGCACTTGTGATGTCATCAATGGTTACATTCATTGCTGGGTATCACTACATGCGTATTTTCAACTCATTTAATGAATCATCTGCAGACATGGCAGTAAATGTCTCAGGTGCTCAGGGTTCATTTAATGAGGCTTACCGTTATGTTGACTGGCTGCTGACTGTTCCACTACTTCTTGTTGAAGTAATCGCAGTATTGGCACTAGCCAAGGAAGTTTCACGTTCCCTCATCATGCGTCTTGTTCCAGCTTCGGCTGCAATGATCGCACTTGGTTACCCAGGTGAAATTTCTGCTGATAAGAACACTGCAATTCTATTTGGTGTTCTCTCAACAATCCCATTCCTCTACATCCTTTACGTGCTATTTGTAGAGCTTGGTAAATCTCTTGATCGTCAACCAGAAGGAGTGGCAGCAACTGTTGGTCGCCTGCGTCTGCTTCTGATTGCAACATGGGGTGTTTATCCAATCTCATACATTCTCGGCATGAATCCAGCAACAGATATGGGCGTAGCAGCCCAGCAATTCGTTGGCGTGCAGGTTGGTTACACAGCCGCTGACGTTTTAGCTAAGTGTGTATTCGGTCTAACTATTTTGAAGATCGCTCGCATGAAGTCAATTGCTGAAGGCATGAAGGAAGATCACTAATAAATAACTAGTTAAGTAAGGGGTGCCGTTAATGCGGCGCCCCTTACTTATTATTTGAGGAGTGGAAACTATGAAAAGTAACGTAATCAACAACTACCGCATGGGTGGATATTTACTCATCGCCTTGGGTTTAATAAATCTTCGATACCAAACTGGTCACATTGCAGTTCTCCAGCACAGCTTGGTAATAATCATTCCAGGTGCGCTCATACTTGCCAGCACATGGCTGCCAGCCTCTGCCAAGAAGCTAGATTCAAAAGCAGTTCAAGGAGTTTCACTTGCTATCGGGCTCTTGCTCATTGCTTATGCGGTAATTAATTAGCCAGGGTTCTTGCAAATGCTTGGCATCTAGAGCAGAGTGAATCACATGAGCGAAACTAATGAGTGGTCATTTGAAACCCAACAAATTCACGCAGGTCAGGTGCCGGATTCAGATACAGGTTCGCGATCACTGCCGATCTATCAGACAACAGCATATCAATTTAGAGATACCCAGCACGCCGCCAACCTCTTTGGAATAGCAGAAGCAGGAAATGTTTACACACGTATTAATAATCCAACCCAGGATGCGGTTGAGAAAAGAATTGCGGTACTAGAAGGCGGCGTAGCAGCACTACTCGTTGCATCAGGAATGGCAGCAACAACGTTAGCGATTATGAACGTTGCCCAAGCCGGTGATCATGTTGTTTCCAGCTCTAACGTCTACGGTGGAACTTTCAATCTCTTTAACTACACCCTTCCAAAATTTGGTATTGAAGTTACTTTTGTAAATGACACTGGCAATATGGATGCATGGCGCGCAGCGGTTAAACCAAATACCAAAGCTTTCTTTGGCGAGGGAATCTCAAATCCACTAGGCGCAGTTTTAGATCTTGAAGCTATCGCAAAGGTTGCCCATGAAGCAGGTGTGCCATGGATAGTTGATAACACCATCGCCACCCCGTATGTCACTCGGCCATTTGAGTATGGCGCAGACATCGTTACCCACTCTGCAACGAAGTTCTTATCAGGCCATGGAAATGCAATGGTCGGGGCGATCGTTGATTCAGGTAATTTTGACTTCGCAAAGGATCCTGCAAAGTTTCCGGGCTTTAATGAACCAGATCCAAGTTATAACAACCTTGTGTATGCAAAGACGCTTGGTGTGGGCGGAGATTTTGGCGCAAACCTTGCATATATTTTCAAAGCCCGTCTGCAACTCCTGCGCGACTTTGGCTCATCTGTCTCACCATTTAATGCCTGGCTTTTGTCTCAAGGTCTAGAGACCCTTAACCTGCGAATGGATCGCCATTTACACAATGCCCAGGTGCTAGCGGAGTGGTTGGAAAAACAACCTGAAGTGGCGCATGTAAGTTATGCCGGCCTTACTTCATCACCGTGGTATGCAACTGCAAAGAAATATGCACCAAAAGGTGCGGGTGCAGTCTTTACATTTGAAGTTAAAGGTGGAGCACCAGCCGGACGCACATTTGTTGAGGGCCTAAAACTATTTAGCCACGTTGCCAATATCGGAGATGTGCGCTCACTGGTTATTCATCCAGCCTCAACCACCCACTCACAACTCAATCCCGAAGAGCAGTTAAAAGCTGGAATCACTCCAGGAATGATTCGCGTGAGCATTGGTTTAGAAAATATTGAAGATATCAAGAATGATATTAAATTAGGTTTTGCAGCTGTTAAAAAAGCCTAACTTATTTTCTAAAGGCTAAGTCAGCCTTTTTCATTTCGGTAACAAGAATTCTGATGGCATTTGGTCCCATGCCATGAAGTTCTTTGAGCGCTGCCAATGAAACCTTACGCAAATCACTTAACGTAAATAGCCCATCATCAATAAGTGCACGACGTGCGGGTGCGGCTAAACCGATTTCGCGCCAATCACCATCAAGGGCGGCGTATTTATCTAGATCAACTTCACCTGCAGTAAGCGCACAGATGTTTTTAGCTTTTTCTGCTCGGCGCTCGGCTGCAGCTTTTTTAGCCGCAGATGCCAACATCTTTGTGCGCGCTGGCGATTGTTTGGCCATGGATTGATTATAACTTTCAAATAAATATCAGTGTGCGGGAGAAGGGACTTGAACCCTCACGTCCGAAGACACAGGTTCCTAAGACCTGCGTGTCTGCCATTTCACCACTCCCGCAAACCCATAAAGAAAAGCTTTCGCCCTTCATATGGATAGGGGACAAGATTAGAGGTAAGTTAGCGATGTACAAAACCAGCGCAAAAGGGAAGGGTTTTACCCATGTCACTCACACCAACACCTGCAGATAAGTTTACTTTTGGTCTCTGGACCGTTGGCTGGCAGGCACGTGACCCCTTTGGTGATCCCACTCGCGCGGCTTTAGACCCAGTGCGCACAGTTAATGAGTTAGCAGCGCGTGGGGCATACGGAGTTACTTTTCATGATGATGATTTAATTCCTTTTGGTAGCGATGAAGGCGCACGCCGCACACACATCGATCGCTTCAAAAAAGCTCTCGCTGAAACTGGCATGAAGGTGCCGATGGCCACAACTAATCTTTTTTCTCACCCTGTCTTTAAAGATGGCGCATTTACTTCAAATGATAGAGATATCCGCCGATTTGCAATCCGTAAGGTGATGAAAAATATCGAATTAGCGGTAGAACTCGGCGCTAAGACTTATGTCTGCTGGGGAGGCCGTGAAGGTGCCGAATCAGATGGTGCTAAAGATGCCTATGTTGCTCTCGATCGCTTCCGCGAAGCTTTTAATACTTTAGGCGAATTCGTAACTGATAATGGTTATGACATTAAATTTGCAATCGAACCAAAGCCAAATGAGCCACGCGGCGATATCTTCTTGCCAACGATTGGTCATGCACTTGCATTTATTTACACACTTGATCGCCCAGAGCTTGTGGGACTTAATCCAGAAGTCGGCCATGAACAGATGGCAGGGCTTAACTTTGTTCATGGAATCGCACAAGCGCTATGGCAGAAAAAGTTGTATCACATCGATCTCAATGGCCA
>CAIVDO010000064.1 GCA_903904665.1 uncultured Actinomycetes bacterium | reverse complement strand
CTAATTGCATATATTCCTGCTGGTTTCCCATCTCAAGCAGGATGCGCAAAGGCTATTCAAGCTCTAGCAATCGCCGGAGTGGATGCGATTGAAATTGGTTATCCCTATAGCGATCCAGTAATGGATGGTCCGACGATTCAAGAGGCGGCAGAGATTTCACTTAAGGGTGGAACTCAGGCAAGTGATGTTTTTGCAGCGCTTAAGGTTGCAAGTTCAACTGGTGTCGCAGCAGTTGTTATGACGTATTGGAATCCCATTGAAAAATACGGCGTCGATGCTTTTGCTAAAGCAATTAAAGAAAATGGCGGCTCAGGAGTTATTACACCTGATCTAACTATTGAAGAGTCAGAACGCTGGTTAGAGGCAACCGATAAGCATGCGATCAACCCCATTTATGTTGTTGCGCCAAGTACAGCAGATGCTCGACTTGCAAAAGTAATCTCTAAAACTGGAGGCTTTGTTTATGCAGCCTCAGTGATGGGTGTTACCGGGGCCCGTGCAAATATCTCAGTCGATGCCAGCGCACTTGTTGCGCGTGTGCGCAAAAATACGCAGCTGCCAGTTTCTGTGGGATTAGGAGTATCAACGCGCGAACAGGCTAAGCAGGTTGCTGCCTATGCAGATGGTGTCATTGTTGGATCGGCCTTTATTAAACTGCTTCTTAACGCCAAATCCGAGCAAGAGGGTCTGGATGCAATCGCTGCATTGGCACAAGAGTTAGCTTTAGGAGTGCGAGAAGGTCGATGAAAAGTTTTAATAATAAGTATCAACCGATTATTACCTTAGTAGCTCGATTAATTCTCGGTGGTGTTCTATTTACCGCAGGTGCATTGAAAGCTTTCAAACCATCTGAATCAGCAGGTGCAACTGCTGCCTATAAAATCCTTCCAACAGATATCGCTCATGTAGTTGGTTATGCATTGCCATGGTTAGAGATTGCTATAGCGATTCTCTTGATAATCGGACTCTCTGCCAGATTTGCTGCAGTTATGGGCACAGTAGTAATGGCAGTCTTTATCGCAGCGATTATCTCTGTGTGGGCCCGAGGAATTCTCATCGATTGTGGTTGCTTTGGTGGTGGGGGCGCTATTGATCCAACCAAGGCTGCCCAAGTTCACCGTGCATATCTATTAGAAATCTTGCGCGATTTAGGATTGGCTTTATGTGGACTGTATCTATACTTTTTCCCCTACGGCCGTTTAAGTATTGAAAAACCACTTCAAGTTATCGAGGAGCAGTAATGGTAAAGCAGGCAAAGGCTCAGTCAGCTAGCAAAAGTGGCGGAGATAATTTCACACGCTGGTTAGTTATCGGCATGGTGGTTTTGGTGGTTTCAACCGGTGCGATTTTTAGTGTTGTGAGCCAGAAGAGTAAAGCAAATGAATCTTTTGCCTCACTCGACGGTTTCAAAGTAGGCGCTGCAATAACTGCCACAGTAGATCCAGCAAATGGCTCTGGAATTACAATCAATACAGGTGCAGTAAAAACTATTGATTTATGGGAAGACCCACAGTGTCCAGTTTGCAATACATTTGAGCAGACTAATGGTCAGTACATTGATGATCTAGTCCGTTCAAAGAAGGCCAATGTTGTCTATCACGTGGTCTCATTTATTGGTGATGAATCTGTTTCTGCGGCCAACGCAGCTTATTGCGCTGCCGATGAAGGCCATTATCTTGATTTTCATAAGGCGATGTATTTAGTACAACCCTCCCTTGAGAACTCAGGTTTCTATACAACAGAGAACCTAGTCAAGATCGGCAAATACGCAGGCCTAACATCACAAAGTTTTAAAGATTGCGTAACTAAGGTTTCAAAGTTAGACCTTGTTAAAACTGCCTACGACTCAATGACAACCTATAAAGTCCAGGGAACTCCAACTGTTTTCTTTAACGGAAAACTATGGGAGCGTAAAAATAGCGGCTTTGTATTAGATGAGTTCACTGCAGCCTTCGAGGCAAGTTAAACCTTGATTCGCTCCATTCCATCACCATCGACTTCGGCGTTGGAGTTGGGTCCGTTTACATTTCATCTCTATGCACTATGCATCATTATTGGAATCGCCGTTGCAATTTGGCTGGGTGATAAACGTTTTCACACTCACACACTCAATGCCAAATCAGTAGTCTCTGAAGTTGCGATCACTGCAGTGCCATTTGGCATTATTGGCGGGCGCATTTATCACGTCATTACTTCTCCCGATGCCTATTTTGGTAGCGGTGGGAGTCCAGTTGATGCGCTAAAAATCTGGGAGGGTGGCCTAGGAATTTGGGGCGCTATCTCACTTGGAGCCCTGGCTGCATGGGTTCGCTACCGTCAATTATCTAAAAAGATTGAACTGCCTGCCTTTGCTCTTTTTCTTGATTCTTTAGCACCAGGAGTTTTATTAGCTCAAGGGATTGGACGATTTGGTAATTGGTTTAACATCGAGCTTTTCGGTCGTCCGCTACAAGCACCGTGGGCTTTAGAAGTTCCTGCCCGATATCGCCCCAATGGTTATCTAGCTTTTGAAACTTTTCATCCAACCTTTGCCTATGAGGCGCTTTGGTGCGCGCTGCTTGCATTTGTTTTAATCAGATTAGGGAAAAAATTAGCACCCGGAGTGATTTTCTCTCTCTATGTTATGGGCTACTCCATAGGACGCCTTGCCATTGAATCAATTCGCATTGATACGGCTCACACTATTGGGGGATTGCGCCTAAATATCTGGGTCAGTGTGATTGTCGCGCTGATTGGCGCGCTGATTTTGCGCATACAATTTAAGAAAGTTCAATAACTTTCAGGTAGGCTCAATCACATGTCACTTGAAGAGGTCCAGCAGCGCAATCTAGAGCATCGCACCCATCGCGCAGGGTGGTTGCGCGCAGCAGTCTTAGGTGCAAATGATGGATTAGTTTCAACTGCATCCTTAATGATCGGTGTTGCAGCTGCTGGCAAAAATGATTTTCTTATTACTGCTGGCCTTGCAGGAATTTCTGCCGGTGCGATGTCTATGGCTGTAGGAGAGTATGTCTCTGTCCGTTCACAAAATGATGTTGAAGAATCAGATCGCTTATTAGAAATAGAACATCTTGCAGCAGATCCTGAAGGCGAACTTCTTGAACTTCAACATATCTATATTGCACGTGGACTTTCACCAGAGTTAGCAATGACTGTTGCACAAGAGATGCATAAGAAGGATCCACTAGCTGCGCACTTGCGCGATGAGTTAGGTCAGCATCCACATACAAAGGCACGACCAGTGCAAGCTGCACTTGCTTCAGCGCTGAGTTTTACAATCGGTGGCTTCGTTCCATTCTTAGGAGCATTTGCTCCCACGCTAGGAGCAAAGGCATGGAGCATCGTGGCATTTACGATTGCTGGCCTGGTGCTCACTGGTGTAGTCAGCGCTAGAACTGCTGGTTCAAAGGTGCTCATTCCAACGGTTCGAGTGATTTTGGGAGGTTGTTTGGGCATGCTCATCACCGCTGGAATCGGTCAGCTAGCCAATGTTTCAGGGATTTAAATCCTTTAGAAATTAGCTCATTTGTTGCTACTCTTTGCCAGCACCACAGGGCCAAGGTTGTCCCGCAACTCATAATCGACAACAGGAGCTCTTCGCCGTGGCTTTGTCTTCCAACTACCCGCATGCACAAGGTCTCTACGACCCTGCGCAAGAACATGATGCATGTGGCGTGGCAATGGTGGCAACGTTAAATAAAGTTGCAACACATGAGATCGTCGAAAAGGCGTTAACGGCTCTACGTAACCTCGAGCATCGCGGCGCATCTGGCGCTGAACCAGACAGTGGTGATGGAGCAGGAATTCTCATTCGAATTCCAGATAAGTTCTACCAAGATGTCACAGAGTTTAAGCTTCCAGAAGTTGGTGCATATGCATCGGGCATTGCCTTTGTTGAAGCGGGTGTCGATGTAAAAGCTGCGATTGAAAAACTTGCGCTAGAAGAAGGTTTAATTATTTTAGGCTGGCGTGAATTACCGATCAACTCATCTTCTCTCGGTAAGACTGCCCTTTCAGTAATGCCAAATTTCCACCAGCTATTTATCTCTGGAGCAAATGGCGAAACTGGCTTAGCCCTAGATCGCCTAGCATTTTGCCTGCGCAAACGTGCCGAACATGGATTAAAAGTTTATTTCCCTTCGCTTTCATCTCAGACAATTGTTTACAAAGGAATGCTTACAACCGGTCAGCTAGAGGAGTTTTTCCCCGATCTTTCTGATGAGCGCGTTGTTTCACCACTTGCGCTAGTTCACTCACGGTTTTCCACAAATACTTTCCCTTCATGGCCGCTGGCCCACCCTTATCGCTTTATTGCCCACAACGGTGAGATCAATACTGTTAAGGGAAATCGTAATTGGATGCGTGCACGTGAATCATTATTGGCAAGTGATTTGATCCCTGGAGATTTAAAGAGACTCTTTCCTATCGTTGAGATGTCAGGTAGTGACTCAGCATCCTTTGATGAAGTCTTAGAACTTCTCTACTTAGGTGGACGCTCTCTACCTCATGCAGTTTTGATGATGATCCCTGAGGCGTGGGAAAACCACGAGACCATGCCGCAGAACCGCCGTGATTTTTATGCTTTCCATGCATCTTTAATGGAGCCATGGGATGGACCGGCATGTGTAACTTTTACTGATGGACACCAAGTAGGCGCAGTTCTTGATCGCAATGGCCTGCGTCCTTCCCGTTTTTGGGTGACACATGATGGCCTTGTGGTTCTTGCATCAGAAGTAGGCGTATTAGATATTCCTGCAGAAAACATTGCACGTAAGGGTCGCCTGCAGCCAGGCAAGATGTTCTTAGTTGATATCGAAGCCGGACGCATTATTGAAGATGGCGAAATTAAAGATCAGTTAGCAGGCGCTGCGCCATACAGCGATTGGTTGCATGCAGGAATGGTCAAGCTAAGCGAACTTCCATCTCGTGAACATATTGTCTATCCGCACTCATCAGTCTTGCGTCGCCAAAGAGCATTTGGTTATACCGAAGAAGAAGTGCGCATATTAATAACACCCATGGCTAAAAATGGTCTTGAACCACTTGGTTCGATGGGTACAGATACACCAATTGCAGCGCTATCAAACAAGCCACGTTTAATCTTTGATTACTTCTCACAGCTCTTTGCGCAAGTTACTAATCCACCACTAGATGCCATTCGTGAAGAGCTAGTAACAAGTCTTGGAACCTCAATGGGCCCAGAACATAACCTGCTTGATCCTGGCGCAAGTAGCTGCCGCCAGATTTCATTAGAGTTTCCAGTAATTGATAATGATGAATTGGCCAAGATTATTCACGTTAACGCCGATGGTGATCATCCTGGTTTAGCCGCACATGTAATTCGTGGCCTCTTCTTTGTTGCAGATGGTGGTGATTCACTGCGTGATCGATTAGATGAGATTAAGGAAGAAGTTTCGCAAGCAATCAATGATGGTGCGCGAATCATTGTTCTCTCAGATCGTGATGCCGATGCAGAAGAAGCACCGATTCCATCTTTGCTCTTAACCTCTGCAGTTCACCACCACTTAATTCGTGAAAAAACACGTACCAAAGTTGGCCTTGTTATCGAAGCCGGAGATGTTCGCGAAGTTCACCATGTTGCACTTCTTATCGGTTATGGCGCAGCGGCCGTTAACCCATATCTCGCGATGGAAACTGCTGAAGATTTAGTTCTACAAGGTGTTATTACTGGAATTACACCTGAAAAGGCCGTGCGTAATCTCATTAAGAGTTTAGGTAAAGGTGTTCTCAAGGTCATGTCCAAGATGGGCATCAGCACGATCGCCTCTTATACCGGCGCTCAAGTTTTTGAAGCTATTGGATTGAGCCAAGAAGTTATCGATGAATACTTTGTTGGCACAACTTCACGTCTTGGCGGTGTAAGCCTTGATGTGATTGCACAAGAGACTATCGCCCGCCACCACATCGCATATCCACCTGGGGGAGCAGTCCCAGGAACAAAACGTCTTCCTATTGGAGGCGAATACCAGTGGCGCCGTGAAGGTGAACCGCACCTCTTTGACCCAGAAACAGTCTTTACTTTGCAACATTCAACTCGCAATAAGCGTTATGACATCTTCAAGCGATATACCAACCGCATCAATGATCAGAGCAAACGTTTAATGACACTTCGTGGTCTTTTTGAATTTAAAGATGGAGT
>CAIVDO010000063.1 GCA_903904665.1 uncultured Actinomycetes bacterium | reverse complement strand
TGAAAATACTCATCGCTTCGCAGTTTGAGAGATTCTTCACGCTCTGTCCATAACGGTGCGACAAAGCTTTTTATTGTTGAAGAAAGCTTTGCTGCCTTTACCTTAGGAAGCTCTTCAATAGAAGTACGCAAGGTGTAGTTATGAGTAGATAGATTATCTAGGGAAGCGATATGTGCACGGATATCTAGGGTTCCGGTTGTGCCATCTTTTGCAAGACCTGCAGTTGTGTATAAACGTTCGATGAAAACTTTGTTAGTTGCAAAAATCTTTACTGAACGAGTTATGCCTCCATGCCACCATTGATCTTGATCTTCAATAAAAGTTGCATCTGACCATTTTGTAACATCGATGCGCAATACGTTGTTGCCATGATTAACAAACTTTGTAATATCAAACTCTGCAGCAAGGCGTGAATCCTTAGTAAGGCCAACTTCTTCTCCGTTAACGTAAACAAGTGCTACAGATTCATAGCCACCAAGCTGTAAAACTATGCGCTTACCTATCCAGCTTTCTGGTAGTTCAAAATCTCGCTCATACACGCCATGTGGATTTTGTTCAGGGACAAAAGGAGGCTGTTCTTCAAATGGCATCTGCACATTCGTATAAATTGGTTTATCGAAAAACACTTCGCTTTCGGGTTGCATCGTCCATAAACCAGGAACAGGGATGGATGCCCATTTGCGACCCAATGATTCGCGTGGGCTGCGAAGAAGTTGAAAACGCCATGTGCCATCAAGGCTGATCTTTTCGATGTGCTCAATATTGAGCATCGGTAGACGATTTACTGAAGTGGTTTCCGGGCTCATCCAGTAATTCGTAATCATGGGCTTAAGTCTGCCACCCGGCCCAGAATGCCGCCTAATCGCCCTTGATTAGCATGATAGTCTCTTACTGGACACTTTATATTCATCTAAAAAGGACACAATTTCCCCATGAAGCTCCAGCACATCACCGACCGCGAGATGAGTTGGCTTTCATTTAATCAGCGGGTCTTGGAGCTGGCCGAAGATCCAGGGATTCCATTATTAGAGCGAGTGCGCTTTCTAGCGATCTTTTCATCCAATCTTGATGAGTTCTTTATGGTCCGCGTAGCAACATTGATGAGTAAGTTAGAAAATGGCGTCACTGCCGCAAACGTTGCCGGTTTTACTCCCATGGAATTGATGAAACAGGTTTCAATCCGCACCAATGACTTGATGACCCGCCAATCTCGAGTTTATTACGAAGAGATTGAGCCTCTACTTAAAAATGAAGGCATCGAATTTGTGCATTGGGATCAACTCGATGATACCGAGCGTGGATATGTCACTAGATTATTTCAAGATCGAATTTTCCCTGTTTTAACACCACTTGCCGTTGATCCTTCTCACCCATTTCCCTATATTTCCGGTTTATCTCTTAATTTAGCTGTCATCGTTAAGAATCCAACATCACATGAAGAGTTCTTTGCCCGCGTTAAGGTACCCGAGATTTTGCCTCGCTTTATTGCAACCGCTAAGACCGGTTCAACTAGATTCTTACCGCTTGAAGATTTGATCGCTATCCATCTTCAGGAGCTCTTTCCTGGAATGATTATTGAAGATCACTACACATTTAGAATCACACGAAATCAAGATATGGATCTTGATGAAGAAGAAACTGAAGATATTTTGACTTCACTCGAGCAAGAACTTGCGCGCCGCCGCTTTGGCCCTCCAGTGCGTTTAGAGATTGAAAACGGTGTCGACGAAAAACTAATTGAAAAACTCGCTGGCGAACTTAAAATTAATCCAGAAAATATCATTCATATTGCAGCGCCTCTTGATTTAACTTCGCTCAATAAGATCGCCGATCTTGATTTTCCTGACTTAAAGTTTGATCGATTTAGATCACGAACAGCTAAAGCGCTTTCAGAAGTAGATCAAGAAGACCCCGATTTATTCTTTGCTGCCATCCGCCAAGGCGAAATTCTGCTTCACCACCCCTATGAATCCTTCACTTCTTCAGTGGTGCAGTTTCTTCAAATCGCCGCGCAAGACCCGCAGGTATTGGCTATAAAACAGACGCTTTATAGAACTTCTGGAGACTCACCAATTGTTGAAGCGCTGATTGAAGCCGCTGAAGCAGGTAAACAAGTCCTTGCAGTTATTGAGATTCGTGCACGCTTTGATGAACAGGCTAACGTTCGCTGGGCTCGTAAGTTAGAAGCAGCTGGCGTACACGTTGTCTACGGATTAATGGGATTAAAAACCCATGCCAAGCTATCGCTGGTTATTCGTGATGAGGCCAACGGTTTGAGACGTTATTGCCATATGGGAACAGGTAACTACAACCCAAAAACTGCACGAGTCTATGAAGATTTAGGAATTCTTAGTGCAGACCCAGAACTTACAGAGGATTTAACTAAACTCTTTAACCAGCTCTCAGGTTTTGCGCCGCAATCGACTTATTCCCGTTTACTCGTCGCACCTTCAACACTTCGCTCTGGAATAATTGAACGTATTGATCGCGAGATTACTAACCACAAAGCCGGTAAGAAATCTGGAATTCAATTGAAATTGAACTCTATTCTTGATGAAGGTTTTGTCGCAAAATTATATGAAGCATCACAAGCTGGAGTAAAGATCGAACTTCTGGTGCGCGGCATCTGCGCAGTTCAACCGGGGTTAAAAGGTATTTCAGAAAACATTACAGTCAAATCCGTACTGGGCCGCTTCCTTGAGCATTCGCGAATCTTCCACTTTATTAATGGTGGAAATGATGAGTACTGGATTGGTAGCGCAGATTTAATGGGCCGTAATCTAGATCGCCGGGTTGAAAGTTTGGTGCGTATTGAGAAGAAAGATCACCAGCACCGCCTTCAAGAGATTATCGATCTTGGCATGAGTCCTGAATCTGCTAGCTGGAAATTAACTGGAACAGAGTGGGAAAAAGTAGGAAAGAACAGCCGCGGGCAAGCGTTATTAGATGTGCATGCAGCCTTTATTCACCTCTATTCAAAGGATAGATAAATGACAACCGAATCCCCAGTTATTTACGCGGCAGGTGCAGTTCTTTGGCGCCAAGTTGGTAAGAAGAAGATTGAACTTGCTCTTATTCACCGCCCACGTTACGACGATTGGTCATTACCTAAAGGCAAGTTAGATCCCAATGAAACAATGATTGGCTGTGCTTATCGAGAAGTAATGGAGGAAACTGGTTTCACGCCAGTCTTTGGTCCAGAGATTGGCGATGTTACTTATGAAGTAGATGGTATTAAAAAGATTGTTAAGTATTGGTCAGCGCAGGCAACAGGTGAATCTGTGGGAGCGATCGATCCCAAAGAAGTCGATGAGATTCTCTGGTTATCACCAGCAGATGCAAAAAAGAAGTTAACGCTAGAAGACGATAAGTCATTAGTTGATTTCTTTTTAGAGTTTGATAGTGGCACAACCCCGCTAGTTCTCTTGCGCCATGGCAAAGCCGTGAAGCGCGAAGATTGGGATGGCGATGATGGAGATCGCCCTCTTGCACAGCTCGGTCAGCTCCAAGCCAAACGGATGCTTTCTCTATACTTGCCATATAACATCGCAGAGATTCACTCATCGGATGCCCAACGCTGCATTGAAACAATAGATCCGATGGCGCGTTCTCTAAAAATGAATCCTATTTACTCTGCAGACTTAAGTGAACATGGCTTTGCAAAAGATAAAGAAGCACCACTTGATTATGCACAAGATTTGATGGATCAAGGTAAAAGCGCGATTATCTGTAGCCATAACCCTATTTTGCCTAAATTATTAAAGAAGCTAATTGGCAAGAAAAACTTTAAGCAGCTTGATCAGAAACTTGAACCAGGTGAGGCTTGGGTATTGCACTATCGAGATGGCGAGATCATTGCAATTGACTGGGTTGAAGCACCTAAGGCTTAATTATTTAACCAGTCCAACCTTCTTAAAACAATACCTTCACGCAGCGCCCATGGGCAAATCTCTACCCGATCAATATCTAGCATTGCCATAACTGCTCGAGCAACAATGGCCCCAGCAACAATTTGTTGCGCTCTACTTGTCGATACTCCAGGTAGTTCGGCGCGAGACTTATTTGTCATATCGGCAAGCTTTGAAATCATCGCCTTTAAGTTAGCGCTCTCCAAATATTTCGGGTTTTCATTAAACATGTGTCCAGAAAGCCTTGCAAGAGTTCTGAAAGTTTTACTTGTTGCAACGAAATGATTTGCATCATGAACTCGAAGAATCGCAGGAAGTTCATCTTCCAATTTTGTTGAAACAAATTCTTCTAAGAACTTAACATCTTTCGAGCTATATGAATCATTACCCAAGAAATCGCGAGTTAATCGAGCAGCACCCAGAGGAAGTGAGATTGTTGCTTCGGGATTTTCATCGACACCCGAAGCGATTTCTAATGAGCCGCCACCGATATCTAGAACTAAGAGTTTGCCTGCAGACCAACCCAGCCAACGACGAACTGCAAGAAATGTCATTCGTGCTTCTTCATCACCATTGAGTATCTGTAAATCGATCTGGTGTTCGCGATTTATTTCGCTAATTATCTCAGCACCATTTTTTGCTTCTCTAATTGCAGATGTAGCAAAAGCTAATATCTCATCTGTTTGATTTTCATTGGCATGTGCAACGGCATCACCAATTGCTTTATGCAAGAGCGCAATCCCTGTATCGGAAATTGATCCAGATCTATCGAGATATTCAGTAAGACGCAGTTCGACCTTAAAATTTGTCGCTGGGCTTGGTCTGGCTCCGGGGTGAGCATCCATGACCTGCAGATGGATGGTATTTGAACCCACATCTAAAACGCCTAATCTCACGTGCACAACCTATCGCTGAGGCTGGGCTGAACCCACGATTTTAAGTTTTTGCATTCCACTGCCATAATTGCCGCTGGTCGAAAGACCACTATGTGTTCGCACGTAGGCCTCTCTAGCTCAGTGGTAGAGCAGCGCACTTGTAATGCGCAGGTCGTCAGTTCAATCCTGACGGGGGGCTCGTAGTCTTTTTAGGGGAGGAAACTATGTCTAGTTTTCCTCACGATCAATTTGCAGATGCATTAGCTGCCAATGATGAATACATCAAAACATTCAAATACTCAGATCTAACTGGGGTTGCCCAAAAGGGTCTGGCCATCGTCACATGCATGGATTCACGCATTAATCCGCTTTCAGTAATTGGAATGCGATCTGGCGATGCCAAAATTTTACGTAATGCTGGAGCGCGCGTTACCGATGACGTTTTACGTACATTGGTCTTGGCAACATATTTACTCGGAGTAAAGCGAATCTTAATTATGCCGCACACAAACTGCCGAATGGCACAAGTTGATGAAGCCGAGATTCACCGTGAGATCGATACTCAATATGGGATCGACACTTCAGAGCTTGAATTCAAAACCGTTGCAGATCAACAAGCGGCATTGATTGAAGATGTACAGATGGTTCGCAACTATCGACTACTTAATACTGGCGTATCAGTTGGTGGTGCAATTTATGATGTAGCAACAGGAAAAATTACTCCGATAGATTGTTAACAGGATTTGTCCGACGGATAGGCATACGCGTTATCGGATAACTTAAATCCTCAAGAAATTCCGTAATAATTAGGTTTACTAAGCCTGGTTTTTCTTTTGGCAAGATGTGTGAAGTGCCGGGAACAATTGCAAGCTGGCCCAGTGGTAGTGATTCAAACAACTCAATTGTGTGCTCATGACGAATAACATCATCATCACCAGCCATTACAAGTACAGGGCATTGAATTTTCTGCAGATCACTCACCGCGATCTCGGGTTCGCTCTTCCACATGTGATGGAAATGCTCATGAATACGATCGAGGGTTTCGGGGCTATCAGGTGAATAGATAGCGTACTCAGCGCGATCTTCTTCACTGATTGGCCCCATATCAAAGCTAGGCACTGTGCCGTTGTAATGAAAATTTGCACCAATTGCCACGAGAGATTTAACTAAATCGGGCCGTTGGATAGCTAGAAATAAGCCAATGATTCCGCCATCACTCCAACCGATGATATGTGCAGGTTCCTTTACAACTTTTTCCAAGTAAGCGATAGCTTCGCGAACTTGATATTTAAAGTTAATGCTTTCTTGGCGGTATGCACTAAATCCATGTGAAGAGCGGTCGTAAGCAAATACGTGGTAATCCTCAAGTGCCGGAACAATATTTGCTACCCAATGGGCGCTCTGGCTTAATCCGCCATGAAGCAAGACAACTGCTTCGCCTTCATTTTCCCATTCATAGCAGTACAGATCATGTCCATCTATATGGATGTATTCACTCATAGTTAAATCGTATCCATGATGTGTCGATTTCCACGGTCAAAAGTTAGATAGTTCCAGGTCC
>CAIVDO010000062.1 GCA_903904665.1 uncultured Actinomycetes bacterium | reverse complement strand
AGGTTTTCTTCTTCTGGCATTCCACCATCTGCTGGACGCTTGAGTGATGCACGACCAGCTTTAGCTGATGCATACACAACTGGAAATTCAATCTGCGCTTCAGTTGCATCGAGATCTAAGAAGAGTTCGTAGGCTTCATCGACAACTTCAGCGATACGTGAATCGGGACGGTCAACCTTGTTGATCAACAAGATAACTGGAAGATTCTTTTCAAGTGCTTTACGCAAAACGAAACGTGTTTGTGGCAGTGGACCTTCTGATGCATCCACCAACAAAATAACGCCATCAACCATTTCAAGTCCGCGTTCAACTTCGCCACCAAAATCTGCGTGGCCTGGTGTATCAATAATGTTAACGATTGTGTCACCGCGCTTAACAGCAGTGTTCTTGGCAAGGATCGTAATTCCCTTTTCGCGCTCTAGATCCATTGAATCCATCATGCGATCCTGGCTATCGTCCTGCTTCTTATAGGACGCAAAAGCACCTGATTGCCACAACATGGCATCAACTAATGTTGTTTTACCGTGGTCAACGTGAGCGATGATCGCAACGTTGCGAAGGTTTTCGCGCTTTTTTACAGGCAGGTCTTTAAGGTGCTCTTGAGTCTTGGCCACGAAAACTACTTTCCTAAGGAAACCGTTGGTTTCTATTGATCAACTAAGCATTGCTTGAGGCCAAGTTACCGGCCATCACGTGCTTAATCTTACCTTTGGCAGAGGATATGGCGAAATCAAAAGCGGCTTTAAGCCTGATTTATGGCTATAAAGCCAGACGCGCGGTTGCAATCGCACTTTTAAGTAGTAGTTCTGCAGCGCTTTGCACATTTGTTAACGCTAAGCGAGCTGAAGTGGAATCAGTCAAATTCTTAGCAAGAATTGGCTTAGCGGCAGTTGTAAATACGGTGTTGGCAGCGGTTACTGCGGCTTTGTATGCAGTTTTTGCTGTGCTCTTTTGAAGCGGAGTTGAAGCGAGATTTGTTAAAACCGCATTAAGCGTTGTTTTTGCAGTTGCAAGTGATGTATTAAAAGTTGTTTGCAATGGGGTAAGCGCATTCTTGCATGCAAGATCATTGGCAACCTTAGCCGCATTGAAAGTAACAACGGCCTTTGCAGTGCTTGTGTCATATGTTGTAAGTGCAGTTGTTAATACAGTTGCAGCAGCTGTTGCAGTTGGAGTGTTCTTGGCTTTGAGTGATTTCTGAACTTTCTGCGCATCGCGAACAACAGATGAGTGCTTCTTATTTGAATTCTCTTCGTCATCATGTGAAATCTGCGCACCCTTTGAGTTGCATGACTTTAGAGCTTTTAGAGTTATGTTCTCGCTGCTTCCAGAGTTTTCATTATCTGCAAATGCACTAACTGCGAGCAGGTTTGTTGAGATTAAAACGCCTACTGCGATTGTTGCTAGTTTCCGTGTATTACGCATTTCATGCTCCTTATTAGTGAATCGAATAAGGCAATTTAAAAGCGTGAGCTTGTGGAATACAGGTAGGAAACTTGCGAAAACTATGTGATTAAATCTTCTTCTTATAGCCAGTAGGGCAAAGCGGTTTTACCGCGGTAATTTTCTTGGTCACTTTTCCTTTAATGCATGTAATAGTTTTTTTCTTGCTTGCCGCGGCTTTATCAGCTGCCGCCTTTGCTTCAGCATCTTGCTTAGCCTTTAGTTCGGCTGCGGCTTTATCTGCTGCGGCTTTTGCATCTGCATCTTTCTTGGCCTTAAGTTCGGCTGCCGCTTTGTCAGCTGCTGCTTTTACTTCTGCATCTTGCTTAGCCTTTAGTTCTGCTGCGGCTTTTTCGGCCGCTGCTTTTTCGGCCGCTGCTTTAGCAATTGCTGAGCCTGCATTCTTTCCAGCTGCGATAATCGATGCAAGTGCCTTGTCGACAGCAGCTTGATCTGCCGCCATCTGCTTTACAACTATTGGAACGTATCCGATTTCCAAGCCTTTTGGTGGAGTGACCATTAAACCTGAATCGAAGCTGACAAGTGAACCTGAAGTTGGGTCTTTCATCATTGGAAAATGTGCCCATTCTTTTTGCATTTTTTCAATTGCGCTCTGAATTCCATCCTTCTCTGACTGATTCATATCAAATCTTTGAAGGGCTGGTTGATCAACAAATTTGTACCAGCGATAGATAACTTTTGAACCATCATTTAAGTTTGTAGTTATATCTCCTGATGCAGCTGGACTTTGACTCCACCATGAAGGCTCTTGGTACACATACGAAGATGTTTGCATAAGCCCGCCGAAGCTAGCTTGCACAAGTGCTGCGGGAGCTTCGGATTCAGGAATAGCAATTCGGGCATTTCCCACTTCCTTGTAGTACGTAGGTATTTTTTCAAGAGTTGCATTACCTGACGTTGAAAATCCATAGGCAGTTTGTGAATCAAACGACTTTGCAGCAAGCGTTGAGGATAAACTTCCGAGCGTTTTTCCTTCTTGATAAACGGAAGGGGCACGAGAATTGAGTTTCGGTAAGAAAATTCCGCTGGGAGAAGTAGAAAGAGGTAGTGAACCACCTGAAGTTAGGGCGCTCTTCACCGCATCAGAGATTGCCGATGAACCATAAGCAGTTAGATTACGTGAAAGTGCCATATTGCCATTGGCATCAACGGGAAATTCCAGCCCAGGAATCTTCGTAAATATTGTTCCTGCGCTATCCACATACTTATAGAAAGGAATCTGCGCCCATTCAGCTGCCAAGGAAGTTAGGCGGCCACCTTTAACATCAAGAGTTAGGCCTTTTTGAATTGGGTTTGAAACTAAGCCATCTGCAAAGAACTGTGGGGCAATGAAAGCCAAGGGCCCTTTGAAATTTTCTGAATTTATAAACATTGTCCAACTATTTTCCCCAGCCATATTGTTATAGGCATGATCAAAAGTTGGTAATGGTAAAGACATCCAGGTGTAACCGATTTGCGCTCCAGAAAAATCAGGCTCTAACGGCATGCCATCAGGTGGAATTAGTAATTGATTACTGATCTGAATAAGTCCGGTTCTATTCTTAGGTGTTGGATCAAAGCCAAGTGCAAAACCAAAAAAATTCCAACCCGGACCCTGCAACTGATTTGTATAACAATCTTGCACTGGACCAACAGTAAGTTTTGGCATTACTGTTTTGAATCTTTCATTAGCCAACCAACCAAGACCACCTTCAATAGTTTGAATCAGGTCAAATCCACGTGAGCCATTATTTATGGTGTCTGCTCGCACCCAATCTGGTCCGTTTGCACACACCTGCTTGGCTATTGAATCTGGTTCATCCTCATTACTGGGAGTTACCCAGGAACCACTTAAACCCAACTGCATATTTTCAATCACAGTGTCGGTTAAAGGCCAAGCTGTTGAATACCAGCCAAATCCTGATCTGAAATTATCGGGAATGCGAGCAATGTCTGCACTAACGTAAAAACTTGGAAAGCCAGTAGCAACAGGCGTCGAAGAAATCGCCCCTCCGCCTATTTTTTGTAAAGCTGGGTCAGAAGCCAATGTTGGTGTTGCAAGAGAAGCCAGGCCAAGAGTTAGCGCAATTGCTGGCAGAACTCTCAGTTTCATCCAAGAATGGTAACGGCGGAATACTCAATTAAATAGGGCATTCCGGCATCACGTTAATCGTTTTGTGGGAAACCTAAGTTGATTCCACCATGGCTTGGATCTAACCAGCGGCTTGTAACGACCTTGCCGCGAGTAAAGAAGTGAACGCCTTCGGTGCCATGTGCATGTGAGTCACCAAATAATGAGTTCTTCCAGCCTCCAAATGAGTAATAAGCCATTGGAACTGGAATCGGTACGTTGATTCCAACCATTCCAACTTCAACTTCATTTTGGAATCTACGTGCTGCGCCTCCATCATT
>CAIVDO010000061.1 GCA_903904665.1 uncultured Actinomycetes bacterium | reverse complement strand
GCAACGGCAGTTATTGATTTAGCGGCAGAGTTTGAAAAATTCGGCGTTGCTAGTAATCCAGATCTAATCGCCCGAGTTCTTGGCCGCTTGAGCGATATCCAAGTCCGTGATTTTGCTTTAGGTACTCATAACGCCGAGAGCTTTGATACGTATTGGCATATGTGGCACTACTTACTTCAGATCGCACCGGTGGGATATGTAGCGCCAATTGCCACACTCTTTGCCACCCTGGCCTACGAACGTAGCGATACTCCTCTTGCATATCGTTTGCTAGAACGGGCCACCATCGATGCGCCGGGATACTCACTGACAATTCTTTTGCGCCGAGTTTTTGGCTCAGGTTGGCCAGCCACCGCCTTTGCTGCCATGCGTATAGAGCTTCACCCAAAAGTCACCGCGGGGATTTTCGAATAATCCCAACAATCTGTTAATCTCTGCCCAGGTCACGAGTTCTAGTGTTTAGCCCCGGCTTACTAGACGGCAACCCTCCACCACGGTGGGGTGCTCCGGGTGAAGACCAGATCGACTAGCACAACGCAGTCGATAAGCGTGGAACACTTAAATTCCACTTATATGCCCTACCTCGGCATATCTGGATTAAGTGTTCCCATAACTGGGAGGAATCACTTACATGTCAACCTTTTCACTTGAAGAAGCAGCTTTTGAAACCCGTCAAATACATGCCGGACAAGTTGCCGATCCAACAACAGGAGCACGTGCACTTCCTCTGTATCAAACCACTGCATATCAATTCCGCGATACAAAGCATGCAGCTGATCTTTTTGGTTTGGCAGAGCTAGGCAATATCTATACCCGCATCATGAATCCAACGCAGGATGTCGTTGAAAAGCGCATCGCATCCCTAGAAGGTGGCGTCGCCGCTCTTCTCGTTGCATCAGGATCTGCTGCTACAACCTTTGCAATCTTAAACGTTGCAACTGCTGGCGATCACATTGTTTCTTCACCATCACTCTATGGCGGAACATATAACTTGTTCCACTACACCTTGCCCTCTTTTGGTGTTGAAGTAACTTTCGTTGAAAACCCAGATGATCCAGAGTCATGGCGAAAGGCCGTTCGCCCTAATACCAAGGCGTTTTTCGGTGAGACGATCTCTAATCCTAAAAACGATATTTTAGATATCGAAACGATTGCAAAGATTGCTCACGAAAACCACGTCCCTTTGATCGTCGATAACACCGTTGCAACGCCATATGTTCTGCGTCCTATCGAATTTGGCGCCGATGTTGTTATCCACTCTGCAACTAAGTTCTTATCAGGCCATGGCAATGCAGTTGTTGGCGCAATCGTTGATTCAGGTAACTTCGATTACGCCCGCTATCCTGAAAAGTTCAAAAGCTTTAATACTCCAGATCCTTCGTATCACGGTCTGGTCTATGCCCAAGCCCTTGGCGTTGGTAGCGCATTTGGTGCCAACCTTTCCTACATCTTTAAAATTCGCCTGACTTTGCTTCGCGATATTGGGGCAGCGGTAAGTCCATTTAACGCATGGTTATTAGCGCAAGGCCTTGAGACTCTCTCACTTCGTTTAAAGCAACATCTTGCCAATGCATCAGAGGTCGCACACTGGCTTGATAAGCACCCACAGGTCTTATCGGTTAATTACGCATCTCTGCCAAGCAATAAGTACAACGGCCTTGCCACAAAGTATGCGCCTAAAGGATCAGGTGCGGTTTTATCCTTTGAAATCAAGGGCGGAATCGAAGCTGGAAAGAAGTTTGTTGAGGCATTGACCTTGCACTCACATGTTGCCAACATTGGTGATGTGAGATCACTGGTTATTCACCCAGCTTCAACTACGCATTCGCAGTTATCTGAAGCAGAACAGTTAACTGCCGGTGTGACACCAGGGCTTATCCGTTTATCGGTAGGTCTTGAAGATATCGAGGATATCAAGGCCGATCTAGCTGTCGGATTTGCAGCTGCCCAATAAATGACACATGGAATCGCTTCGGTCACCGGGGCATGGCTTGAAGACCATGCACCCGGTGATCGGGCTTTTCTAAAAATTGGTGATGTAGTACTTGAAGATGGCGAAGTTCTCAAAGATGTAACGATTGCCTATCAAAGCTGGGGCACACTCAATGCCAAAAAAGATAATGCGATTTTAGTTAATCACGCTATGACTGGTTGGTCAGATGTACCTGGTTGGTGGCCTTCTATGGTTGGTCCGGGTTTGCCATTTGATACCGATAAATATTTTGTTGTTTGCCCCAATGTTATTGGTGGCTGCCAAGGTTCAACGGGTCCATCATCTATTGCACCCGATGGCAAAAGATATGGTTCACGTTTTCCTTCACTAACAATTCGCGACATGGTCGATGCCGAAGTTGCATTCACAGATGCGTTAGGTATAGATAAATATCGCCTCGCTGTTGGTCCTTCTCTTGGTGGAATGCGAGCGCTGGAGTGGGCGGTGCAACATCCAGATCGCGTGGGTGCTATCTGCACTATCGGTTCATCGGCCGTTGCAACTGGGGATCAAATCGGCACGGCATCGATTCAAATCCGTGCCATTAAATCCGATCCCAATTTCAATAACGGTGATTACTACGAACAAGAGCGCGGACCTATTGAAGGCATGGGCATCGCACGGCGCATCGCCCACCTGACCTATCGCACAGAGGCCGAGATGGATATTCGCTTTGGCCGAGAGCTTCAGGGAGATGACACTGGCCGCTATGCCGTGGAGTCATACCTTGACCATCAGGCCGATAAGTTGGCCCATCGCTTTGATGCCAATACCTATATATGTCTGACCGAGGCGATGAATAGCCATGACATTGGTCGAGATCGGGCAGGGGTGGTGGCCGCCCTGGAATCGATCACGATTCCTATAGTTGTCGTATCAATTGATACCGATCGTCTTTTCCCCGAGCGCCTACAGGCTGAGATCGCCGAGTTTGCGCCCCTTGCCCAGCCACTTGTGCGGATTTCATCGCCATTTGGCCACGATGGCTTCCTTGTGGAGGTCGAATCGGTGGGAAATGTGATTAGACAGGCTCTGGATTTAGCTAAATAGGGGGCGAATTATCGCTTTTGGATGTGCATTTACCCCTGTGGACAAATTATAATATAGCCATCGCATCAGCGCGCTCGCTGAGAAAACCAAAGGACAATTGTGGCTGTATTTAGTGCGCTCAAAAACAAGGTGAAATCAAAGGCCGCTGCAAAAAAGGCCGCACCTGTAAAGAAAACTGTTGCAAAAAAGGCCGCACCTGCAAAAAAGGCAGCGCCAGTTAAGAAAACTGCAGCGAAAAAGAGCGCACCAGTTAAAAAAGCGGTAGCGAAAAAAGCAGCGCCTGCAAAAAAGGCCGCACCTGTTGCTAAGAAAGCAGCCCCTGCAAAGATTGCATTGAAGAAAGATTTAACTGCAAAAGATGTTCAAGCAATTGTTGATGCTAAAACCGCTGTTCTTCGCCAACATGAAGTTTTGGCAGAGCTTGAAAAGCGCGGCGTTACTTCTATTAACCGAATCCCTAAAAAGGCGGATAAAGATTTAGTAGATGAAGCTCGCGCACTTGCCACCGATGTTCCAGTCATCGTTGAAAAACTTCGCAAGAGCGGACTTGGCACACCAGCACGAATTTTAAAGAAGAGTGAATACGCACTTATCGAGCCAAAGCCGCTTCCAGTTGTTGCACCAAAGATCGATGCCAAGACTGGTAAAGCTGCCGTTGTAAAGATCGATGGCGAAGAAGTAGAGCTTGAAGAAGTTGAATTAGAAGATGTAGAGACTCTCATTAAAGAAGCCGTTGAAATCATCGATGGCGAAGAAGAAGATAAGAGCAACCAACCACGTGTTGTTAACTTGGCAGAAGAAGCATCTGGAAATGAAGAAAACGCCTTTACATTAAAGGCCTCTGAAGAAGATGATGCGCCAGTTCAAACAGTTATGACCGCTGGTGCAACAGCTGATCCAGTTAAGGATTACCTGAAGCAGATTGGTCGCGTTGCACTTCTTAATGCCGAGCTTGAAGTAGAGCTTGCTACACGCGTAGAAGCAGGGCTTTTTGCCGAGGCAAAGCT
>CAIVDO010000060.1 GCA_903904665.1 uncultured Actinomycetes bacterium | reverse complement strand
TTACCGCGGCTTCCCTTTGAAAAGGACTCCGTCATTCGCTTAGATGAATAAGCGATTTCATTTTCTTCAGCTGTTTTGGCAAGTAAATCCATCTCATCAGCTTCGGCATTAATGCGTGCCTTTGAATCGATATTACGGGGCTCATCTTCACTGATCTTGTCAGCTTCAAGGCGAAGTCCTTTGGCAACAGCTTTTAAACGCTTCGAGGCATCTTTGGTTTTACCTTCAAAGAGTTCAATATTTGCAAGTGACTTTGCGTTTTGTGCAGTGATGATCAAACGCTCTGCCCGCACAACAGGATCTGTAACACGGCCAGCGGCTACATCACCAGGTACTACATTGACATTGACCGGCATCGAAACCGAAATCTCTTGTCGATCTGACAAGTTGAGATATTCAATAGTTATGTCGGCGATGGTGCATAGTCCTAATTCTGCAATTCCTGGCACATCGATATCGATTACAAAGCGGCGGTTTTCACCACTGAACAAATCGCCAAGTTGCAAGACATAAGTTTCGCCATCCATCCAATATGGCAAACGCTGCAGGATTTCAATTGACGGTGCGCCAGATACTGCATCGGTTGGCGTGAAGCGAAGAACAGCGTTAACGATTGCCTTATCCAGCAAGTCATCTACTTCTGCTGCAATTGCACCGATAGCTTCATCGATGGAACCAGCAAAGCGATGTGCTCCCCCGCCACCTTGGGCGAGCGCTTCAAGAATGCTCTCGTCGTAGCCCATTCCCAAGCCAATGCTTGAAGTGGTTACTTTTTGTGTTGCAGATTTACTGGCAACATCTGAGAAGAACTTAGGATCTTGTTCGCCCGCATTTGCATGCCCATCAGAGATCAACAACAACGTTGAACCACCGCTTGCACCAACGCGAGTTAGTTCGCGAAGGCCCAGTAAATAGCCAGCGCTGATATCTGTTGATCCGCCTGTATACATCTCGGCAATCGCCCTGCGCAGGGCATGAATATCGTGGTCGGCCATAGTGCGCATTGGCGCAATTACTAGTGCGGAGTCATCAAAAGCCACTAATCCAAATGAATCTTGCGGGGCAAGGCGATCGATTAGTTTGAGAAGTGAGCCCTTAGCTGCTTCAAGTGGAGCCCCGTCCATAGAGCCTGAACGGTCAAGAACAATTTGCACCGCTTGGCCGGGCCGATTTACCGCCATTGGATTCTGCGGAGCGGTTAGATCTAGCATCAATGTGAGCTTGTCAGTTGTTTCAAGACCCACCATATTTACATCGAGAAGAGCTTTAATATCCATGAGAATCTCCCTTTTTACTGTTAGAAAGTTGAATCTTTAAGCTGCTGGCCTCTGCTTGGCGCCACTTGCTACCTTCTGTTTGCAGAATACTTGAAGGCACTGACATATCTGTATGCGGTCGTAGCGCTTTGAAACCCTGACAGCCATGTCAGTACCCCCTGATATCTTTAAATCAATAGGGGGTGGAATATGAAAGATGGATATGGCAAGCGCCCTCGGAAGCATCTATTTGCCTTCCCAGAGAATTTCTCGGCATTGAGCGATCAAGAAATTGATGAATTTGCAGCACAGTTGCACGGTCGAATTATTCAAACCTTGAGGGAGGATCAAATGACACCACTGCGAATCGCAATACTTGGAAGTTCCTTTGTCGGATTGATTGAAGGTCAAGAAAAGCTTGCTGCAGTCGCAAAATTTATGCAGGAACGTCTAGCAGCCGGAAAAGTGAAGTGTAAAACTTCGTGGTGTTTAGCTTGCATGTCAAAGCCTTTGGACCTTGACGGAAATCCTCTCGACCATGTGGTGCAGATATCACTACCCACAATTTTGGAGCTGATGAAGATTATCCAAATTCAATGGCAGTGGGCTGAACCAGAAGGTGAGTGGGCGTTGAGCCATGGAAAAGCACATGATCACTTCAATGAATTGGTAGAGAGAAAATCACGACCCAACTTCGTTATTCGACCAGTTGCTAATCCTTCATCAAAAGTTGGTCAAAAATGAATCTATGGATTGATGCATCACCGCCTGAGAACATGCCTTCCTATGCGCAAGTGGCAAACTTGATTGGGGACGGCTTCCCAGATGCAGAACTTCGAATACAAACCTTGGGCAATAATGCCGAATTCACTTTGCACCTTAACAATGAGCTACTGCTAACTGTTAATAATATCGGCTGGACATTCACAACCGGTGATCGTGATGGCAAGTGGTCTGAAATCATGGAAGGAAGCGTAGAAAACGTTGCTCGCAATATTTTGAGCAAATTTGCAGATAGAGATTTCAAGGTCTATGACCCCGTTCGTCCACGCGGTTCAGTTGGTCCATGGGAAAAAAGAGTTATTAAGAAGCGGACGAAAGTTATTCGGCCCAAAAAGGAGAAAAATGAGCAATAAACAAACCCCGCATGTATTTTTATCGGAGCGCTTCTTTGACGCGATGACCTATGCAACAGAGCAACATAAAGATCAGGTTAGAAAATCTACAAACATCGCGTACATCAGCCATCCTTTTGGTGTTGCTGCACTCATCCTTGAAGCAGGCGGAGATGAAGATCAAGCTATTGCCGGGTTATTACACGATGTTGCCGAAGACCACGGTGGTGAAGAGCGCTTAACAGAAATCTCCGCACAATTTGGACCGCGCGTAGCCGGAATCGTTAGAGGATGTAGCCACTCAATAAATGTTGATCAAAATAGTGAGGGAGGTTGGCTGACACGCAGGCAAGATCACATCGAACATCTAAAGAGTGCTGATACAGATACTTTGTTTGTAACTGCTGCCGATAAGACCCACAATGCACGTGCAATTGCTACCGATTACCAAGAAATTGGTGATGAAGTTTGGACTCGATTTAACAAGGAGACAAACAAGGATCTAATCCTTTGGTATTACGAATCTGTATTCGAAGTTCTCAAAGAAGCAAAAGTGAGTTCAAAACTACTGCATCCACTACATACGGCAATTGAAATCATGAAGAGCTAAGCCAAGTCCACAAATGGTTAGGAATCTCTTTGCTGTTGAGCGCATCTTTAAGCTCTTCTCCCCTGCCAGCATCCGATATCTGTTGGACTATTGTGAGTATGTCGAGGTTTGGATCTAGTCCA
>CAIVDO010000059.1 GCA_903904665.1 uncultured Actinomycetes bacterium | reverse complement strand
CCTAACAACTTCATTCGTGCAACGTTAAGAGATTGACGGCGCGTATCTTCTTCGCCCATGTAAACAACACATTCAAGTCCCATGAGCGCTGCCGCAGTTGCAGCTGCAACTCCATGTTGGCCCGCACCAGTTTCGGCGATGATGCGCTTCTTGCCCATTTTCTTTGTCAGAAGTGCTTGGCCTAAAACATTATTAATTTTGTGGCTGCCTGTGTGATTGAGATCTTCGCGCTTGAGCAGAATCCGCGCACCACCTGCATGTTCGGCAAATCGTTTAACTTCGGTGATGATGCTGGGGCGCCCTGTGTATGTGCGATGAAGTTCAGCTAGCTCTGCTTGAAATACAGGATCTACTGTGGCGGCATTATGTGCAGCCTCTAACTCATCTAACGCCCCGATAAGTGCTTCTGGAACAAAGCGACCGCCATATTGCCCAAAATGGCCAAGTACATCACTTGTTTCTATGCTCATTGGCCAATCCTATCGGCACCTAGAAGTTGTCGCATTGCAAGAGATGGATCACCAGAGCGCACAAGAGCCTCGCCGACCAAGATGGCAGTTGCGCCACTGTTTTGTGCAAACTCAACATCTGCGCGCTTTGATATTCCCGATTCTGCGACCCGGACTAACTCTGTAGGAATCCTTGGAATGAGTTCGGCAAAGCTTTGATTATCAACTTCAAGTGTTTTCAAGTTACGTGAATTGACCCCAATGATCTTCGGGGAGATAGCAAGGGCACGTTCTAACTCATCATTGGTATGCACCTCAACAAGTGCGCGCATACCTAAGCCTTCTGCGAGTTGATGAAAATCATTGAGTTGAGATTGACTCAGGGCTGCAACAATTAATAGAACAACATCTGCGCCATGAGCTCGGGCCTCAAAGAATTGATACTCATCGACCATAAACTCTTTACGCAAGATAGGGATATTTACTCGCGAACGAACGGCATCAAGATCAGCTAACGAACCACCAAAGCGCCGTTGCTCTGTCAACACACTAATGAGCGATGCTCCTGCAATTTCATATTTCTCGGCCAAGCCCGCTGGATCTGTGATGGCGGCAAGTGCGCCCTTGCTTGGCGATGAACGTTTTACTTCAGCTATTACTGACATCTGGTTACTCAGTAAATGCTGCAGTGGATCGCGAACAGGGGCTGCGCAATCCATGGCCTCTTGTAGCTGCCCCAATGGTTTTCTGCGTGCAGCTAAATCTTCACGCACACCTTCGATTATCGAATCAAGAATACTCATGCGCTATCTCGATCTGTTGGGTCAATTCCTTTATCAAGGGCGCTCCATGAGTTAAGTGCGCGCGGAGCTCTTTCATAGCGCGATGAGAGTTTAAATCTCTTTCCAATTAATAAGACCGCTGTATAGACAACTATCACGCTAAGAGCAATTGCAATTGACTGCTCCATTAGTTCTTACGCAATCTATTTGCTGCATCCACTGCCATCAATACTGCAGCTGCCTTGTTACGGCACTCTTGATTCTCAGACTCTGCATCTGAATCTGCAACAATGCCGGCACCGGCCTGAACATATGCAGTGCCATCATGGATGAGCGCAGTTCTAATTGCGATACACGTATCAATATTTCCGGTGAAATCTATGTAACCAACAATGCCGCCATACACTCCTCGACGCGTGGGTTCTAACTCTTCGATAATCTCCATCGCACGTGGTTTAGGTGCACCAGATAGCGTGCCAGCTGGAAAGACTGAAAAGAGTGCATCCAGGCCTGTTGATTTTTCACTTAACTTTCCGGTTACCGTTGAAACAATATGCATCACATGTGAATATCTTTCGATGTGCATGAAATCAATTACTTCAACAGATCCTGGAGCGCATACACGTCCCAAATCATTTCGCCCTAAATCAACGAGCATTAAATGCTCTGCGCGCTCTTTAGGATCTGCAAGCAGCTCTTCGCCTAAGCGGTGGTCTTCTTCAGGAGATGGCGAACGCTTTCGTGTTCCGGCAATAGGGTGAATCATGACATCGCGCTGATTTATTTTTACAAGCGCTTCTGGACTAGATCCCACGATTGTGATGCCCTCATTAAATCTCAACAAATACATATATGGGCTCGGATTATTAAGACGCAACATTCGATAGACATCGATG
>CAIVDO010000058.1 GCA_903904665.1 uncultured Actinomycetes bacterium | reverse complement strand
GATTAATCTGTAAGGTAACCTAACACAAAGCGGTAGGTTTCCTAACACAACGGCGTGGGCTATTTGTGGACTTACCCAAGTAAGTGACAGGAGAAAACATGATGAAGAAACGCTTGTTCGCATCATTTGCAGCAACTGCTCTCGTCGCGGCCAGCATGGTTGCCGCTACAGGCGCAGCGCAGGCTGCTCCACGAACAGTGACTGTTTGGTCGCCTTATCAGGGCGGAAATCTAGATATGTGGAATGCAGCTATTAAGCGAATTGAAGCTGCTAACCCAGGTCTAACTGTTAAATCAGTTGGAAACATCGATATGGCTAAATCACTTGCCGCAATTAATGCAGGCAATGGTCCAGATATCTCTGTTTCAAATGGAAATGGAAACCTTGGCTGGTTCTGCGGAACTGGCGCTTGGCAAAAACTCAACACACTTATTGCTGGTAAAGATGGCATCGACATGAAATCAACTTTCAACGCTGCCTCAGTTGCATCTTCGATCTCAAATAACAATCGATGTGCACTACCTCTTTACTCAGAAATCTTTGCTTTCTATTGGAACAAGGATCTTTTAGCTAAGGCTGGTTTCACAACACCACCTAAGACAACAACAGAACTTCTTGCATATTCACAGAAGTTAACAACATTTAACACAGATGGCAGCATTAAGACTGCTGGCTTTGTTCCATGGGCTGGTTACTACGGATTCGATATGGATTCCATGTGGCTTGGTCAGATGTTTGGAGCCAAGTGGTATGCCGGCGATCGAAGCGCTGCATTTGCATCTGATGCAAAGTGGGCTAAGGCATTTAACTGGCAGAAAGATTTCATCGCCAAGGTATTTGGTGGCGGAAACTTTGATAAGGGCTCAAAGCTACTTACTAAGTTTGTTGCTGCACGTGGTGGCGAATGGGGAACTGACCATGACTTCATGACGGGTCGAGTCGCCATGAAGTGGGATGCAAACTGGATGGCACCTATGTACTGCACAGGTGATGACTGGGCCCTTGCTGATAAGTGCACATCAAAGGTCAACTTTGGAATTGCAGGCTTCCCTGTATCTCCAGATAACTTAGCTGCATATGGCTCAGGCGTAGTTGGCCAGGGACAGATGGGTATCTCAAAGGGCTCAAAGAATGTAAAGGATGCATGGATTGTCATGAAGGCACTTGCAACCGATACAAAGATGGCCGCTGCTTGGGATGCTGCAAATGGTTCACCATCATCACTTCTTTCCAAGGCTGCACGTCCAGATAACCAACCTACTTGGTATCAGCCTGTTTATGATGTTATGAATAATCCAAAGTCTGCCTATCACACCGTTAAAAACACTGGAGAGCACCTAGAGGAATCAATGCTCCAGAACGTGATGGCTTCATGGCAGGCTGGAGATACATCAAACATCAAGACCGCACTGAGTGATTTGGCTGACAAGGTCAATCAGATCATTGCAAGAAATAGCTAAGTAAAAACTCCATGTCACAAGCGAGGGTAGTTGCAAGCTCCCCCTTCAAAAAGAAGGGGGAGCTTGCTCCTCCACGCAGAAAACTAAAGACCCCGTGGTTATTTATTTTCTTGTGTATGTCACCCTGGCTATTTGGAATGGTCTTTTTCACGGCTTATCCAATGATTTCAAGTTTCTACCAATCATTTACTAAGTTCAATTTAATTGAATCACCGAAATGGATTGGCCTTGAGAACTTTCATCGTATGTTTTTTGAGGACTCAGATTTCTGGCAAGCGTTAAAAAATACGGTCTGGATCTCGGTCATCAGCATTCCTCTACGTATCGCTTTTGCGATGTTTACCGCTTGGGTTTTAACCAAACCAAAGCGCGGACGCAATATCTATCGCACAATTTTCTTCCTTCCCTCAATGGTTCCAGCTGTTGCTGCAACGATGGCATTTACCTACATCTTTAATCCTGCATATGGTCCAATCAACCGTATGCTCGAAGCGATTGGAATCAAGGAACCGCCATTTTGGTTCTTAGATCCCAAATGGTCTAAGTGGGGTTTGATTCTGTTGGGTCTATGGGGCATCGGCGACACCATGATTATTTTCCTGGCCGGACTATTGGATGTTCCAACTTCACTTTATGAAGCAGCATCTCTAGAAGGTGCTAGTGGATGGCAATCATTCCGGTACATCACTTTGCCTTTAATGACGCCAGTAATCTTTTTCTCAACTGTTACAGGGGTGATTGGCAGCTTCCAATACTTCACACAGGCATATGTCGCCTCTGGCCAGGTCAATGACTATTCGCACTCCATGTATTTCTACGCCACCCATATCTATTTCAGCGCATTTCGTGCCTATGAAATGGGTTATGCCTCAGCCCTTGCGTGGGTGCTGCTTGTAATCACATTGCTGTGCACCCTAGTCATCTTAAAGACCCAGAAGCGTTGGGTCCACTATCCGAATGGATCACTATTCAAATGAGCACATTTACAATGCAGGCTCGTGAAGAATTAGAGATTCAATCTGCCAAGGCTCGGCGTAGTAAGAAGTGGAACAACTTCTTGCACATGGTGGGAAATCACTCACTGCTAATCGCGCTCTCAGCAATATTTATTATGCCGCTGTATTTAGTCATAGTGCTCTCGCTGATGAGCAAAGGTCAGGCCGAAACTCGCTCTTTGTGGCCACATCCATTTGTGTGGCACAACTACGTTGAGGTATTCACGGCCGTTCCATTTTTAAAATGGACGCTTAATACTCTTTTTGTTTCACTCATGGGAACTATTGGAACTGTAGTTTCTAGCGTCCCTCCTGCTTACGTGCTCTCACGTTTGCAATGGAAAGGACGCCATACAACTTTTATTATCCTGCTCTCAACAATGATGTTGCCAGGCCAAGTAACGATGATTCCTGTGTACATCATCTTCTCTAGACTGCATTGGATTCCATCTTTCCTTCCTCTCATCGTTCCATCATTTTTTGCAAGTGCTTTCTCGATTTTCCTACTTCGTCAGTTTTTTACCTCCATCCCTGATGAGATCTCAGATGCTGCACGAATCGATGGATGTAGCGAATTTAAGTTAATGATGAGAATTATCGTTCCACTTGCAAAACCTGCTATTTCAGCGATTGCTCTCTTTGCATTCCTTGGTTCATGGAACGACTTCTTCGGTCCGCTTCTCTATATCGTTGAAAATGAAGATCTATGGACCTTAGGAATCGGCCTCAATGCTTTCCAGGGAATTCACCACGTCGATAAGAATATGATGATGACTGCATCGGCTCTGTTCATGGCCCCTGTAATTCTTATTTTCTTCTTCTCGCAAAAAGTCTTCATCGAAGGCGTAACCCTGACTGGAGTTAAAGGCTAAATGCACGCCACCCCTGCTGTTCCTTCCCTGATCCGCGAGCTCAACGAAAGAAGCGTGCTGGATACGTTGCGGGCAAATGGGGCGTTACATGCCGCCGAAATCGCACGCCATATCGGTTTATCAAAGCCAACAACGGCAGATATTTTACGTTCGCTTAGCGACAGCGGATTAATTCAAGAGTATTCACCTGGTGAAGAAGATTCAAAGCGAGCCCGTTCGGTCTACGAAGCAATCAGCGATGTAAAAGTATCTCTTGGAATCGATATTGGCTCACGCTTTATTCGTGCTGCTGTCGGTGATCTCAACCAACAGATGCGTTCACAGATTTCAGTACCAGTAACTTCTTTATCGCTTAAAGATTTAACCAAGGTAATGCATAAGGCAGTTGAATCAGTCCTCAAAGACTCTGGATATTCCATGAAGGACGTGGCAGCAATAGTTGTTGGTACGCCTGGTGTTATCGATCATTCAACGGGAGTTGTTTCAATCGCTGGAACAATTAACTCACTCGATGGTGTAAATCTAGCGGCTCATGTCGAAAGAGAGTTTGGAATTCGACCTACGCTTGAAAACGATATTAATTTAGTAACTGCCGCCGAACAATCTGCTGGTCATGGCCAAGGAATCGATAACTTCGCCGTGCTTTCAGTTGGCTCTGGACTTGGCTCTGGCTTAGTCCTTAATGGCCAACTACACCGTGGGCATCGCGGCGCCGCCGGTGAAATCTTCTATGTTCCTTTCGGAGATCCACGCGATGCGCATCGCAGTGCAACAAATCCATCTGGTGATCGCATCGCTGAAATTACTCGCGGT
>CAIVDO010000057.1 GCA_903904665.1 uncultured Actinomycetes bacterium | reverse complement strand
GGCCTTTGAAGCCCAGGGTCCAGGATCGATACCTGGTGGCGGAGCCACCGATAGGATTCACTCGTGACCGTACAAACCGTGATCGTTCTCGCAGCTGGCGAAGGAACACGGATGAAATCGGCAAAAGCCAAAGTTCTCCATAGCGTTGCTGGCCGTTCTTTACTTGGACATGTCTTAAACGCCGTCGATCACCTCAACGCCAAAGAAGTATGCATCGTTGTTGGTTCAGGCCGTGAATCTGTCGAAGAACATATATCTGTCATTGCGCCACAAGCATCTACGGTTTTTCAAGAACATCGCGGTGGTACAGGACATGCCGCCCAATTGGCGTTGGCAGGTTTAACTCCTAAAGGAACAGTTTTAGTTCTAGCCGGTGATACACCAATGCTTACAGGTGAGTCACTAGCTGCATTTATCGCAGCCCACAATGCTGGCAATTTCTCTGCATCAGTCTTAACTGCCGAGCATCCAGATCCCACTGGATACGGACGCATCATTCGTGATGACTCTGATGAACTCTTAAAAATCGTTGAAGAAAAAGATGCCACAGATGATGAGCGTTTTATCTTTGAAATCAACTCAGGGGTTTACGCCTTTGATGGCCCAGCATTGGCGGCATCTATTGGCAAGCTCACTAATTCAAATGCTCAAGGCGAGCTCTATCTAACTGATGTCATCGGCATCTTAAAAAATGAAGGCGCATCAGTTGCCGCAATCATGATTGAAGATTTCACTGAAGTTCTCGGAGTTAATGATCGCTTGCAGTTAGCAGAATCTGCAGCGCTCTTGCGCGATCGAATCAATGATCACTGGATGCAGGCCGGTGTAACAATTATCGATCCAACAACAACATGGATTGATGCCACGGCCTCGATTTCAAATGATGTAACAATCCATCCAGGCAGTGCAATTTATGGAACAACTTCAATCGCATCTGGCGCCGTAATCGGCCCTCGTACAACCTTGACCAACTGCCAAGTAAAAGAAGGCGCATCAATCCTTGAATCAATAGCCACAGACACTGTTATTGGCGAAGGCTCAACCGTTGGTCCATTTACTTACCTGCGTGCAGGAACTGTCTTAGGTGATGCTACAAAGGCTGGCGCATTTGTTGAGATGAAAAACGCCGTTGTTGGAGATGGTTCAAAAGTTCCACATCTTTCATATGTTGGCGATGCCACTATCGGGCAAGGCAGCAATATCGGTGCTGCAACGATCTTTGTTAACTATGACGGCGTAGATAAGCACCACACCACTATCGGAGACCATGTCAGAATCGGTAGCGACACAATGTTGGTTGCACCACTTACTGTGGGCGATGGGGCATATACCGCAGCAGGTTCTGTCATAACTGAGGATGTTCCAGCCGGCGCGATTGGTGTTGGCCGAGCCAAGCAGAAAAATGTATTAGGTTGGGTCCTGCGCAAGCGTGCAGGAAGTAAATCAGCGCAAGCAGCCGAAGCTAAAGAGAAGAAGGGCTAGTAAATGAGCGAGATCCGTTTATCTTCTGAAAAGAGATTACGTCTTTTTGCAGGCCGCGGGTTTCCTGAACTAGCCGATGAAGTCGCATCAGAACTCGGCATTCCACTTACGCCAACATCTGCATATGACTTTGCTAATGGCGAAATCTTTGTTCGCTTCGAAGAATCAGTTCGCGGTTGCGATGCATTCGTAATCCAAAGCCACACAACACCAGTGAATAAGCAGATCATGGAACAACTCATCATGGTCGATGCACTTAAGCGCGCTTCAGCAAAGCGCATCACAGTGGTTGCACCTTTCTATGGCTATGCACGTCAAGATAAAAAAAGCCGCGGGCGCGAACCGATTACCGCCCGCCTTATGGCAGATCTTTTCAAAACAGCTGGTGCCGATCGCTTAATGTGCGTTGATCTTCACACATCACAGATTCAAGGTTTCTTCGATGGTCCAGTGGATCATTTGTTTGCACTACCAATGCTTGCTAACTATGTTGGAAGCAAAGTTGATCGCTCTCGCTTAACTATCGTTTCACCAGACTCTGGTCGAGTTCGTGTAGCAGAACGCTGGTCAGATTTACTCGGCGGCTGCCCAATCGCATTCATTCACAAGACTCGCGACCCACGTATTCCTAATGAATCAACAACGGGTCGAGTTGTTGGTGATGTTCAGGGCCAAACATGCGTAGTTATCGATGACATGATCGACACTGCCGGAACTATTACAAAGGCTGTCGAAGCTCTCTTTGATGCAGGTGCAAAAGATGTCATCATCGCTGCAACCCATGCCGTTCTTTCTGGCCCAGCGGTAGATCGCCTCAAGGCATCTCGTGCATCAGAAGTTGTCATTACTAATACTTTGCCAATCTCTGAAGATCAAAAGTTCGACGGACTGACAGTCCTATCGATCGCCCCACTTCTTGCCCGCGCAATCCGCGAAGTATTCGAAGATGGCTCAGTTACCAGCCTCTTTGACGGTCACTCCTAAGCGGGGATTTGCACTCTTTGTAGTCAGTCTTATAACCTTGCCACTGTTCCGGCGAGGGTAAGAATTTACTTCCGTAATCGACGGTGTGGGTTAGTTTTCCTGCTGGGACTTTTGTGAAGCAACCGAAAGATACCTAGAGGAGTTTAAAATGGCAGAAATCAGCATCAACGGCATTCGTCGTACCGAATTTGGTAAGGGCGCATCACGTCGTGCACGTCGCGATGGTTTGGTTCCTGCCGTTATCTACGGTCACGGTGAAAAGCCACAACACATCACTCTTCCAGCGCGCGAACTCGGCGTTGCACTTAAGCAGTCAAACGTATTGCTCGACATTGTTATCGATGGCAAAGCAGAACTCACACTTCCAAAGGCGATCGTTCGCCACCCACTCAAGCAGATCCTTGAGCACGTCGACCTAGTTCTTGTTCGCCGTGGTGAAAAAGTTGTTGTTGCAGTTCCAGTTCACGCAATTGGTGAGCACGATCGTGATGGAATCCTTGAGCACGTTCACAACACAATCGACGTACGCGTTGAAGCAACTGCAATCCCTAACTTCCTAGAAGTTGATATCCAGGGCATGCACTCAGGTGAATCTCGTTATGCATCTGATGTGAAGCTTCCAGCAGGTGTTGAACTTGAGTCAGATCCAAAGACAATCGTTGTTCACTTGTCTGAGAAGTCCACTGCAGCAGTAGAAGAGGCAGCAGCACCAGCTGCAGCAACTGATGCAGCAGCACCTGCGACAGATGCAGAAAAGAAGGACGCTTAACCCTTACGCTTACCGTTATGACGTGGTTGGTAGTGGGCCTGGGCAATCCAGGCGATAAATACGCTGCCACCCGTCACAACGTAGGGCAGATGGTGATCGATGAATTAGTTCGACGCCACAACGTTAAATTATCTTCACATAAATCCCGCACACATATCGCAGCCTTTAAGTTGGGCGTTGGCGTTGATGCGTATCCAGTTATCGTTGCTAAATCACAGTCATTTATGAATGAAACCGGCGGACCGATTAAAGCTCTAGCTAATTTTTATTCAGTTGAACCACAAAATATCATTGCGTTACATGACGAATTAGATATTGCTTTTGCAGCAATCCGCACCAAGATCGCTGGTGGCGATAACGGACACAATGGTTTGAAATCAATGACTTCAGCCTTTGGCACCGCAGAGTATTACCGCGTTCGATTAGGTATTGGCCGTCCTATGGGTGAACAAGATCCGGGGGATTTTGTGTTGAAAGCTTTTTCAAAGATAGAACAAAAAGATTTAGGTGAGTTTATTGTGCGCGGCGCAGATGTTGTTGAGTCTTTGATTACTGATGGGCTAGAACGTACACAAACGCGTTATAACTCTTAATCAACCTGTATTTCTAAGACCGGCGGCAACACCGTTGATTGTTAATAGGAGCGCACGGCGCAAGATTGGATCTGCTGAATCGCCAGCCTCACGAACGCGCTTGAGCAAGTTAATTTGTAATAAGTGAATCGGTGAAAGATATGCATCACGCACTTGCAAAGTTCGGGCCAAAATCTCTTGATCTCCCAATACTGACTTCTTGCCAGTGAGTACAAGGATTTCTGCAACGGTTAAATCAAACTCTGCTTCAATCTGATCCAAGAAATGGTGAAGCTCTTTTGGGACAAGGGTTTGGACATAGCGACGTGCAAGTACTAAATCGGTTTTAGCTAGAGTCATCTCAACGTTACTGATAAATGTGTGGAAGAAGTGCCACTCATTCAACATCTTCTTTAATACATCGGTCTTACCTGCCTCGCGAGCTGCCTTTAAGCCAGAGCCCACACCAAACCAGCCAGGAACGATCTGTCGTGATTGCGTCCAACCAAATACCCATGGAATCGCGCGCAGTGAAGCAAGACCGGCAGATGCATCTGGGCGACGTGATGGACGTGAACCAAGGAAGAGATTTCCTAACTGTTCTACGGGAGTAGATGCATAAAAATAGGCAGGTAACTCTGGATGATCAACCAGTGTTCGATAAGAAGCAAATGAACTATCGCTCACCAGCTGCATGCACTCATTCCAACTAGTTAAATCTTCAACGGATTGGCGCGGACCACGGTTAAGAACAGTGGCTTCTAATGATGCAGCAAGAGTTAATTCAACGTTTTCGCGGGCAAGGGATGCAAGTGAATACTTGTCGCTAATAACTTCGCCTTGTTCAGTCATTTTTATCTGTCCATCAACAGAACCCCAAGGAAGTGCAACGAGTGCTTCATACGTTGGTCCGCCACCGCGACCGACTGAACCACCGCGACCATGGAATAAACGAAGCTTGACTCCGTATTTGATTGCAATGTCTCGCAATGATCGTTGCGCCCGGTGGATTTCCCATTGGCTAGTTGCGATACCTGCATCCTTATTTGAATCTGAATAACCCAGCATCACTTCTTGCACATCGCCACGAAGTGACACAAGCGCGCGATAGGCAGGGTTACTTAATAGTTTTTCAAGAATTTCACCGGCTGCGCGAAGCTCGGCAACGGTTTCAAGTAATGGCGCAAAACCGATGCGTGCCTTATTGTTCTTCAAATTCACAAGGCCTACTTGCTGGGCTATTACAACTGCTGCAATCAAATCATCGGCGCCTTTAGTCATTGAAACGATATAGGTTTCAATAGCCTGAGATCCAAAGCGATCAATGAGATCTGCGATTGCAAAGAAAGTATCGAGTGTTTTTTGTCCGGCAGCATCTAAGCCAGTGATATTTAAGTTGCTATCGTCGGCAAGCAGCTTGCTTAGAACCTCAAACTTTTCTTCATGGGATTTTTGAATGTAATCAGCAATACCAGTGGCTTGTGCCAATACGTGGTGGTGGGCATCTGAATGTTCGCGGATATCCATGGTGGCGTGAGTGATTCCAAAGGCTGCAACTGTGCGGATTGTGCGCTCAAGAAGGCCTGTGGCAATGAGTTCGCCCCTGTGTGCAAAGAGTGAATCACGCATAAGTACTAAATCTTTAATGAGTTCATCTGTATCGGCATAATCGCGGTGCTGCACATGTGGCGCACCCTTTGCATGGCGATCACGAGTCAGGGCTAAGCGGTGCACAATTGCAGTTGCCTTTAATCGATATGGCTCTTGGGCATTAAGGCGCAGGAATCGAGGTTCAAACTCAGTAATATGCTTTAAATCTTGTTCAACTGATGCACTTAGTTCTGGTGTGGCGCCAATGATGCGCGTTGATATTGAGAGCATTTGTCGCAGTGAATTCATCGCATCGATAGTTACGCGGATAGCGTGGCCAACTTGAAGCACCATGGCATCGGTAGTTACTTGTGCAGTTACATTTGGGTTACCGTCTCGATCTCCGCCGATCCAGCTTCCAAAAGATAAAGGGCGCGCTGTAACAGGAACTACAACATCGATTCGTTTCATTTCACGGGCAAAATCATTGAGAACTTCAGGAACAGTTTGGCGAAATAAATCATCCAAGTAATACAGTGCATTCATCGCTTCATCTAAAGGCTCAGGTTGTCCTACGCGAAGCTCATCGGTCTGCCACAACAAATCAATAGTTTCAGCAAGACGTTCACCTTGTGAAGGATTGCGTGAATCCTCTAGCAAATCTGCAACGCGTCCCATTTTGCTCAAGACTGAACGTCGCGCAGCTTCAGTTGGGTGCGCAGTAAATACTGGGCGCACAGACATCTCGTTGATCCATTGAGAAATCTCTGCACTACTTAATTCATGCCCAGGAGTTTGCGCCTTGATCGCAGCTTCAATTTTATCTACAGCACGCGCCAGCCATGATCCACCATCAGCTCGGGCATCTGCTAAAACACGGGCACGGTGCACTTGTTCTGCGATATTTGCTAAGTTGAAGTAAGTACTAAAAGCACGCACCAACTGCACTGAATCTTCAACTGATAAAGATGCAAGTAATTCAACGCCTTCGCCTTCGCGAAGCGCTTTGCGCACTTTTTCAACTAACGCTAAAAGCTCTGGGCCTTCTTGGCGAACCAAGGTCTGACCCAGTAGATCACCAAGTCTGCGGACATCACTGCGCAATGCAGCATCATCTGCTGCAACTGCGCCACCAAATCCGCTCGTTTCCATTGGGCAATCCTCTCAGGTCGCCACACATGCTGCGAACAAATTACAATGAAGCCATTAGCCCCCTCCCTTTTGGGAACGGGGCCTTACGGCGTTTGACGGGAGGTGCATAGTGCGTGGCTTAATTTCTTCTCTGCCAAGAGCCCACAATGCATCTCATATCGTGGCTGCGCTGCCGCTCTATCCATTTCTCCTTGCTGCTCGCAGTGATGATCGCCCACTTCTAGTCATTACTAGCTCTAGTAGAAGCAGTGAAGATCTAGTCAATGAACTTCGCGAGCTTCACAGCAACGTTGTGGAGTTTCCAGCATGGGAAACATTGCCTCACGAACGCCTGAGTCCACGCAGCGACACCGTGGCAAAGCGAATTCAAACACTTTACGAATTAGAGAAGAAACAATCAACATTTCCAATTGTTGTAACGCCGGTGCGTGGTGCAATCCACCGCATCATTGCAACTCTTGGCAAGGCAGATTTATTGCAGCTTGAGATCGGTAAAGAACAGTCCCTGGACGAACTTGTTCGTCATCTATCTACCCTTGCCTATACTCGAACAGATTTAGTAGAACGTCGAGGCGAATTTGCTGTTCGCGGTGGGATTGTCGATCTTTTCTTACCACTCAATGATTATCCAATCCGTATCGATTTCTTTGGCGATGAGATTGAAGATATGAGTTTCTTTGAAGTTGCCGATCAACGCACATTCAAACCTGTGGTCGGTCTCATCGAGATTTATCCCTGCCGAGAACTTCTTATTACTAAGGAGATACGTCATCGCGCGCTGGAGCTTAAAGATTCCTTGCCTGCTGCCGCTGAACTGCTTGAAAAAATTAGTGAAGGAATAATCTTCGAAGGTATGGAGTCATTGATTCCACTGCTAGCTGATGAGACTGAAACGATTATTGCTCGGATGCCAGCTAATACTCAGGTTATCTTTATCGATGAAGAACGGATTAAATCAAGGGCTGCAGATTTATTGGCAACTAATGAGGAGTTTTTAAATGCTTCATGGAGCAATGCTGCACATGGTGCAATAGCTCCCATCCACGATGGCTCAGGAACATATATGTCCTGGGATGAGATGATGAATGAGATAAGAAGTAATGAGATATCTACAGGCTCTTTGTCACCTTTTGGTAGTGATCTAGCCGAAGACACAGAGTTTTTGGAGTACAACGCAATTGATCC
>CAIVDO010000056.1 GCA_903904665.1 uncultured Actinomycetes bacterium | reverse complement strand
TATCGATTTAACTATTCCTGGTGCATGGAGCGATGAGCAAGAGCGCCTAGAACGCGAAGCCTTAGCTGCAGCATCTCCATCACGCGATGAAATATTTGATCAACAGTTAGCAGATGAAGCTGTTGAGCGACTTAATCAAGCGCGCGCTGCCAACGAGTAATTAGATCCACGAACTAAGCCACATGCGTTGCTGCCAAGCCTCATATGTAAGGTTTTCGGCAGTAAATAAAGGTAAGAAGTAAAGAAAGTTTAAGAAGATAATCACAACGAAGGCCGCTACTAGGGCCTGAGATATTCCTGCTTTTAATTCGCTATCGAGTAATAATTTGGCGCAGTAAACAATTGCCAAAATCATATAAGGCTCAAAAATCACGGCATAGAAGGTAAATACCGTGCGCTGCTGAAAAAAGAACCACGGCAAGTAGCCAGCAGCAATACCAAGAACCACCAAGTTCAAAGCAGAATTAGTAGTTCGCGTTAATAATGAGCGAATCCAAAAACCAATAACAACTGCAACTGCGATTGTTCCTGCCCACCACAATAAAGGAGTTCCAATTGCTAGAACCTCTTGAGCACAGCTATCACTGCCACATCCCTTTGGTGAATCATAGAAAAATGAAGTTGGGCGACCCATAACCATCCAACTCCAGGGATTAGCTTGATAAGAGTGTTTTTCTGTTAGTCCTGTATGAAAGCCCAACATCTCTGAGTGGTAGTGAATCCACGACAAAAAGATATTTGGTGACCACTGACGGTCCCATCCGCGATCGCTAAGAAACCAACCAGTCCATGTGCTGATGTAGACAAGGAGTGGAAGAAATCCATACTGAATAAATCTAATCAGGATTGGACGAATTAGATTTCTTGATGGGTGTTGCGAAAAGATTCTATAGAGTGAGGCAAAGAGTAGGACTGCCAAGAAATACAGCGCGCTCCATTTAGTACCCATTGCCAAACCAATTGAAATCGCCGCTAACCAGTGATGCTCTTGGTGCCATAAGAAAACAGCTAGTAAGACGAAGAAAGTTAAAAAGAGATCAAGTAAAGCGGTTCGAGAGTGCACCAGCATCAAACCATCGCATGCCATGAGTAGTGCACCGATTGCTGTTAATAGTGGTGAATAAAAAAGCACATGAACTAAACGGGCAAAAAGCAGAATCAGTAGTGTTCCTACTATCGCTGTTGCAAAACGCCATCCAAACTCATTGTCGCCAAAGAGTTTGATTCCGCAAGCAATGAGCCATTTTCCAACGGGTGGGTGAACTATAAATTCAGGCTTGCTGCCCGTGACTTCAACTCCGTATTTGAGGAAATCTCTGGCGCCATCAACGTAATAGACCTCATCAAAGACAAAGCCTTTAGGGGTTGCTAAATTTATTAATCGAATGGCAAGGGATGCAATCGCTATAAGAATCGGGGCGATGGCGGCAATCATGTGTGTAATCGTATGCGCAAACAGTTAAGAAATTACTGAGATACTGAATCCATGGCATTGGTATTAGCGGCAACCCCCTTAGGCAACCCAAGGGATGCAAGCGCGCGCCTGAAATCTGCCATCGAGGATGCCACGATTATCGCCGCCGAGGACTCAAGAAGGTTTCACCGATTGTGCGCAGATATCGAAGTGACTTTCACGGGCCGCGTACTCTCTTTCTTTGAAGGTAATGAAGATGAGCGCACGCAAGAGCTCTTATCAGAACTTGAATCAGGGGCAGATGTATTAGTTGTCTCTGATGCCGGTATGCCAACAATTAGTGATCCAGGGTTTCGATTAATGCGCGAAGCAATTGCGCGCGGCCTTGAAGTCTCTGTTATTCCTGGGCCAAGTGCGGTGACTATGGCTATTGCTCTATCTGGACTACCAACAGATCGATTTACTTTTGAAGGCTTTCCTTCTCGCAGTGCTGGTGCACGTTTAGCGTTATTTGAAAAACTACGACATGAAGAACGCACCATGGTCTTCTTTGAAGCACCGCATCGTCTGGGCGATTGCTTATCTGATGCTCAATCAGTTTTTGGCACAGAACGACGAGCTGCTATTTGTCGTGAAATGACAAAGCGTTACGAAGAAACTATTCGGGGCACATTAGCTGAACTTTCAACGTGGGCAGATACAAATGAAGTCCTCGGTGAAATCACTCTTGTGATTGAGGGAGCAACCCTTGATTCGGCGGCACGAAGTGCAGATGAGATGGTCGCCCGAGTTCGTGAGTTTGAAGCAGCTGGAATGGATCGTAAAGGGGCAATTGCCAGTGTTGCCACTGAGTTTGCAATAGCAAAGCGATTGGTTTATGCCGCGGTGGTCGATGCGAATAAGATGAGCAAGTGACTAAGTCCTTTTATCTAACGACGCCGATTTATTACGTCAACGATGCCCCACACATTGGCCATGCCTATACAACGGTAGCTGGCGATGTATTGACTCGTTGGCACCGTCAAAAAGGTGAGTCAGTCTGGTTCTTAACAGGAACTGATGAGCATGGTCAAAAAGTAATGCGCACGGCCGATGAAAATAACGTTGCTCCACAGGTCTGGGTTGATCGATTAGTTCAAGATGCCTGGAAACCCAATTGGCAAGCGCTCAATATTGCAAACGATGATTTCATCCGCACAACTGAAACTCGTCATACCGAGCGCGTTCAAAAGTTTTTACAAACCCTTAAAGATTCAGGCCATATTTATGCAGGCAAATATGAGGGCCCATACTGCGTTGGTTGTGAAGAGTTTAAGCTCCCCGGGGACTTAAGAGAGATTTTCGGAAAACAATGCTGCCCAATTCACAGTACGCCAATTGAATTAGTAAATGAAAACAACTGGTTCTTTAAACTCTCAGCATTTGTTCAACCATTGCTTGAGCACTATCGCAAAAATCCTGAAGCCTGCCAACCAGAGAGTGCACGCAACGAAGTTGTTTCATTTTTAGAAAGCGGTGTAACCGATCTTTCAATCTCTCGTTCAACTTTTGATTGGGGTATTCCAGTTCCCTGGGACACCGAACAAGTTGTTTATGTCTGGTTTGATGCCTTGCTCAACTATGCAACTGCTGTTGGTTTAACAGATGCACCAGATTCGCAAGGTGGCAAGAAGTTTGCACAGACGTGGCCGGCAGATGTTCACTTAGTTGGCAAAGATATTTTGCGCTTCCACGCCGTGATATGGCCAGCGATGCTCATGGCGGCAGGCTTAGATGTTCCCAAGAAAGTCTTTGCACATGGCTGGTTGTTAGTTGGCGGTGAAAAGATGAGCAAGAGCAAGTTAACTGGAATTGCACCTAAGGACATCACTGATCATTTTGGTGTCGATGCTTTCCGTTACTACTTCTTGCGAGCGATTCCATTTGGTACCGATGGCTCGTTTTCATGGGAAGACATGAGCGCTAGATATACATCTGAGCTAGCAAATGACTTTGGCAACCTAGCTTCACGCTCTGCAGCGATGATTGAAAAATACTGCGGCGCAATCCTGCCGGCAAAAAGCAGTGATGCTGGCCTTGAAAGCGCACTAAAAGCGGCGGCAGAAAAGGCTGATGCGGCGATATGCGAACTTGATTTTCAAGGCGGAATCGTTGCCATTATGGATTTCTGTAAGAAAGTAAATGGCTATGTCACCGAGAAAGAGCCATGGATCCTTGCTAAGGATCCTGCAAATCAACAGATACTTGAAGATGTTTTATATAACACGGCCGAGTCTTTACGCGCACTTGCAGTTCTATTGAACTCAGTAATGCCACAGACATGTGAAATCTTGTGGGAGAGCTTGGGTGCAAAAGCATCACTTGGCGATCTTTCAGCACAAAAGATTAGCGATGTCGCAACATGGGGACAGTTGCCACCTGGTGTCACAGTTACCAAGACCCCTGTTCTCTTTCCACGTTTAGAGACGAACGCTTAAAACATATGGCAGATCGCCACAACCGCGATATTGATCGTCCGCGCGCACCGCTACCAGAGCCTCTACCTGTTCCAACAGTGGATGCCCATGCACATATGGAGATCATCACCGACACTGCCCCTGATTCAGATGAAGTAGGTCAGGTAATCGCCGAAGCGAAATCCGTAAACGTTGATCGCATTGTTCAAGTGGGATATTCAGCAGAGCAATCTGCATGGTGTGTAGCTGCAGCAGAAAAGTGGAATACATCGGTTTTGGCTGCAGTGGCGTTACATCCCAATGAAGCACCCGTTGTTAAAGATTTAGAAGCCGACTGGGCGATAATTGAAAAATTAGCGCAACATCCACGCGTTCGAGCAATAGGTGAAACTGGACTTGATTATTTTCGGACTCCGCCAGAACTTCGTTCGCGCCAGCAGGAATCTTTTAAGTGGCATATCGAATTAGCGAAAAAAACAAATAAGGCCCTTGTGATTCATGATCGCGATTCACATGAAGATGTCCTATCGGTCCTACTTGAAGTAGGAGCCCCTGAAAAGACCATCTTTCACTGCTTTTCAGGTGATTTAGAGATGGCCAAGCTGTGCATTGAACGTGGATATGTGCTCTCCTTTGCCGGCACGCTAACTTTTAAAAACGCACCTGCATTACGTGAGGCGGTAAAGATTGTTCCTATCGAACAGTTATTAGTTGAAACAGATTCACCATTTTTAGCACCGATGCCACATCGAGGCGCTCTTAATACTCCAGCACAGATTGCAAATATCGTCCGTGCGATGGCCGTTGAGCGAAATGCCGACTTAGGTGAGTTAGCAACTGCACTTGGCGATAATGCCGAACGCTTATTTGGCTCTTTCGCCTCATGACATTATTAGGTGCGGCTCAGATCCGCGAATTAGCTGCAGCTTTAGATTTGAAACCATCTAAATCATTAGGGCAAAACTTTGTTATCGATTCCAATGTCTGCACAAAAATCGTACGCATTGGCGCAGTTGGTCCTACAGATATCGCACTTGAGATTGGACCAGGTCTAGGTTCACTAACTTTAGCTTTGCTAGAAAGTGCAGCATCAGTGGTAGCAGTTGAAATTGATCCACGATTAGCTGAGCAACTACCAAAGACCGTTGAAGGCCTCTTTGAATTCCCAGAAAGACTTACGGTCCTTAACAAGGATGCATTAACTATTCAAACTTTGCCGGCCGACCCAACAGTCCTTGTCGCTAACTTGCCTTACAACGTCTCAGTTCCTGTGTTGCTTCATATGTTGGAAAAATTTCAAAGCTTGCGCACCGGTGTAGTCATGGTGCAGGCAGAAGTTGCTGATCGCTTAGCGGCAAAACCAGGCACAAAAGAATATGGAATCCCATCGGTAAAAGCTGCATGGTGGGCAGAAGTAAAAGGGGCGGGCTCAGTTTCTCGTTCGGTTTTTTGGCCAGCGCCAAACGTTGATTCAAAGTTAGTCTCATTTACCCGCAGACAAACACCGGGTGATGAAGAACTGCGCCGTAAAGTTTTTACCATCATCGATGCTGCATTTGCCCAGCGCCGAAAGATGTTGAGATCAGCCCTTTCTAGCCTTTATGGCTCATCATCGGCGGCCGAAGAGATTCTTATGCGCGCAAATATCGACCCCACACTTCGAGGTGAAGCTTTAGAAATTGGCGGATTTTGCGCCATCGCTGCAGTTGCACCTGACATTTTCTAACGAACGCATTAAGGTCAATTCATGCCAATAAAGAGCGTAACTGTTCGGGTACCTGCAAAGGTCAACCTGCAGCTCTCTGTTGGTCCACGTGAAGAAGATGGTTTCCATAACCTTGTCTCAGTTTTTCAAGCAATTTCAATTTTTGATGAAGTCACATTAACTCTTGCTCAACCAAAATCTGGTGTGAGCGTTTCAATTACTGGCGATCAAACCCATGGCGTTCCAGCTGATTCAAATAACTTGGCGGCGCAAGCTGCAGCGTTAATGGCTAAAGAGTATGACATTGAAATCGATGCCCATATCGAAATAAAGAAATCAATACCAGTTGCAGGCGGAATGGCCGGTGGCAGCGCAGATGCTGCTGCAACAATCGTTGCAGTTGATTATCTATATTCACTCAACATGAACCGCGAAGAGATGTCAGATATTGCTGCAAAGTTAGGTAGCGATGTTCCATTCATGCTTAACGGTGGAACTGCAATTGGTACAGGTCATGGCGATCAATTAACATCTGCCCTTTCGCGCGGCACGTATCACTGGGTGCTTGCACTTTCTTCGCATGGATTATCTACGCCAGCTGTTTATGCAGAGTGTGATCGTCTGCGCACCGGACTTGAAATCGTTGAGCCACAAACAAATGAAACACTCATGCAGGCCTTATTAGCCGCTGATGCCGAATCTGTAGGCGCTGCACTTATAAATGATTTACAACCGGCGGCATGTTCATTGCGACCTGCTTTGCGATTAGTTTTAGATGTTGGCCAGGAGTATGGAGCCCTTGGTGCATTAGTTTCTGGGTCAGGGCCAACGGTTGCCTTTCTTGTTGCCGATGAAGAGGCGGGCCTTGATTTAACTGTGGCGCTAACGGCTAGCGGTGTTGTTGGCAGCGTTGTACGCGCATATGGCCCAGTTCCAGGGGCAAAAGTAATCTCATAAAGAAGGGGCAATGTGGTCACAACCATCCCCATTTATGAGGGAGAATACGTGTTCCGCCATTGTGTAGTGGCTAGCACATGGGCCTTTGAAGCCCAGGGTCCAGGATCGATACCTGGTGGCGGAGCCACCGATAGGATTCACTCGTGACCGTACAAACCGTGATCGTTCTCGCAGCTGGCGAAGGAACACGG
>CAIVDO010000055.1 GCA_903904665.1 uncultured Actinomycetes bacterium | reverse complement strand
TGAAATTTACTTTGTAGTAATAAGTAAGTACCCATGCTTGAATTAAACCAAAAAAGGTAAAAATGGCAGTGAAATTAAGGAGGGCGGGAAAATTCATTTCTCTTGATTTCAAGTTTCTCAAAACTAATTTTCTCCTCACCTTGCGTTGCTAACTACAAAACTATTTTTTATCTTTGAGTTAAATGTTGTCAAGACACCACGAAACTACGGAAGCTAAATTCTTGTCAAAGCTAAACTGTGGCTCCCAATTCGTCGTCGCCTTAAGTAAATTTGAATTAATGAATTGTTTTGTAATTTCGAGGGTGTGCAAACTGATTATTTCTTTTTGAACCACACTTCCTAAAATCTGCTCGACACGACTAACAACTTCAAGAGTTGAAAATCTATCTCCCGAAGATATATTGAATGAATTCTGGGAATTCTTTGTTAACACATGACCAATGATCGCATTGTAAGCAGTTACCACATCTCCAACATGTATGTATTCGCGAACATCTCTTCCTTCGTTTCGAACTGTGAACAATTTATTCTCTTTAAAACTTTTCACAATTCCAGGAATCAATCTTTGTGAATTAAAATCTCCCTCTCCATAAATATTGCAAGCCCTGGTGGTAACTACCGGAATCCCATAAGTCTCTCTGTAAGATCGTGTCACAATGTCTGTGCAGGATTTTGAGGCATCATAAGGGTAAATTCCTTGGAGTGGGTGCTCCTCTGTATATTCTGAAGTCATTAGTTCGCCATAAGCTTTGTCGCTACTCGCTACCACTACGGCCTTTATATTTCCATAGGCGCGCAGTCCTTCAAGCACGTTTAGTGTTCCAACTGTATTGTTGTAAAAAGTTTGATAAGGGTAAGTTAGTGAGTCGTATGCCTGAGTTTGTGCAGCCAAGTGAAAAAAATAATCAGGGCGAGCTTTTTGAATCAAATACTCAATATCGTTAGAGTTTGCGATGTTTCCATACACGCGCTCTGCCTTTGCTGAAAGGTTTGATTTAGAATTTTCATCTTTTATGAGCGCATAGACTGAATCACCTTTCTCCAAATAGTAATTTGCTAAATTTGAACCAAGCAACCCGGTAGCACCTGTGATTGCAATATTTGCCATTGGCGTTTCCTCTATTCGACTCAGCTGGTCCATCAAAATTCCTATGAACCTAAACCTAAGTGTAGTTACACTCGGTCTAAATCTTTATTAACTTTGACCTTTTTATTCGGAAAGTCATCAACATGCTGCACATTCTTATTTCAAGCACTAGTTAATAAACCCTACAAAAGCAACGAGCATTAATGACAACCACCAAAGCAAAACAACGGCTCGTTTTCTTGGAATTCCTCTATTCATTAACCTATGTGACAAGTGATCATGCCCACCCTGCAGCGGTGAAACGCCCCGTCTTATTCTGGAAACAACGACAGTTGTTGTATCAAGGATTGGAACAGCCAAAAGAAGTATCGGCGTAGCCAAAGATTTCCAGAGACCATCTGTGTCTGGTTGAAGTCGGATGGTTAGAGTTGCGATTAGAACTCCGAGGAATAGTGCGCCAGCATCACCCATGTAGATGCGGGCGGGGCTTTTGTTCCAGAGAAGGAAACCAATTGTGGCACCTGCGGTGACTGATGAAAGAGCAGCGATGAAGAATTGTTGGTTTTGGAAAGTTAGGTAAAAAAGTCCTAGAGATGAAATTGCTACGGTGCCGGCTGCACCGCCATCAACGTTGTCGAAGAAGTTTATGGAATTGCAGATACCCACAATCCAAATGACTGTGATGATTGCGTCGAGTGTTTGTGATCCGGTTGGGTTACCTACGGTGTCTTGTGAAATAAGAATGTATGCAGTGAAGATGCCTGCAACTGTTTGAATTGCAAGACGTGGGCCGGGGCGAAGATTTCTTAGGTCATCCCAGAGACCTATAAGGCCAAGGATTATTGCTGGGGCAAGAACAGAGGTGAGGAGAAGAAAATCTTCTATCTTGAATTGTTTATAGATTGCTGCGGCGTATGAAATAACTGTGACACCAATGATTATTGCTACGCCGCCTAGATATGGGACAGGTTCTTTATGCGTTTTGTGGGCGGCGTTTGGAAGATCGTAGATTTTTTTACTAATTGCAATCTTGCGCATTACTGGGGTAAGTGTGCCGACCAATGCGAAGGTGGCGAAAAAGAGCAGGAAGTATTGGAGACCAGTTGCCTGCATAAGTTGGGTTTCTAATTAACCAGCAGAACCTGATGG
>CAIVDO010000054.1 GCA_903904665.1 uncultured Actinomycetes bacterium | reverse complement strand
CTATCTGTAAATGGGCTGAATGGCTCTCCACAAAATGGCCATCATCTTCAACTTTATCTACCAATAAAACAATCACAATAACTAGTAGGGCTGCGATGATGCCAAGCAGTAAACCTGACTTCTTATCAAGATTAATTTGCATGGCACAAATATAGCGCCAAAGAAAAGAACGGCCCGGTTCGCATCGCTGCGAGCCAGGCCGTTCTACCCTCGATTTTTAAAGCGGATTAACCGATCTTTGCTACCTGAGCTAGTGACTTCTTAAGAAGATCACCGTCGATAACGCTGAAGCCAAGAGCAGCGCCAACATCCTTAGAGCACTTAGTGCTCAAGATGTATGTGGCATATGCCTTAACTGCAGCAGCCTGAGTTGCTGATGGGTACTTTGTATCTGCTAGAAGGTAAGAAACGATACCTAGTGGGTATGCGCCCTTTTCCTTTGTTGCATAGTCATAAGTAAGGAATCCATTTGCATCCTGTGTAGCTGATGCAAGGAATGCACCAACACCAGTTGAATCTGGAACTACTGAAGCTCCAGTTGGGTTGATTACATTTGAAATCTTTAGATTGTTCGCTGCAGCATAGTTAACTTCAGCATAAGTAATTGAGTAAGGACTCTTACCAGCAAGCTGTGCAACACCAGTTGATGAAGTTGCTCCAACAATGCGGCCTAGGTTTGAAGTTGAGTTGATATCTCCAGGGAATGAATCCTTGAATACCTTGCTCTTAGCCTTTGTCCATACAGATGATGCTGACTTAGCCAAGTAGTTTGTGAAGTTCTCAGAAGTACCTGATCCATCTGCACGGTAAACAACAGTGATTGGCTTGTTAGGCAATGTGTAGTGCTGCTGAATTACTTGTGTGCGAAGAACAACTGGGTTTCCCTTTGCATCTTTCTTTGGGTTTCCATTTGCATCAAGCTTGTAAACAACCTTAGTTGTTGAACGGTTGTTATCAGCAACGATTGCTGGATCGTTCCAACGTGTAATTGTTCCGCCGAAGATTCCAGCGATTGTTGCTGCTGAAAGTGAAAGTGTTGTCTTAGCTGGAAGGTTGTGCAAAATTGCGATTGGTGCTGCAACTAGTGGGACGTGAATAAGAGTTGAACGCTTTGTCGCTGCTGTGTAAGCACCATCTGACATCCAAAAATCACCGATTGACTTATCAGAGTTTGTTTGACCAGTTCCTGATGATGAAGATGCATAAACATATGTATGTCCTGCGCCGCTTGCTGCGAATCCAGCTTTGCAACCTTCGATAAGTAGAGCTGGGAAAGATGCTCCTGAACCTTGAAGATCAACTGCATATGCTGGTGTGCCTGCTACTAGGCCGAACGCGAGTGCAAGAGATGCAACTTTCGCGAGCTTTGAAATTCTCATTTATTTCTCCTCATAGGTTTTGATTTGAACTACAGGGTCAAACCTATGGAGCCAGGGTTAACTTATGAGGAGTGCTGGTTTAACGCAGTTCAACCTTTAGGTGAACAAATGGTGTCGATTAGCCGAATCGGCCGGTCACATAACTCTCGGTTCGAGAGTCTTGCGGGCGGGAGAAAATCTCAGATGTCGGTGCAACTTCGATCATTTGGCCTGGGCCACCGTCAGATAAGAAGAAGGCGGTGTAATCAGATACGCGTGCAGCCTGCTGCATGTTGTGAGTAACAATAATGATGGTCATTGTCTCTGATAGGTGACGGATCGTATCTTCAATGCGAAGCGTTGATCCAGGATCAAGAGCTGAACATGGCTCATCCATAAGCAGCACTTGTGGACGAACGGCAAGTGCTCGAGCGATACACAGGCGTTGCTGTTGACCACCTGAAAGTGAACCACCATGTGCGCCTAAACGATCTTTAACTTCACTCCACAAACCTGCACGCTCTAGACACTCTTCGAGAAGATCATCTTTGTTATCGGCTTTAATTTGTGCAAGCTTGAGACCAGATAAAACATTCTCACCAATTGTCATGGATGGAAATGGGTTTGGCTTCTGAAAAACCATTCCGATTTGCAAACGGATCTTTGTTACATCTGTTCCTGGCGCATAGACATCTTTGCCATCGAGTAGTACTTCACCAGCCATTGCTGCCCCTGGGATGAACTCATGCATACGGTTAATTGTGCGAATAAAGGTTGATTTACCGCAGCCGGAAGGTCCGATCAGTGCGGTGACTGTACCTGCTGCAAAATCTAGGGAGATATTTGAAAGCGCATGGTGCTTACCAAACCATGCATGTACGCCACGTGTCTCAAGGCCAGTGCCAAGGACTGTAGTACCTGGCGCTTTAGGTGCTTTAGCGTTAGCAACATCTGCCAATGATGATGGCTTCACTGATGTCTGCATTTCTTGGTTCTCGCTTTCATGTGAGGTTGTCATTTTGAAACCTTTCGCGCTCCTAAGAAGCGTGCAGTAGTGAAAAGCAGTAAGACAAGTCCTACTAGAACAAGTAAGCCTGCCCATGCACGGGTTATGGCTTCAGGCGAGCCGGCATTAAATGATTTCCAGATGTAATACGGCAAAGAGCCGATTGCGCCGTTGAAAGCATTTGGATTCACTCTGTCGCCACCGCCAGTAAGAAGGAGAATTGGTGCAGTCTCACCAGCGATGCGCGCTACTCCGAGAATCACGGCAGTAACTAATCCACTCTTGGCAGCTGGCAAAACGATCATGGCCACAGTGCGCCACTGTGTTCCACCGAGCGCTGTTCCCGCCTCACGTAATTCATTAGGAATTAGATTAAGAACTTCTTCAGAGGTTCGAGCAATCGTTGGAATCATCAAAATTGAAAGAGCAAGTGCTCCCATAAATCCTGAATACGCTTTTGTAATGGGATATAAAATCGCTGAAAGAATAAATAAACCCGCCACAATCGATGGAACGCCGCTCATTGCTTGTACTAAGAAGCGGATCGGACCAGTGAAGCGACCTTTGATTTCAGTTAAGTACAAGGCAGTAAGAATTCCAATGGGAACACTCATGATTAATGCCAGAGCCATCAGTGTGAGCGTTCCAGTTATTGCATGTAATAAGCCACCATTAGATAGCGGATCTGTTGGGGTTGCAAGTGCCATGTCATGAGTAAATAGGCCAAAACTGATACCAGGTAAGCCTTTTTGCAAAACTGTAAGCAGGATACTCGCTGCGGGAATCACAGTAACTATTGCACCGATTGCAACCAAGGAATTTACTAGTGCATCCTTTGCAGCTGCGTTTCCGCGCTGAAATCCTTTGAAAGCAGTTGTGAAGATCGCATAAGCAATAAAGAAGCAGACAAAGTAGGCGAGCTTGCCTTTAAGCGGCGTTAAGAAGACAAGCAGGTATGAACTAAGTAGCGAAACTATGAAAATAGAGCCGTCGATGATGCGATCCTTTGGCGAAGCTGCCCAAGGTTTAGTTGGCGTAGGTGTCATCGTCATCTTTAGCGACCAGACTTTCCAGTTGTTTTAACAATTAAGTTAGCCATTGCATTAACAATCAACGTTAGAAGGAAGAGGATTAATCCTGCAGCCATGAGCGCTTTAATTTCATATGGGCTGGCTTCACCGAATTTAAGAATAATTAACGATGCAACGTTTCCGCCAGCACCAAGCAACATCTGCCAGTTGACTTGAAAGACGATGTTAAGAACTGTAAAGACAGCAACGGTTTCGCCCATTGCGCGACCAAGGCCAAGCATTGCGCCACCAACTACACCACTTCGACCATGAGGAATAACTACTGCCTTAATCATCGCCCAACGAGTTGCACCAAGTGCATATGCCGCTTGAATGCGATCAAGAGGCGCTTGAGAAAAAATCTCACGAGAAACCGACGTGATGATTGGAATAATCATGATTGCTAGAACAACACCGGCAATAAATGGGGAACGTGTATAGACCGGTACCTGCATATCGAAAATTGGAATAAATCCTAGATAACGGTGCAAAAGCTTTGCCCAATACTCAACACTTGGCATCAATACCAGAAATCCCCAGATTCCAAAGAGGATTGAGGGGAATGCAGCCATCATGTCAATAATTGTGATCAGGAATTTCTTTAGCCACCCGGGTGCGTAAAAATTAAGGAAAAGCGCTGAAAATACTGAGATTGGTACAGCAATAACTACTGCAATTAAAGAACACAAAATAGTTCCAACAAGCATTGCCGCTAATCCAAAGTGACTATCTAAAACATTTCCTGCATCATCGGTTGAGATAGACCAATCTGAGTGAGTAATAAAACCAATGCCCTCTTGGCGCAAGACTTCAAATCCACGGTATCCAAGAAATATGGCGATTAATCCAAGAATAGCTAGCGAGGATAAGCCTCCACCAGTAACAACTCCACGGAAAACCTTGTCGGAACGACGTGGTTCAGTTTGAATTTGGCGCGGCTGGGGAATCACTAGCTCTTGTGTAGACATGATTACGATGCATACTTTCCAGTTACAAGGAAATACACGCGACGAGAAATTGAAACTGCGTGATCTGCGTAGCGTTCGTAGTACCGGCCAAGCAACGTTAAGTCGATAGCTGTTTCAATTCCATATTTCCATGTTGGCTCTATCAGGACACCAATCAATTTGCGATGTAGATCATCCATGACATCATCATCGCGCTCTACTTCAAGTGCCATGTCGGTATTACGAGTTGAAATTACAACTCCAACTTTATTGGTGATCTTTACCGCAGCTTCACCCATGGCTTCGATAATGGCAACAAGCTCAGTTGGTACGGCTGCATTGGGATGGCGTAATCGTGCGACTTTGGCGACATGATGAGCAAGATCGCCCATTCGCTCTAAATCAGAACCCATACGCAATGCGGTAACGAGCGCGCGCAAATCAGATGCAACAGGCTGTTGACGAGCAATAATGTCAATGATGCGTGAATCAGTTTCATGTTGGTAATCATCAATTTTGACATCTGTTGCAATAACTTCTTCAGCAAGTTTTAAATCACATGCAAGAATTGCAGTTGTAGCTTTTGACATTGAAGCAGAAACCATCTCAGTAAGGTCGACCAGAGACTGCGATACGCTATCTAGTTCATCTTGGAATACAGATCTAATGAGGGCCATGTGCGCAAACCTATGTGGAGGTAGTGAATAGAGACCCTTGGTTAGGTGAACGGAAGGTAAACTGGCGATTTGAGCCTATAGAGTGCAGCCTATGAAGTTCTTACGCAAGGACTCCGAGCCATCTGATGCTAGAGCCCTGCCCGAGATGCTCACTGAAACCCTGAGCCTCCTAGATGGTGATTCATTGATTTTGGCCCCCGGTGAGGTCCCAATCTTTGTAACACCAGGGGCAGAAAACCTAGGAATTCTTAAAGATGGACGCATTCAAAGCCCAGAACTCTTAGCAACTGTGCGCGTTGTGCGTCGAACACATAATCAACAAGTAGGAAAGATTGAAATCCCTCGCGGGCCTATTGGCGAAGGCAAACATGAATTAACTGTAAAAGTCTTACCTTTAACCAAAGATGATTTGGTTTTAGTGCTTATCAGTGATGAAAGTGAGGCCCAACGCGTACATGATGTTAGGCGTGACTTTGTTGCCAATATTTCGCACGAATTGAAAACACCTATCGGAGCTCTTTCATTATTGAGTGAAGCAGTTCTTGGTTCAAAAGATGATCCAGAATCTGTTGTTAAATTCGCAACCAGAATGCAATCAGAGGCCAAGCGCCTAACAGATTTAGTTCAAGAGATCATTAATCTCTCACGTGTTCAAGATTCAGATCCACTGCAGTTGGCCCAAGAAGTCAGCGTTGAATATGTAATTCGGGAAGCAGTTGATCAATGTCAAATAACTGCAGATAGCCGCAGCATTACCGTCACATATTTAGAAAATACTGATTTAGTTGTTTTGGGAGATCGAGATCAACTGATTATGGCCGTGCATAACTTGATAGAAAATGCCATCAACTATTCACCTGAAAATACCAAAGTATCTGTTACAACAAACTCCGATTCTGGCATCATTGATATATCGGTAGCAGATCAAGGCATAGGAATTTCAGAGTCAGAACAAGATCGAATCTTTGAGCGTTTCTATCGCGTTGATCCGGCTCGTTCACGTCAAACAGGTGGAACTGGTCTTGGACTTTCAATCGTAAAACACGTTGCAGCTAAACATGGCGGCGAAGTGAAGGTATGGAGCGTTGAAAACGTCGGAAGCACTTTTTCTATTCGACTGCCCATCTATGACACGCAAATGGAGAAAGCGCAATGACAAAGATATTAATCGTCGAGGATGAGTCATCATTTTCTGAGGCCTTAGCTTTTCTCCTTGGCAAAGAGGGCTTTGAAGTAAGCGTTGCCGAAGATGGCCGCGTGGCCCTTGATTTATTTAAAAAAGAGGGTGCTGACTTAATTCTTCTCGATCTTATGATTCCAGAGATTTCTGGCGTTGATGTTTGCCGAACAATTCGCACAACATCCCAAGTTCCAATCATTATGCTCACTGCAAAGGATGCTGAAATAGATAAGGTCGTTGGGTTAGAGCTTGGTGCAGATGATTATGTTACAAAGCCATATTCATCGCGTGAATTAATCGCGCGCATTAAGGCGGTGCTACGCCGTGGAGTTGCAGACTCTGAAGTGCAAGGTGATTTCGATGTTGTATCTGTGGGACCAATTAAATTAGATACCGCCCGTCACCAAGCATCAATCAATGGCACACCAGTTGGTTTACCACTCAAAGAATTCGAACTTCTTGAGTTCTTGATGAGAAATGCCGGACGTGTTTTAACTCGCAGCCAGTTAATTGATCGCGTGTGGGGCGGAGATTATTTCGGAGATACAAAAACACTTGACGTACACATCAAGCGCTTGCGTTCAAAGATTGAAGTCGATCCCGCCAATCCAGTCTTAATTCAGACTATCCGCGGACTTGGCTACAAGTTAGAGAACTAACCCTCAAGGGCCAGCACTCTCGCAAGCGCTGAATCAGGCTTTTCCTAGTTCATATTTATAGGTATAAACCTATTATGAAAGCATGACTTCTCTAGAAAACATTCGAAGTACGGTTAATGACTCCAAATTCACATACCGACAACGCGTTGCGCAATTAGCAAACTTGGCAGAAAACTTGCTCGATCCCCCACCAGTACGTAAGCAGTGCACTGACGCTCTAGAGAAGCGAATCATCTGTGACATGTTTGAGGGAAATGCCCCTTATCGCCCTCGTTACCTATTGCCTGATTACAAGAAAGTTTTAGATAACGGCTCTGTTTTCCTAGAACTTCCAGCGGCAAAAGATTTTGATGATGCCCTAGCTTTTCTACTCATAATGTATTCGGCCACACCATCAATTACTGGCTATCCCGTTTATTTTGGTGATCTTGATACTTTGCTCTTGCCTTACGTTGATGGTCTTAGCGATGAAGATCTATATGCCAAGTTAAAGCGCTTCTGGATCAGCCTTGATCGCATGTTCCCTGATGCCTTCGCGCATACGAATTTAAGCCCGGTATACAACCGTGTTTCAAAGATGATTTTCACATTAGAGCGCGAACTACTTCAGGTTGTTCCTAATATTTCACTTAAAGTCGACCCAGTGCTGACTAGTGATGAATATATTTTGGATGCGATCACTACAGTCTTTGCCTGCGGTAAGCCACATTTCATCAACGATGTGATGATGCAAAGTGATCTCGGTTCGCAGTATGCAGCTGTTAGTTGCTATAACTCGCTTAAAATCGGTGGTGGCTCACACACTTTGGTGCGCATTAATCTCAAGAAAACTGCCGAAGAGTGTGATGGCGGAGTTGAAAAATTCTTTGAAACCACTCTGCCTTATTACCTTGATCTGACTGCCGAACTCATGGAGTCTCGAATCCTCTATTTAGTGGAGGAATCAGGATTCTATGAGAGCAACTGGTTAGTAAATGAAGGCTTACTTGATTTAGAGAAATTCTCTGCAATGTTTGGTCTCTTTGGTTTAGCTGAATGCGTCAATATCTTGATGGAACAAGAAGGTGATTCTGGAACCTATGGACACAGCATCGCCGCCGATGATTTGGGATATCGAATCACAAGTTTTATCGCAGACTGGGTTAGCCAACGCAAGATGCCATACTGCGATGGCAATGACGGCTATGCCTTCTTACATTCCCAATCAGGAATCGATCTTGATCTTGGCGTAACGGCCGGAACCCGTATTCCTATCGGCACAGAACCACCACTTATCGATCACCTGCGCACGGTTTCTCGCCACCATCATCTCTTTGCCTCCGGTATCAGTGATGTTTTATCTTTTGATGAAACTGCAGTTAAGAATCCACAGGCTGTTGTTGATGTAATTCGCGGGGCATTTAAAAGCGGAATGCGAGATTTCACTTTTAACTTAGATAGCAACGACTTCATCCGTATTACGGGCTATTTAGTACGTAAATCTGATTTGGCAAAAATGCCAAGCGCCCGTCACGCAAGTACATTCCTTGGTGCCGGTTCAGTTGCAGATTCTCATGTTGATCAGCGCAATGTAAAGCGAGTGATGAGTGCTGAAAGCTCACCAAGCACAAGTAGCTAGCACGATTAAGTTTTCTTGGGTCGATGGCCCAGGAAATCGTTATGTTCTTTTCTTACAGGGATGCAACTTCAACTGTTTAGCCTGTCACAACCCACAAACAATTCCTCTGCATACACCGCGTGCCAATGAGATGACCGTGCAAGAGGTGCTTGAAGAGATTCGTGGATCGATGCCCTATATCTCTGGAGTTACTGTTTCAGGCGGTGAAGCCACGGTGCAACATGAGTTCGTACTCGATCTCTTTAAAGAGATTAAATCGCGCAAGGAGTTCAAAGGTCTTTCTACTTTCATAGATAGCAATGGCAATGCACCCCAAGAAGTTTGGAATCAATTAGCCCCATTTACCGATGGCGTAATGCTTGATTTAAAGGCTCTGGATGATGCTAAACACATTGAGCTCACCGGTAACTCAAATGCAGTTGTTCTAGATTCAATTAGGTATTTGGATTCCATTACAAAACTCCATGAAGTGCGATTGTTGCTTGTGCCAGGCCACAATGACTCTGATAAAGAGTTAATCGATACGGCCGTATGGTTACGAGGAATTAACCCAGAGATGCGCATCACGATAAACGCCTTTAAAACCCATGGCGTGCGAGCGCTAGCTCGGCAATGGCCAGAAGTAAGTGATGCCGATCTTGCTCGCTATAAAGAAATTGTGAATTAAAGCGAAGCGAAGGCTTCATCAAGAACGCTCAGGGCATCCTTTAGAAGCTCATCAGTAATAACTAGTGGTGGCAAGAAGCGCACAACATTTGAGTATGTTCCAGCAGTAAGGACTAAAACACCCTTGCTCTGGCAGTATTTAACAACGGCGTTCATTGCAGCTGTATTTGGCTTCTTTGTGCCGGCCTCGACTAATTCAATTGCCTGCATCGCACCGCGTCCACGGACTTCGCCGATGACTGGATACTTCTTAGCAAGATCACGAAGAGCTGCACCGAGAATTTCACCAATGTGTTGGGCACGGGCAACTAGGTTTTCTTCCTCCATCGTCTCCATCGCACCCAGGGCTGCGGCGCATGCAATTGGATTTCCACCATATGTGCCACCAAGACCGGATGCATGGACTGAATCCATAATTTCTGCATTACCCGTAACGCCTGCAAGTGGAAGTCCACCAGCGATTCCCTTAGCCGTTACCAGCATATCTGGCACAACGCCTTCTTCTTCAACTGCAAACATATGTCCAGTACGAGCAAAGCCAGTCTGTACTTCATCGGCGATAAATACGATGCCATTGTCTTTTGAGTATTTGGCAAGTGCGGGCAAGAAACCCTTTGGTGGGACGATAAATCCACCTTCGCCTTGAATTGGTTCAATTAAAATCGCTGCAACGTTATGTGCACCGATCTCTTTATCAATTTTATGTGTGATCATTTCAATTGCATCTGCAGTGATCGTTGCCTGATTGCCAACCCAGTGGAATGAATAAGGCATTGGCACGCGATATACCTCAGGGGCAAAAGGACCAAAACCTTCCTTGTATGGCATGTTCTTTGCTGTTAGCGCCATAGTTAAATTCGTACGGCCGTGATAGCTATGTTCGAAAACAACAATCGCTGGGCGCTTTGTGTAGTGGCGGGCAATCTTGACGGCATTTTCAACTGCCTCTGCACCTGAGTTAACAAGTAATGACTTCTTCTTATGTGAACCTGGAGTCATTGCATTGAGTTTTTCGCAGACTTCGATGTAATTCATGTAGGGCGCAACTGTGAAACAAGTATGCGTGAATGCTTGTACCTGTTCGATTACGCGATCAACAACGCGCTGTGCTGAATTACCAACGTTTGTCACGCCAATGCCTGAACCTAAATCGATAATCTGATTGCCATCGATATCTAACAAGATCGCATCACTCGCTCGTTCGATGATGACCGGAATTGCCATACCCAATCCGCCAGAAGTCGCTTCCGTGCGGCGCTTAAGCGCCTCAATAGATTTTGGTCCCGGAATAGCGGTAACCAAACGACGTTCCTGAGTCAGATTAGTAAGTGTGTCCATGGGAAAAGTCTAAGGCCTCATTTCGCATCGGAGCGCCCAGAAGTTACCCTTAGTGCCATGAGTTCACTGAGAGTTTCGGCACCGTTATTGGATGCTTATCTTTCTTACTTTGAGAGCAAGCGAACTCCATTCACAATCCCAGGTCATAAGCAGCGAGCATCACGCCTGGATGCAGGTTTAGGTTCGATCGTTGATAGCGATACCCCTTTATATGGTGGCCTCGATGAAATTAAGTTAACTAACCAGACGCTCAAGAAAGCAGAGGCGTTAGCGGCCACATTGTGGAACGCGCATTTTGCACGGTTTTCAACTGGTGGTTCCACCCATGCTAATCAAGCAATGGTCTTAGCTCTTGGGAAACCTGGAGATAAAGTCGCTTTATCTCGTACTGCTCACCGTTCGATTCTTAGTGCACTTGTTCTTGCTGGACTAGAACCAATCTGGTTATCACCTGAAATAGATGTAGCAACTGGAGTACCTACAGGAATATCAGTTGCAGAGTTTGAAAAAGTGATTGATCAAAAGCCAATTGCACTTTTACTTACCGAACCGGGTTACTTGGGCACGATGTCGGATCTGCCTGCATTAGTTAAAAGCGCACATGCACATTCAATCCCCGTTATCGTTGATGCAGCGTGGGGAGGCCACTTTGGTTTCTCTTCTTCAACACCGCAGCACTGCTTACAGATGGGTGCTGATGCACTTATTACAAGTATTCACAAAGCTTTGCCTGGCTACAGCGCCTCTGCACTATTGCTTGCGCAGGGAAAACTTCTCAACCTTGATCGCATTGAACAGAGTTTTGAAACAACGCATACAACTTCTCCAGCAGGTGCTCCCCTTGCCTCGATTGATGGATGCCGTGCGCTCTTGCAAACACGGGGTGATGAGTTGATTAGCGCCCTTGTAAATAATGTCAACAACTTTAAGTCCAAAGTTCAAGCAAGCTTTGACCTACCAATTTTCTTAAATGTTGCCGACTTTGCTGACTCTCGTTTTGACCCAACCAAGATTGTCTTGCGAGCCAATCAATTAGGTGCCTCTGGCGTTGAGATTGAAAAGAAACTACAGGATCAATTGATTCGAGTAGAAATGGCCGATAACGACACCGTTGTTTTCTTGGCAACCCTTGCCGATTCGACCGAAGAGTTCGATCAATTAGCCGATGTATTGATCCCTATCCTTAAATCATTGCAAACAAGCAGGCGGGCAACTGCAACTTCCTTGAGCTGGTCGGTTATTCCTCGAGTGGAAATCTCTATGCGTGATGCCTACTTTGCTGATACCGAAATGGTTTGCGCTGCAGATGCCCTTGGTCGCATCTCTGCAGATTTAATCGCACCGTATCCTCCAGGAGTTGCTGTCATTGCACCGGGTGAAGTTCTTACCGCCATGATCCTTGATGGCCTAGCCACGACAAAGGCCGCTGGAGTTCGAATCGCTTATGCAACAGATCCAACACTGAGCACCTATCGAGTCGTGAAGAATTAACTTCAAACCGATAACATCAGCCTTATGTCTGATACTAAAACTTGGCAAAAGCGTGCAATTGATGTTTTGCAGCCAGATGTTATGTATATGGGTGGAATCTGGCGCACATTAAAAGTTGTAGAGATGGCCAATAAAGCAGGGATGCCAATCACTCCTCATAGTGCCAATCTTTCACTTGTAACGATCTGCACCATGCACT
>CAIVDO010000053.1 GCA_903904665.1 uncultured Actinomycetes bacterium | reverse complement strand
CAGAAACTGCACAAGGTATTTTTATCAACTTCGATAACGTCGCAACAACATCACGTAAGAAACCACCATTTGGTATTGGCCAAATTGGAAAATCTTTCCGTAACGAAATCACACCAGGAAACTTTATTTTCCGTACACGTGAATTTGAGCAGATGGAGATGGAGTTCTTTGTAGTTCCAGGAACTGATGAAGAGTGGCATCAATATTGGATTGATACGCGCATGGCTTGGTACACCGGCCTTGGCATTAACCCAGATCGTCTACGCGTTTACGACCATCCAAAAGAGAAGTTGTCGCACTATTCAAAGCGCACAGCAGATATTGAATACAAGTTTGAGTTTGCTGGAACCGAGTGGGGCGAGCTTGAAGGTATTGCTAACCGCACAGATTTCGATCTCAAAGCTCACTCAGCAGCCTCCGGCAAAGATTTGTCTTACTTCGATCAAGAAAAGGGAGAGCGTTGGACTCCTTATGTAATCGAACCTGCAGCAGGAGTTGATCGCTGCACGCTAACGTTTTTGATGGATGCATTTACTGAAGATGAAGCTCCAAATAGCAAGGGTGAGATGGAAAAGCGCGCAGTTCTAAAACTCGATCATCGTTTGGCGCCGATTAAAGCTGCAGTGTTGCCACTTTCTCGTAACGCCGATTTATCTCCTAAGGCCCGTGATTTAGCTGCCCAGCTTCGTAAGAACTGGTCAATTGATTTTGATGACTCTGGTGCAATTGGTCGTCGTTATCGCCGCCAAGATGAAATCGGAACTCCCTACTGCATCACAATTGACTTTGAGACTCTTGAAGATCAAGCAGTAACAATTCGCGATCGAGACACAATGGCGCAAGAGCGCATTGCACTTGATCAGGTAGAAGCTTGGTTGGCACCGCGATTACTAGGCTGCTAAAACCACTTCTTCTGCCACTAGCAAGTGGTGATCATTTAATTGATCCACCTGTTGTCCTTGCACCAATGGCAGGAATTACCAATGCACCATTTCGCACGCTCTGTCGTGAACAAGGTGCTGGTCTATTTGTATCTGAAATGGTTACGGCGCGTGCATTAATAGAACGTCGCCCAGAAACGCTGCGCATGATTGTTCCGGGCAAAGATGAATGGCCACGTTCAGTTCAGTTATACAGTGTTGATCCAACAACGATGCGCGCAGCAGTCACAATGATTGGCAAAGAAAATTTAGCCGATCATATCGATATGAACTTTGGATGTCCCGTACCAAAAGTTACGCGCAAGGGTGGGGGAGCAGCTCTTCCATATAAGCGCAAACTCTTTTCAAATATCGTTCAAGCCGCAGTTGAAGCTGCAAAACCATTTGGAATTCCAGTGACAGTAAAAATGCGCATTGGTATTGATAGCGATCACCATACTTATCTTGAGGCTGCGCAATCAGCTGCAGATTTAGGAGTTGCTTGGGTTGCGCTACATGCACGAACTGCAGCGCAGATGTATGAAGGAAAATCTGATTGGTCTGCCATTGCCCGTCTTGTTGAGCACTTAAAGCCAAGCGGGGTACCGGTTTTGGGCAATGGTGATATCTGGTCTGGCAATGACGCAGTAGATATGGTGGCGCAAACAGGGTGTGCAGGAGTGGTAGTTGGTCGCGGTTGCTTGGGTAGACCATGGTTATTTTCAGATTTAGTCAGTGCACTTGAAGGGGCAGAAAAGGAGAGCCTTCCAAATCTGCACCAAGTGCGCGAAATCATGTTTAGACATGCAAATCTTATTGTTGAGTATCTAGAGTCAGAGGATCGTGGAATGCGTGATATGCGCAAACACATGGCCTGGTATTTAAAGGGCTTTATAGTTGCCCGCGAAATTCGCCATGATTTAGGAATGGTTTGCTCATTGCAAGAGATGCGTGATCTTTTGGACAAACTTGAAGATCAGCCTTATCCAGTTGAAGTTGGAGACAAACCACGGGGTCGCACAAGTCATGGTCGAGCACCAACTCTGCCCGATGGATGGCTAGATGATCCCGATGAACTAGTTCATGTTGAACTAGAGGATGCGTTTTCAGGCGGATAAATGTTTCTCTTTAGATGGATACGTCGCACAATCACACTTATTATCGTGATTGCATTAATTGCACCTGGCTATGCCGTTTCACAGGTCTGGCGCGCAGCTAAGAATCCAGTTGTTCGTCACGCCGATGTAATTGTTGTCTTAGGTACGGCTCAGTTAAATGGAAAACCAGGTGAAGCGCTAGAAGCCAGATTGATAGAGGCTAAACGTATTTTTGATTTGGGTTATGCGCCTGCGATTATCACTGTAGGTGCAGGTGCACCAGGTGATCGTACGACAGAGGCTGCATCAGGAAAGTACTGGCTTCGCACACATTCAATTCCGGCTAGTAAAATTACTGCCATTGAAAAAGGCCGTGACACTTTAGTAAGTACTAAGGCATATGCCGCGGTAATGAAAAAAAGATATGTCAGCGATGTAATCATCGTTACTGATCCATTTCACTGTAAACGCGCAATGACAATGGCAAATGATCAAGGCGTTGTTAGTACGTGTTCGCCGGTTCAAAGCGGCCCCAATACGATTTCAAGCTCTGGTTATAAGTATTTACTGCGTGAAGCAGGGGCATATCTGGTCTATATAACCGTGGGCCGTCGAGGCGTTCAGGTCAGTGATCATTTACCCGGCGCAGATATCCTCACTAAGGTTATGCCGTGAGTTATAGCCCGCACGATCAAGAACGATTTCTTGATGAACCAGCAAAGCGTCCTGGTCGTACTGAGTTTATGCGCGATCGCGCACGTGTTATTCACTCGGCGGCGCTTCGCCGCTTAGCAGCAAAAACTCAAGTAGCTGTTCCTTGGGAAAATGATTTTCAACGTACACGTTTATCGCACTCACTTGAATGCGCACAGATTGGTCGCGAACTTGGCGAATCATTAGGTGCCGATCCAGATTTACAAGACACCGCATGCCTTGCCCATGATTTAGGACATCCACCCTTTGGCCACAATGGTGAAGAAGCCTTAGCTGCGATTGCATCTGATTTTGGTGGCTTTGAAGGAAATGCACAGAGCTTTCGTTTATTGGTGCGCCTTGAAGCTAAGACAGTTGATGCAGATGGAAAATCAATTGGACTAAATTTAACCCGTGCGTCTTTAGATGGAGCAACTAAATATCCATGGCCGCGTTTGCAAAATCCCCGCAAGTTTGGTGTCTACGACGACGATGTTGAAGTTTTTAACTGGATGCGAAAAGACGCTCCGGTTGATAAAAAATGTATTGAAGCCCAAATTATGGATTGGTCTGATGATTGTGCCTATTCGGTTCATGATTTAGAGGATGCGATTTTTGCTAATCAAATATCAGTTAAGAACTTTGAAGCTGACTTTGCGGATTTATACACAGTAATGGTGCGCGACTATGGCAGCGATGCATCAGAACAGGAAGCTTTGGATGCGCATAAGCGCCTCTCTTCCCTTTCTGCTTGGCCACATTATTACGATGGCACACATCGCTCTTTGGCTCGTCTTAAAGATTCAACTAGTCAGCTCATCGGTCGTTTTGTCTTAGCGGCAGAGCTTGAGACTCGTACAATCCATGGCAACGCTCCACTCTCACGTTATAGCGCCGACCTTGAAATTCCTCGTGATCAGGTTATAGAGGTTGATTTCTTAAAAGCTATTGCTGGTCACTATCTAATCAATGCAGCTCATTCGCAAGATCGTTATGCCAAACAACAAATCATTGTTAGCGAACTTGTTGAAATGTTACGGGCTAAGGCAGCCAGTGAACTCGATTCATTTTTCGTGAAAAGCTGGAATGAATCCGGCGATGAGACTGCTCGGATGCGCGTGATTATCGACCAAGTTGCAGCGTTGACCGACCCTGGTGCTTATGCCCTCCATGCCCGCCTATCGACTTCTCGTTAAGATAAAGACATGAGCGGACGCATTAAGGATGAAGATGTTGCATACATCCGCGAGCGTGCACCGATCGATGAAATTGTTGGCGAGTACGTTCAATTAAAGAGCGCTGGTGGCGGACAGAAAAAAGGTCTCTGTCCTTTTCATGATGAGAAATCCCCGTCATTTCATGTAACACCTAGCAAGGGATATTTTCATTGCTTTGGTTGCCAGACTGGCGGAGATGTCATTGCCTTCTTAATGAAAATAGATCATCTAACTTTTACCGAAACTATTGAACGTCTGGCAGATCGCATGGGATATACCTTGCGCTATGAAGAAGGCGGACCAAGTACACCTGCATTTACCGCAGGCGCGCGCTCACGTTTGATTGCAGCAAATACTCAAGCTGCTCGTTTTTATCAAGAACAACTCAACACTTCACCCGATGCCGCCCATGGCCGCGATTTACTTACTAAACGCGGTTTTGATAAAGCTGCATGTATGAGCTTTGGTGTTGGCTATGCACCCGATGATTGGGATGCACTTACTAAACATTTACGTGCCGAGGGATATAGCATCGATGAACTCGAAACCGCTGGGCTTTCAAAGATGGGCCAACGTGGACCAATTGATCGATTCCGTAACCGTCTTACTTGGCCGATCAAAGATATTTCTGGAGATGTCGTTGGTTTTGGATGTCGCAAATTAGCAAGCGATGAAGAGGATCAAGGCCCGAAATATCTCAATACACCTGAAACACCGGTTTATAAGAAGAGCCAAGTTTTGTATGGTTTAGATGCTGCTAAGAAAGAGATTGCAAAGAAGCGCCAGGCCGTCATTGTTGAGGGCTACACCGATGTGATGGCGGCGCAGTTGGCTGGGATTACAACTGCTGTTGCAACGTGTGGCACAGCATTTGGCGCAGACCATATCCGGATTTTGCGCCGTTTACTGATGGATGATGATTCATTTAGAGGCGAAGTTATCTT
>CAIVDO010000052.1 GCA_903904665.1 uncultured Actinomycetes bacterium | reverse complement strand
TGTTACAAAATGGTCAGATGCAACTTTTATTGAAGATCAAGATCAATGGTGGCATGGAGGCATAACTCGTTCAGTAAAGATTTTTGCAACTAACAAAGTCTTCATCGAACGTTTATACACAACTGCAGGACTTGCAAAAGATGGCACAACCGGAACCCTTGATATCCGTGCACATATCGCTTCCCTAGATAATCTATCTACTCATAACTACACCTTGCGTACTTCAATTGAAGAGCTTCCTAAGGTAAAGGCAGCAAAGCTTTCTTCAACAATAAAAAGCTTTGTCGCACCGTTATGGACAGAGCGTGAAGAATCTCTCAAACTGCGAAGCGATGAGTATTTTCATGGAAAGTTTTGGCACGGCAACATGCCTGTCGAAGCCAAGCGGGCGATTATGGAGAACGAGCCATGGCCTGCAGGCAAAATCCATTTGAATACCCGCATCGCTAAAATCAAAGCCTGGTCTGCCGAATCGCCAAATCTTTATACATTACACATTGAACTCATTGATCCAGATGGCAATATCGTAGAAATTTCACAGCAAAAAATCGGCTTCAGATCTGTTGAAATTAAAGGCCAGGATTTCCTAATTAATGGCCAACCAGTAATTTTCTATGGTGTTAACCGCCACGATTTCAATCGTTATACAGGCCGCGCATTAACTCGTGATGACATGCGTGAAGATTTACTGGAACTTAAGCGTTGGAACTTCAACGCAGTTCGCACTTCTCACTATCCCAACGATGCCGCTTTTCTAGATCTCTGTGATGAACTTGGTTTCTATGTAATCGGTGAAGCAAATATCGAATCACATGCATTTATTGCATCTATCTGTGATGATGCAAAATACTTAACTGCATTCGTTGATCGTGTGGGTCGTATGATTCAGCGCGATATTCACCACCCAGCTGCGGTGATGTGGTCACTTGGTAACGAGTCTGGTGCAGGAACTAATCATGAAGCTGCTGCTGCATTCGCGCGAAGCTTTGATCCAACTCGCCCACTTCACTACGAAGGTGGAATCCGCGGTAACTGGATGGGTTCACATTCATTAACCGATGTTATTTGCCCAATGTATCCAGCGATTACAGCGATAAAAGAGTATGCAACGTCGAAGAAAGCAGATCGTCCATTAATTATGTGCGAGTACTCGCATGCAATGGGTAATAGCAATGGAACTTTGGCTGAGTATTGGGAAGTTATTGAATCTACTCGCGGTCTTCAAGGCGGATTCATCTGGGAATTCTGGGACCACGGCCCTGTTCAAACAATGCCTGATGGTTCTAAGCGCAATGCCTACGGTGGAGATTATGGCGAAAAGAAGCATGATGGAAACTTCTGCTGCGATGGAATGGTCTTTCCTGATCGCACGGCAAAGCCAGCAATGGCTGAGTTCAAGGCAATAGCAGCACCTGCGGTTATCAGCTCTGTTAAAGCTTCAACTGGTTCTTTCAAAATCTTTAATAAGCATTTCTTTAATGATTTAAGCGCCTATGAAGTTCTTTGGACAATCACACGCGATGGCTTAATTACAGATAGCGGCAAAGTTAAGCTGCCAAAGGTTGCACCGCGCAAGAGCCTAGCTTTTAAAATCGCTTCTAAGCATTTGGCTAAAGCCGATGGAGTTGGTGAAGGCTTTATTACTTTCTCAATCATTCGCATTGCAAGCACTGTGTGGGCACCAGCATTTACTGAAGTGGGCTGGAATCAGATGGCTCTTGCATCAAAACCTCTTACTATTAAATCTGCTAAGGCCTCTGATGAGTTCACTAACGTTCTTGATGATTATGGACAGATTGTGCTTCCTCGCGGAGTTGTAGCGCCAACGTTAACTTTGTGGCGCGCTCCAACAGATAATGATCGCATCGGACATATTGCAACTAAGTGGAATCGTTGGGGCTTGCGCGATATAGATCGCACCGACTGTGTAGTTTCACAAAATCGCACCAGCGCTAAAATCACAAATACATGGCAGACAAGTACTGGGATCTCCATTAAACATATCCAGGTAATTACACCCGTAGCCGATGGTTTTAGAGTTAAAGAAACTGTCACCCTTCCAAAGTCACTAGTTGATGTTGCCCGCGTTGGAATCAATTTCGAATTAGATGGTGCTTTAACTGATCTAACCTGGTTTGGTTCTGGCCCACACGAGTCATATCCTGACCGTAAAATCGCTCGGATCCATCGCTTTGTTTCTACAGTTGCTGGCCAATACATTCCATATGTTCGCCCGCAGGAAAATGGTGGGCATGCTGGAGTGCGTTGGTTTGAAGTAACTGATGCGGCTGGGCATGGAGTACGAGTGCAGATGGGCAAGCCACTACAGGTATCTGTTACGCCTAACCGCGCAGTTGATTTAGCTGATGCAACTCATGATGTTGAAGTCAAAGCATGTGGCAACGTTGTTGTTCATATCGATGGCGCACATCGCGGCGTAGGAACTGCTTCATGTGGTCCAGATACTTTGCCGAAATACATTATTAAGCCAGGCGTTCATACCTGGGAATGGACGCTTACTTCAATCTAAATTCAATGGCCAAGAAATGGCAATTGGAAATTTGCAGCTACGTCCATCACCTGATGATTTACCACGCGCACGACGCCACATCCACGGCAGTGCAAAAGTAATAAACCAAAGAGTGGTGACTGCTGCACGTAAGAGCTTTGGTTCAGGCTTTGCCGGTGGCAGTGGTTTGCGCCAACCCGCATCAAAAGGTAAATCCAAAATCTCTAACACAGCTTGAGCAACACGGTCATGGCCCATTGCATTTAAATGTAAGCGATCAAAAGCTAAGAATCTGCCATCACTAAAGGCTGCTTCTTCATTAGCATCGGCCACTATTGCACCAACTTCGAGTGCTACTGCACGAACATTTCTATTAAAAGCACTAAATCGTTCTTCCCACATCTTGGCAGAACGGCCAGTGTTGCCCGTTCTTTCTAAAACAGTAAAGACCAAAACAGTTGCACCTGATGCTGCGATGCGTCTAACTGCATTGGCATACTGGTTTAAAACCAACTGCGCGTTATAGCCAGGTCTGATTACATCATTTGCGCCAGCATGAAATGAAATCAAAGTATTTGGGCCATTAACTTGCTCCAGCGCTGGTGTGATTTGTTCATCGATTACCTGCTGCACTAATTTGCCGCGAATGGCTAAGTTGGCATAAGTAAAATCTGGGTGCGCATTTGCCATTACATCGGCGACGCGATCGGCCCAACCTCGGTACTGGCCATGTTTTTTCTCATCACACATGCCCTCGGTATAGGAATCACCGAGTGCGATGAAGCGTGTGTAAATCACCTTCTTACCCCTTACGACGTGCCTGATCTATATGGAACAAGGCGATCGATGTTGCAACTGATGCATTCAATGACTCAGTTGATGCGCTAATAGGAATTGAAATAACGAGATCACACTTTTCGCGGGTTAAACGTGCAAGGCCCTTACCCTCGCTGCCCACAACAACCATGATTGGTTCTGCTGCAACTTTCATTGAAGAAATCATGTCCTCTGATTCTCCGTCGAGGCCAACAACAAACAAGCCCTCTTTCTTGGCGGCATCAATGGTGCGAGCAAGGTTTGTTACTTGTGCAATCGGCATACGGGCCGCAGCTCCAGCAGATGCCTTCCATGCAGATGCAGTCATTGCAGCGGCGCGACGTTCGGTCATAAGAACACCTGCAGCACCAAAAGCTGCAGCGCTTCTGACGATTGCACCTAGGTTACGTGGATCGGTGACACCATCGAGTGCAACAACTAACGCTGGATACTTTGCGCGCTGCATGATTTCTTCAAACGATGAGTATTGATAAGGCTTGATAGCAAGAACAATTCCTTGGCTGTTTGGTGAAATACCTTCAACTTCGGCGCGGTGTGCTTCGCGAATAGGTAAACCTAAGTGCAATGCAAGCTTTAAAGATTCGGCGACGCGATCATCAACATCGATACTGCGAGCAACTAATAGTTCGGTAGCTGGAACTGCTTCGCGCAAAGCCTCTAGAACTGCGTTACGACCGGCAACGATTTCACCACGTGGACGATCACCGCGAGGTGCGCGTGTAGGTGTTGCGCGAGACATTGTTGTTGCACGTGGACTCGTTGAACGCGCAGCTGGTGTGCGAGTAGCTTTTTTCTCGGCCGCTTTCTTGCGCTTTGCAGCTGCGTGATACGGACGATCTTCGGCCTTAGGTGTTGGACCTTTTCCTGAAAGACGTTTTTTATTTTTGCCACCAGTGCCTGCAGATGGTCCTTTTTTTGATGCGCGGATCGCGCCTTTACGTGATGAATTGCCGGCCATGGTTAGCTCTTTTCTTCCATTGACCAACGCGGCCCTTGTGCAGTGTCTTCAATTGTAATTCCTAATTCAAGCAGGCCATCACGGATTGCATCTGATGCAGCGAAATCCTTACGCTCACGGGCAGCGGCTCGCTCTTTTAGAGCTAAGTGAATAACGCCATCGAGGGCGCTATTGAGATTCTTTGATGAGCTTTGCGCATAGTTAGAATCAAATGGATCACATCCCAAGATCTGCAGTGCGCCGCGTATTTCACCAGCATTTTTTGCAATGGCGGCCTTGTCGCCATCGGTAATTGCTTGGTTTCCAAGGCGTAAATTCTCTGAAATTGAGGCCAAGCCTGCGGGAACCGCTAAATCATCATTCATCGCAGCGCAGAAAGCATCATTGATTACAGGCAGAGATTGTGTGCCCAGAATTTCAACTGAGCGAGTTAAGAAGTTTTCAATACGTCGAAATGCAACAGCTGATTCATCCAAAGCGGCTTCTGAGTATTCAAGCATCGAACGGTAATGCGCACTTGCTAAATACCAGCGAAGTTCGATTCCCCGAACACGTTGCAAGATAACTTCTACCTGCAAAGTATTACCTAAAGACTTACTCATCTTTTCTCCAGATTGAGTAACCCAAGCGTTGTGCAACCACCGATTAGCAAATTTATATCCAGCAGCTTCAGATTGTGCGATCTCATTTTCATGGTGAGGGAAAACTAAATCTAAGCCGCCACCGTGAATATCAAAGGCTTCGCCTAAATATGCATGTGCCATCGCAGAACATTCAAGGTGCCAACCAGGTCGGCCGGCGCCCCATGGTGTTGGCCATGATGGCTCACCAACTTTGGCGCCTTTCCATAGTGCAAAATCCCGTGGATCTTTTTTGAATTTCTCATCGGCGTCAGCTGTAGATTGCAGATCATCTAGCTTTTGGCCAGATAAGGTTAAGTAGCGCTTTAATGTACGGACCTCTAGATACACATCGCCATTGCCAGGTGCGTACGCTGCCCCGTTATCAATGAGTTTTTGCATTAATTCAATCATCTGAGTGATATGCCCTGTAGCCCGTGGTTCATATGTTGGCGGCAAGACATTTAATGATGCAAAAGCTGCAGTAAAGATGCGCTCGTACTTCATTGCCAGCGCCCACCACTGCATTTTTTCAATAACAGCCTTCTGTAAAATCTTGTCATCGATATCGGTGACGTTGCGAATGAAAGTCACGTCATAACCTGACCACGTCAACCAGCGGCGCAAAATATCGAAGTTAACTGCGCTTCGAACATGGCCAATATGTGGATGTGATTGCACCGTTGCACCGCATACGTACATAGAGACCTGACCCGGGATAAGTGGCTTAAAGACGCCTACTTCACGGGTTGCAGTGTCATATAAATGTAGTGCGGACATTTGCTAATTCTACTGCTTATAAACCAAGGCAGTTGCAATGGCCGCGATGCCCTTGCCTTCGCCTGTTAAGCCCATTCCATCTGTTGTTGTTGCAGATACAGAAACCTGTGTACCACCAAGGGCCTTTGATATCGCATCGATAGCTTCACCGCGACGTTTTCCAACTTTTGGGCGATTACCAATGATCTGAACAGTGACATTTGAAATATGAAATCC
>CAIVDO010000051.1 GCA_903904665.1 uncultured Actinomycetes bacterium | reverse complement strand
TGTCGTAGCTACAGAAGTTGTGGCTGAAACACCAACTGAAGAAGCGGCTGCCGAATAACAATGATGGATGAAGCCCTAGAACATTTAGTAAAGGGAATCGTCGATAATCCCGATGATGTAGTTGTTGCAGAAAAGACACATCGCCGTGGAACAACTCTTGAGGTTCGCGTGAACCCAGAAGATATCGGCAAAGTTATTGGTCGTAATGGACGTACTGCAAAAGCGCTTCGCACGGTCGTGAGTGCAATTGCAGGACGTACTGTTCGCGTCGATCTCATCGAGACCGACGAAGCACGCTAACAATGCGTTTACTCGTGGGGCGCATCGGTCGCGCCCACGGAATTCTTGGAGAAGCGACGATTGAGGTTCGAACTGATGAACCTGATCGTCGTTTTGCCATTGGCAACAAACTACAGACTGATTCCCTAGGGGAGCTAACAATCATCTCTGGCCGAGTCCATAACGGTATTTTGCTGTTGGGTTTTGAAGGAATTTCAGATCGCAACGGTATCGAAAAGCTTCGCAATGTTTTGATTTACTGCGATGTCGATATTAACGAGCCAGGAATTGATGAAGATGATTTCCACGTTCTTCAACTTATTGGCTGTGCTGCTCATCTTCAAAACGGTGAAGTAATTGGTGAAGTAACTGATGTCATTAATCTGCCAGGTCAGGACCTACTGGCTATTAAGACGCAAACCGGTGAGATTTTGATTCCTTTTGTTCATCAATTAGTTCCGGTAGTGGATATCGCTGCACGCAAAGTTTTTGTGATTCCACCAGATATTGCAGGTGCTATCCAATGAAAATCGATGCAGTCACAATATTTCCTGAGTACTTTTCACCCCTGAAGCTTTCTTTACTTGGTAAGGCACAAGAGGCTGGATTAGTTGAGTTTGGAATCCATGATCTGCGCAGTTATGCAACAAATGTTCATAACCAAGTAGATGACACTCCATATGGTGGCGGAGCAGGAATGGTCATGATGCCCGAAGTTTGGGGCCAAGCGCTAGATAAGCTGATGGAAATAGATTCTGATTTAATCATTCTTACTCCTGCAGGAAAGCGATTTAGTCAATCAATGGCTGCAAAGTTTTCAACTGCTTCACACTTAGTTTTTGCATGTGGTCGATATGAAGGTATTGATGATCGTGTTCGTCAGTACTATCAATCTAAGAATTTTAGAGTGCACGAAGTATCTATTGGAGATTATGTTTTAGGTGGGGGAGAAGTAGCATCCCTTGTGATGATTGAAGCAATCACTCGTTTAATTCCAGGAGTTCTAGGAAATCCAGAGTCATTGGCACAAGAATCACATAATGAGCAGGATTATCTTGAATACCCTAACTTTACTAAACCCGCCACTTGGAGAGATATCTCGGTCCCTGAGATTTTATTAAGTGGAAATCACGGCGAAATTGCAAAGTGGCGAGCGGCACAAGCAGTTGAGCGCGGGAAAAGTAATTTATAACTCGTCAGTAACCCAAGCGTTACCGTAGCGTTGCGCCCATGACTTACGACAGCAAAGCCATTCAAGCGCGCCTGATTCAAGATCTAGAGCCCGTTGTTGCCGTCGAACTCGACCGACATTTAAAAGTTCAAAAGAATTGGTATCCACATGAGTATGTCCCATGGTCAGAGGGCCGCAACTTTGCTGGTCCTCTCAATGGCGATGCATGGGAGGCAAAGGATTCACGTTTAACACCCGTTGCTCAAGACTCTTTAATCCTTAACCTATTAACTGAAGATAATTTACCGAGCTATCACACTGAGATCGCTCTTTCTATGGGCCGTGATGGTGCATGGGGAACATGGATTGAACGTTGGACGGCAGAAGAAGCCCGTCACAGCATTGTTATTCGCGATTATTTAATGGCAACTCGTGGTGTTGATCCATATGAACTAGAAGATCTACGTATGGCGCATATGTCTCTGGGCTACCAAACTCCTTATGAAAATGACATGCTCCACACAATCGCCTATGTTTCTTTTCAAGAGTTAGCCACACGTATTTCACATCGCAACACCGGCAAGATTTCAGCCGATCCAATCGCCGAGTCGATGATGCAACGTGTTGCCCTGGATGAAAATCTACATATGCTTTTCTATCGCAACACATTAGGTGCAGCCCTTGATATGGAGCCGAATGCTTCAATGCGTGCAATCGCAGATGTTGTTACAAATTTTGATATGCCAGGTGCAAACATGCCAGGCTTTGGTCGCAAAGCTGTGCAGATCGCTCTTGCTGGAATCTATGACATGCAGCAGCATTTGGAAGAAGTTGTTGCTCCAGTGCTTCGCGCATGGAATGTTTTTGATCGCACGGACTTAAGTGGCGATGGCCTTGCTGCCCGCGAAGAACTCGCAGCGTTTTTGGCTAAGACCACTGAGGAATCCAACCGATTTAATGAAAAGCGCGAGCTGCACTTTGAGCGCTTAATCGCCCGTGGACAAGAACCTTTACGCATCATTAAGTAGTATTTGCTCCATGTCCAAGCGCGTTATATTCATCGAACACGATCACGTCTCTGCTGGCGGTCCCATTTGGAAGCAGTTTGAAAAGCGTGGTTATGAGATTTCTCGATTTATTATTGTTGATGAAGAACATGCCAAGACGCCAAATGTCACACCAGACTGGCCAGATCTACTCTCATTTGATGTAGTAGTTGTCATGGGCGCTCCATATGCAGCATATGACGACGGAGCAATTGGAAATTGGTTGATCCCACAAGTTGCCAAAATGCGTGAAGTTCACAATGCAGGCATTCCAGTCTTAGGTATCTGTTTTGGTGGTCAGCTCATGTCTCGCGTATTAGGCGGAACTGTTTCGCGTTCACCGCGGGCCGAACTTGGTTGGTATGAAGTAGATAGCGATGATGAAAGTTTTATTCCAAAAGGCCCGTGGTTTCAATATCACTGGGATCGTTTCACTGTGCCACCTGGTGCAACAGAGATTGCACGAACTGAACTCTGCCCTCAGGCATATCACTTTGGTCGCACATTAGGTCTGCAGTTTCATCCAGAGATTGATGCCGAGGTCTTGGATATGTGGCTTGCGATGGAGGGCGGATGCGCCGAAGTGGAATCCGAAGGTGTTGTTGTAGATCAGTTGCGCAGTGAAACTAGAAAACTTGAGGCGCAAAGTAATCAGCGCGGCTACGATTTGGTTGATCAATTTCTTGATCGAATCGCAACCGCACCAATTCTTAAGGTTTAATCGTTAGAGATAAATACATTCTTTAGTTCGGTGTAAGAATCAACTGCATCTGGACCAAGTCCGCGACCTAATCCTGATTGCTTGAAGCCACCAAAAGGTGTCCAAAAACGAACTGATGAGTTTGAGTTAACTGATAATGCACCTGATTCAATTGCGCGTGATACACGAAGTGCGCGGCCGACATCACGAGTCCAGATTGAACCTGACAGGCCATATTCGCTGTCGTTGGCCATTGCAATACCCTCTGCTTCATCGTCAAAAGTTAAGACTGAAACTACTGGGCCGAAGATCTCTTCACGCCAGGATTTTGCTTGAGTGTTCTTAGGAAGAAGAACAGTTGGTGGCATCCAATAGCCAGGACCTGAAGGGGCGCTGCCTTGAAAGGCAATCTCCTCATCTAGGTATGACCCAACGACATCAAACTGCTTCTTTGAAATAAGTGGACCCATTTGAGCTGTTGCAAGATTGGGATCTTCACAACGAAACTTCTTAACTGCTACTTCAAAATGCTCCATGAACGTATCAAAGGCAGATTTTTGAACAAGAATTCGCGAACGTGCGCAGCAATCTTGACCGGCGTTATCAAAGACCGCGCCAGGTGCACCTGCTGCAGCTTTTTCAATATCTGCATCGGCAAAGATGATGCTTGCGCTCTTGCCGCCAAGTTCAAGAGTTACGCGCTTAACCTGATCGGCGCATCCGGCCATGATCTGCTTACCAACTTCGGTAGAGCCGGTGAAGCCAACCTTGCGCACTAATGGATGTGTAACAAAGCGGTTTCCAACAACACTGCCCTTTCCTGGCAAGATATTGAGAACACCTTCAGGGATTCCGGCAAGTAAGGCCAATTCACCAAGGCGAATCGCAGTTAACGGTGTGTACTCGGCAGGTTTTAATACAACAGTATTTCCGGCAGCTAAGGCTGGAGCAAAACCCCAACCTGCAATTGGCATTGGAAAGTTCCAAGGAACAATAATTCCAACAACTCCCAAAGGCTCTTTAAATGTTATATCTACACCGCCAGGAACCGGGATTTGCTTACCAAACAAGCGCTCTGGCGCTGCTGAGTAGTACATCAAAGTATTAGCAACATTGTCAGCTTCCCACAGGGCATTGCCACGAGTGTGGCCAGCGTTTGTGATTTCTAATTGTGCTAACTCTTCACGGTGATCGGTGACAACCTGTGAAAAAGCACGCAGTAAACGTCCTCGCTCACCTGGAGCAATGTCTTTCCATGTCTGAAAAGCTTTATGAGCCTTTGCTATAACAGCATCTGTTTGTTCTAGATCTAAATGCGCAACATTTTTTACTAACTCTTCATTGGCAGGGTTGATTACATCGTATGAAGTAGACACAGTGGTTTAGAACCTTTCGAAGTTACGGACTAATTCCCAATCGGTGATTGCTTTGCCATATGCAGCAATTTCAATCTTGGCCATATTTGCATAGTGCGCTTGAACTTCTTCGCCAAAGGTTTGCTTAACCCAAGCAGAGTTCTCCCAGAGATCTAGCGCCTCATTCATCGATGATGGAACGCGCGCTGAATCTGATAGATATGCATTACCCGTAAAAGCTGGCTCAAGAACCATCTTCTTGGCAATTCCATCTAGACCAGCAGCGATAATTCCTGAGACTGCTAAATAAGGATTTACATCACCACCTGCAACACGGTTTTCAAGGCGAAGGCTTGCACCCTTGCCCACTAAACGAAGTGCGCATGTGCGGTTATCGCGACCCCAACGAATAGCGGTGGGTGCAAAGGAGCCTGGGACATAGCGCTTATAAGAGTTGATATTTGGTGCAAAGAGCAGAGACATCTCGCGCATATGTGCGATCTGACCAGCTATGAACTGGCGCCCAAGATCACTTAAACCCTGCTCTTTATCCAAATCATCTGCCATCACCATCGAGCCATCTAGGCCTCGGAATGAAAGGTGGATATGTGAAGAGTTTCCTTCTTTTTCATTTGGCTTAGCCATGAAAGTAAGTGCGTAACCATCTTGTGCGGCGATCTCTTTGGCACCGTTCTTGTAAATTACATGGTTATCGCAGTTTGAGAGCGCATCAGAGTATTTAAATGCAATCTCATGCTGACCAAAGTTACATTCACCCTTTACTGATTCAACGGTCATGCCGGCTTTTGCCATTGCTAGACGGATGCGACGCAGTAGAGGTTCGATGCGAGAACCACCCATGATTGAGTAGTCGACGTTGTATTGGTTAACTGGGATCAGGTTCTTATAGCCCTTATTCCAAGCCTCTTCATAGGTATCTTTAAAGACTACAAACTCAAGTTCAGTGCCACACATCGCTTCCATGCCTGCATCATTGAGCGCTTTGACTTGCTTGCGCAGAATTTGCCGAGGTGATGCAACAACATCGGTGTGATCTAGCCACTGAACATCGGCTAAGACAAGGGCAGCGCCTTCTTGCCAATCGATCAAACGTAGCGTGTCCATATCAGGTACTAATGCGAAGTCACTGTAACCGCGCTCCCATGACGACATGGCATAACCATCAACGGTATTCATATCGACATCTACAGCAAGTAAGTAGTTACATCCCTCGGTTCCATGCTTGAGAACCTCATCGAGAAAGAATGTGCCATGGATGCGCTTGCCAGTGAGTCGGCCCTGCATATCTGTCATGGCTACTACAACGGTATCTATTTCTCCGCTCTTGATTTTGGTTGTTAACTCGGAAATCGTCATTGATGTCATGCCCGCTAGCCTAACGATTTGCCGCTTTAAAATCTAGGGTAAAAAAATCCCCCCGCACTTTGTGTGCGAGGGGATTTGTGAGAGTTGTAACTCTTTTAGAGGTTACTTCTTGGTCCTGTAAACCACTTCTTTGCAGAAACCTGCCACCAGATCCAGAGAATAACTAGCGCGCCACCTGTAACGATTGGTGCGTAGTTAACTGCAGTCCAAGTGAAATCCTTATTTCCAGGAGTTCCAGCTGGTGAGAATGGCAAGATGAAGTAGATAGAGATGATGGAGATTTCAGCAATCGCCACAACGTTCATCCACTTGTACTTAGATCCAAGTGTCCATGCACCGGCCTTAAAATTATCTCCGGCCTTTAGACGATGCCAAATTGGAATCAAGAATGCAAGGTATAGAGAAATTACGCAGACAGATACAACTGCATAGAAAGCAGTTGGGGCACCTGTTGGTGATTTCCAAAGAGCTGGGAGAGTCAACACGATTCCACCTAGAGCAGAAGCAAGTACTGCGTTGAGCGGAACATGGTGCTTGTTAACTTTCTTCCAAAGATTTCCTCCAGGTACTGCGCCATCGCGTGAGAATGCATACATCATGCGTGAGCATGAAGTTAGGCAAGCTGTCACGCAGAAGATTTGACCAAGAGTTGTAATGATCATGACCAACTTGAATGCAATTCCTCCACCAAGTGCGGTGTATAGAACGGCAATAACAGATCCGCCACCAAATGGGTTCACTGCCAAGTCAAATGAGCTAATTGTGTCTACTTGTGTTGCAGCAAATAGGAATGCCATCAAAAGGATGTATCCACCGATTGCTGAGTAGAAGATTGACTTCCAGATTCCCTTGGCAGCGTTGATGTGAGCATCATGAGTCTCTTCAGACAAGTGAGCAGATGCATCAAAGCCAGTAATTGTGTACTGAGTCAGCAAGAAACCAAGAGGCAAAACATATAGCCAGTATGAGTTATCGCTAAAGCCAGAGCTATTGATCTTGGTTGTAAACATCCAAGAAAGTGTCTGGTGCTTGTCAGGAACAATGAGCAGAATTGCAATTACAAGTGCTGATCCAAATACGTGCCACCACACTGAAATATTATTAAAGAGTGAAAGTAGGTGACCGCTATAGATATTGATCAGGGTAACTACAAGAATGATCGCCATAAATAGGAAGAACTGTTGCTTGATGTAGTCCCCGCCTAGGAATGTTCCTGCGTAGTCAGGGAACTGCATTCCAAGCAAAGTGTTCAAGAAGCTAGCAGCTCCGTAACCCACAGATGCTGTTACTGAGACAAGTCCAATGAGGTTAAGCCAACCTGTGAAGAATCCCGATTTTGCTCCGCCAAGCTTTGAAGCCCACCAGTAAATTCCGCCTGATGTTGGATATGCAGATGCAAGCTCTGACATACAGAAACCGATAATAAGAATTAAGAGTGAGACAACTGGCCAACCAATTGAAATTGCAACTGGACCACCGTTGTTCCATGCCTGCGCAAATGTTGTGAAGCAACCTGCGAGGATTGAAATAATTGAGAAAGAAATTGCGAAGTTTGAAAAACCAGACCAACTTCGATTGAGCTCCTGTTTATAGCCAAGTTCGGCTAAGCGTTGTTCGTCGGATAGTGCCAAGATGTTCTCCTCCTTGAGTCATTTGGGGTATCTTTCTACTCCACAGTGTGACTGAAACGGAAGAGGTTTTCTCAAAAATGTGCCGTCTCATGGGCTACGTGTCGCAGGCCGAATCCTCTTTTCCCGCACAAGTGGGCCAAGATTTTGAGGAATTCATCGCCCTGTCATCTGTTCACTGCGATGGCTGGGGCATCTCTACAAATGATAGACACCATGCCCACGCAGTGCTAGAGAAAAAGGTTGAAGCTGCCGCGCACAGTGAAACTTTCCAAAAGGTGATTACCGATAATCCTGCTGATGGAGCGCTATTACATCTGCGTTGGGCAACTAAAGGTCTATCAATTAGTGAAAATAATACGCACCCATTTGTTTATGGTGATTATTCCTTTATTCATAATGGTTCAATTTTTCCACCTGATGCGATCAGCGAGTTTATTGACGAGAAGTTTAAGAGTTTAATTATTGGTGAGACTGATAGTGAGAGATACTTTTATTTATTAATGGGCCAAATTGAAAAACTTGGTCTAGTTGATGGAATTAAGACAACTCTTGCAATAATCAAAGAACATGGAAAGACAACATCATTGAACTTTATGTTGATGAATAATGAACTCTTTGTAGTTGGCAGCGAACATGATTCGCTCAAGAAGCCAGATTGGGCACCGCAGGACTATTACGTCATCAAATACAAGAAGAGCAATGATGGTGTTTTATTTGCATCCAGCGGTTGGAATCAACCGGGCTGGCATGTGCTAGAAAATCACCACATGGCTATCGTTAACCGCTCATCCTTTGAGATTGACGTAATAAACCTCTAGCCCTTCACGTTACGATAGGCGCATGGTCCGCACATACGCCGTTTTGACTTATGGCTGTCAGATGAATGTGCATGACTCTGAGCGCATCTCTGGCCTGCTCGATGAGGCTGGCTTCATCCCCGTTACCCCGGGTGATCAGGCAGATATTGTGGTCTTCAACACATGTGCTGTTCGCGAGAACGCTGATAACAAGCTTTACGGAAATCTTTCTTTCTTAGCCCCGATAAAGAAGGCCAATCCACAGATGCAGATCGCCGTTGGTGGCTGCCTGGCACAAAAAGATCAGGAAGTAATTCTTAAGAAAGCACCATATGTTGATGTTGTATTTGGAACGCACAATGTGGGCTCTTTACCGGCGTTGTTGGAGCGAGCTCGGATAGAGGAAGAATCACAGGTCGAAATTCTTGAATCACTGGAACATTTCCCTTCAACGCTTCCGGCGCGACGCCTCTCGGCTTTTTCTTCATGGGTTTCAGTATCTGTTGGCTGCAATAACACGTGCACGTTTTGCATCGTTCCAACGCTTCGTGGCATAGAAAAAGACAGGGATGCAGCCGATATTTTGCGAGAGGTGCGTGCACTGGTTGATCAAGGTGTTATCGAAATAACTCTGCTTGGTCAAAATGTAAATGCCTACGGAGTTGATTTTGGTGATCGCAGAGCTTTTGCCAATCTGCTTAAAGAGTGCGGAAAAGTCGATGGCTTAGAGCGTGTGCGCTTTATGTCCCCACATCCACGAGATTTCACTGATGATGTTATTGAAGCAATGGCACAGACACCTAATGTGATGCCACATTTACATATGCCACTACAATCTGGATCTAATTCGATTTTGCAAGCAATGCGACGTTCATATCGCACTGATAGATATCTTGGCATCATCGATCGCGTCCGGCGCGCTATGCCACATGCCTCTATTACTACCGACATTATTGTTGGCTTTCCCGGTGAGACTGAAAGTGATTTTCAAGCAACAATGGATTTATGTACACAAGCTCGCTTTGCTGCTGCATACACCTATCAATATTCAAAACGTCCCGGCACACCAGCAGCATCAATGCCAGATCAAATAGCTCCAGAGGTAGTTGGAGAGCGATACACACGTCTGCACCTTCATCAACAGGCAATTTCACTTTCTGTGAATCAAGAAGCAGTTGGTAAGAAATTTAAAGTGCTGGTCGGGGATTACGAAGGTCGCCGGGATGAAGCACAGGAGCGCATGACTGGGCGTAGTGAAGATTTCAGGCTGGTGCATTTCTCTAACAGTGCAGATGCACGACCTGGTGATGAAGTGGAAGTTGCAATTACGCAAGGCTCGGCTCACTACCTCATTGGTGATCCAGGGATCGTACGTGCAACTCGCGGGGGAGATGCTCATACAGCACGCATTGCAGAGAAAAAAAGCAGTGCAACTTTGCTGGGAATGCCGAGCGTGAAGGCTTGAAGCTCATAGTTATTTGTGGGGCAACAGCAACAGGCAAGAGTGATTTAGCGATATCTATAGCAAAGCACTTTGATGCCGAGATTATTAACGCCGATTCAATGCAGATATATAAAGGTATGGATATCGGAACGGCTAAGTTGCCCGTGAGTGAGCGTGCTGGAATCGCTCATCATATGCTCGATGTTTTAGATGTAACTGCGGATTCAACAGTTGCTTGGTATCAAGAACAAGCACGCGCGGCGATTACCGATATTCATTCCAGAGGTAAAGATGCAATCGTCGTTGGCGGAACCGGGTTGTATATCAAATCCATTCTCGATGAACTCAATTTTCCAGATACAGATCCTGTGGTTCGTGCTGCTCTAGAGCTGGAACTGGCAACGATTGGCCTAAATCCATTATTTGAACGTTTAGAGAAGTTAGATCCGGCCGCTGCTATAGCAATTGATCGCGCTAATTCACGCCGGGTCATTAGAGCACTTGAAGTTATTGCAATTACTGGAAAGCCCTTCACGGCAAATCTTCCACGAGAGGCAAGCACGCGCTATCCCGATGCAATTCAATTTGGCTTAGCGAGTGATCGCGAGCATTTAGGTGAGCGCATTAGTGATCGCGTAGACCACATGTGGGATCTAGGTTTTGTTGAGGAAGTTGAACAACTGATTAAGGATGGAATTACTACAGGGCGGACGGCTCAATTAGCTCTTGGATACTCACAAATAATTGCAATGAAGAATGGCCTATTGAGTGAGGAAGCGGCAAAGGAAGATACAAAGATTGCAACACGGCAATATGCCCGTCGCCAAGACACCTGGTTTACACGCGATGATCGAATTAAGTGGATATCGCCGGGGCAGCCACGCTTAGAAACTGCGCTGCAACAACTCGAGCAGATAAACTGATGACAATGATTGCAACATATGGCCACGGTACAGAAAATGACTTTGTACTTGTTTTTGATCCCAAAGATGAGCAGTCGATAACAACTGCCCAAACCGCTGCGATCTGTAACCGTGAATCAGGAATCGGAGCTGATGGTTTAATCCGAATTATCAAACGTGATGAAAAATGGTTCATGGATTACCGCAATGCCGATGGATCATTAGCAGAGATGTGTGGCAATGGAATCCGTGTGATGGCCAGATACTTGGTTGAACGAGGGCACATGCCCGAAGGCATTTTCGCGATTAATACACGCGATGGAATGAAACATTTGCGCGTTCCAATGAGCGGCGACATCTCGGTCAATATGGGGCAAGTAAGTAATGAAGATATAGCCATCACTGCTTCCAACAATGGCCATATCTGGAATGGATACAACATTAATATAGGCAATCCTCATGCCGTAGTTTTTGTCGAAGATATTGCCCAGGTCGGATCATTAGTTAACGCACCAGTTGTGCGACCAAAAGATACATATCCTGATGGCGTTAACGTTGAGTTTGTTCAAATTACTGGCGATCACCAAGCAACTATGCGAGTCTTTGAGCGCGGAAGCGGTGAGACCAAATCCTGCGGAACTGGAACATGCGCCGTTGCGCTGGCTGCATCACTGCATTTGAAAGAGCGTTTACCTGCGCACTGGATTATCTATCCTCCCGGGGGACGCCTAGAAGTCTCCATTGATGGACATTCCAACGCCACTCTTATTGGCCCAGCA
>CAIVDO010000050.1 GCA_903904665.1 uncultured Actinomycetes bacterium | reverse complement strand
GGTTTGCAAGGAGAGTCAAATCCAAGAGAGCGAGTAAATCCAAAGTGAAGCTCTGAGGTGTTGCCTCACCGATTTTTTCAGCTAAGTGAAAGAACTCAACAAGAAAGCGATAGCCCAGTAGTACTAGTGCGCCAACTAAACCCAAATACAGTGGTGCAAGTAGGAAACGGGCGCGGAAAAGAACGACCTCAATGCCATGCGATATCTGACTCATAGCGCTAACTTTAACTTACCCTTCTAGTAAAACTGTGGTGTGAAGCCACTCTTCTTCAAGTTTGTTCTTTTCTGAACGTAGAGTAGATAGCTCCTGGGTAATTGCATGCAGACGTTCGGCATCGAATGAGGCGCTCTCCTGTTCTGTTTCAAGTTCAGAGATTCGTGTATCAGCCTTTTCCATCTGTCGTTCAAGGCGAACTTTGTCTTTTTTTAATTGTCGCTCTTCGGCCGCATTTGAACTTTTCTTCTCTTTTGGTGCGGCAACATCAGATCGCAATGCCTCATGACGCTGCTCTAAATACTCATCAACTCCCCGTGGGAGATCACGTACTTTCTTGTCTCCTAATAAGCCAACAAAACGATCGCAAACGCGCTCAAGGAAATATCTATCGTGAGAGATAACTATCAAAGTCCCGCCATAACTATCGAGCAAATCTTCTAGCTCGGTCAGTGTCTCAATATCAAAATCATTAGTTGGCTCATCTAGCAATAAAACATTGGGACTATCCATAAGTAAGCGAGTTAACTGTAAGCGTCGCTTTTCTCCGCCAGATAAATCTCCTACTGGGGTCCATTGAGATTCGCGGTCAAAACCTAAACGCTCACATAGTTGTGAGGCTGAGAGTTCGCGTCCACCGCCGATTTCAACTCGATTGGCAACTTTTTCTACCGCCTCCAATACACGCCAGGTTGGATCTAATTCATCTAAGTGCTGGGTGAGAAAGGCGGCTTTAACAGTAATTCCTGTTACTAATTTGCCTGCGGTGGGCTGAATTTCACCAACTAGGGTGCGCATCAGTGTTGTCTTGCCTGCCCCATTTACACCAACAATTCCAATGCGATCGCCTGGTCCAACATTCCAATACAGATCATCAATGAGTTCGTTATCACCGAGTTTTACCTGTAGGTGATGCGCTTCATAAACAGTTTTACCTAAGCGATTAAGTGCAAACTTTAATAGTTCACCTTGATCTCTAGGTGCTGGTTCATTTGCAATCAAAACATTTGCTGCATCAATTCGAAACTTCGGTTTGGATGTTCTAGCAGGTGCACCGCGACGCAGCCAGGCAAGCTCTTTCTTAATCAACATATTGCGGCGCTGGTCCATGACAGATGCTTGGCGTGATCGTTCAGCTTTAGCTAAAACAAATGCACTGTATCCCCCGTCGTACTCTTCTACTTTGCCATCAACAACTTCCCATGTGCGATCTGTAACAGCATCTAGAAACCAACGATCGTGTGTTACAACTGCTACCGCTAATCCCTTTTTATTATTTAAATACTGTGCAAGCCAAGCAACGCCTTCAACATCAAGGTGGTTGGTTGGCTCATCTAATAGAATTAAATCGAGTTCGTTGATTAGTAGTTTTGCTAAACCAACGCGTCTTCGTTCACCACCTGAGAGCTGTCCAAACTTGCGATCGAAAATATGATCGTCAAATGAACCAAAAAGCCCAGTAAAAACCTCACGGATATTCGGTTCGCTGGCCCACTCATGTTTTGCAGTATCGCCTAAGACAACTTCGCCAACCGTGCTCTCTGGATTGGCAGAATCAACTTGCGAAAGTAATCCGATGCGCGCTGAATTTGATTTGGTTACGCGCCCTGAGTCAGGACTCTCTACGCCTGCAATTACTTTCATTAGCGTTGATTTTCCAGAGCCATTTCGGCCAACAATGCCGATGTGCTCACCCTCAGATATGCCTAGGGAGACGGCGACCAATAGCTCTTTGATATCAAAGGACTTTGAGACCTCTTCGATATTTACAACATTGCGCGCCATGATGGGAGAGCGTACCTTTCCTTCATGAATGTCACTGACCGCGAATTCGCCTTAGAGCTCGATAAGAACGATCCGTTGGCTCATTTCAAATCACAGTTTGTGGTCACAGACCCAGAGATGTGTTACTTGGATGGAAACTCACTTGGCCGTATTCCAAAAGCCACCATCACGGCAGTAAATGACTTTATGGTCGAATGGGGAGCCGAGGTCGTTACTGGGTGGAGCCACTGGGTAGATGAAGCGCAACCAACAGGTGATTTGTTAGGTGAAGCAGCTTTGGGAGCAGGCCCGGGTCAGGTGCTTGTCTGTGACACAACTTCAGTTAATTTCTATCAACTCTGCCTTGCCGCAATTCATGCGCGCCCTGGTCGTAAAACGATTATTACAGATGCTGCAAACTTTCCAACTGATCGATACATTCTTGATGGAATTGCAAAACAATTTGGATTAAATCTTGTCATTATTGACAATGAAGATCCAGCAATTGCAACGCATGAGCGAATTACAACTCAAGTACTTGCACCATATCTAAACGATGATGTTACCTTAGTTACTTTAGAAATCATTCAATATCGCTCTGGTGCTCGCACTGATATCAAAGCTATTACCGAGCAAGTCCGTGCAATCGGCGGTTTAGTTGTTTGGGATGCCAGCCATGCTGTTGGTGCAATCGAATTAAATCTAGATGCCAACGGCGTCGATCTATGTGTTGGCTGCACATATAAATATGGCAACTCTGGCCCAGGTTCACCTGCATGGTTATATGTAAGTAAGCGCGTTCAAAAAGAGCTACAAGTTCCAATCCAAGGTTGGTTTGCCCAAGATGCACAGTTTGAGATGGGTCCGGTGTTCGAGCGCGCACAAAATATCCGTGGCTTTCAGATTGCAAGCCCTTCACTTGTGGGAATCCGTTGCGTGCAGAGTGCATTTTCAATGATTAAAGCCGCTGGTATTGATGCCATCGCACACAAGGCAGCAGTTGGAACACAGATGATGATTGATTTATATGACGCCTGGCTGGCTCCGCTTGGTATCGAACTTAACACTTCGCGTGATGCTAAGGAACGCGGCGGGCATATCTCGTTGGTACATCCAGATGCTGCTCAGATTTGTCTTGCATTGCGCGAGATTTCAAATGTAATTCCTGATTACCGAACACCTAACTCAATCCGTTTGGCAATCTCTCCACTTCCAACCTCATACATTGAAGTGTGGGATGGATTTGCACGTATGCGTGATTTAGTGGCATCGGGCCAATATAAAACAGTTAAAGAAGGTGGTTCACGAGTCACATGAGCGATAACTTCGATCCAGCACTTACATACACATCATATTTAGCAGTCGATGAACTACTTAACCTGCAACGGCCACTTTCACAAGGCCCCGAACATGATGAAATGCTTTTCATCATCATCCACCAGACTTACGAACTATGGTTTAAACAGCTCATACATGAGTTTGCTCAGGCCCAACGTGCAATGGAATCTGGGGATACGCATTACTCATTAGCGATCTTAGGTCGCATTCGAACTATTTTAAAAGTCTGTGTTACCCAAATCGATATTTTGGAGACAATGACACCGTTACAGTTCAATGCGTTTCGTTCATATCTTTCATCCTCAAGTGGTTTCCAGTCAGCGCAATTTAGAAAAGTAGAAGCCTTGCTTGGACGACGAGACAACAAGATGGCCGGCCATCTACCTCCAGCGATGCAAGCAGAAATTGCATTAATTACTGCGGAGAATTCAGTATGGGACTCAGCTCTTGCTTATCTAGCAAAG
>CAIVDO010000049.1 GCA_903904665.1 uncultured Actinomycetes bacterium | reverse complement strand
CACCAAATGCTGCTCCTGCTGGATATGCGTGATAGCAGTTTGTCCAGACGCGGCCAGCTTGGATTGCACGTCCTGCGCGATAAGCAGTATTCATATCGCGAGTCCATACTCCAGCACCGAGTCCATACAACGTGTCATTTGCAATCTCCATTGCATTATCAAAACCATCAAACTTTGTAACAGAGACAACAGGTCCGAAGATTTCTTCCTGGAAGATTCTCATCTTGTTGTTTCCTTCAAAGATTGTTGGCATCACGTAGTAGCCACCAGCAAGCTCGCCGCCAAGATCTGCGCGCTCACCACCAGTAATTACCTTTGCGCCCTCTTTCTTACCAATATCTAGGTAGGAAAGGATCTTTTCAAGTTGATCAGTACTTGCCTGTGCACCCATCATTGTTGAGAGATCTAGTGGGTTACCCATTTTGATCGCCTTTGTGCGAGCAGTGACATCGCCCATGAACTTGTCGTAGATCTTGGCCTCAACCAAGCCACGTGATGGACATGTGCAGACTTCACCCTGATTAACGGCAAACATGGTGAATCCTTCAAGTGCTTTGTCATAGAAGGCATCATTTTCAGCTGCAACATCGTTGAAGAAGATATTTGGGCTCTTGCCACCGAGTTCTAGCGTGACAGGAATGATGTTCTCTGATGCATATTGCATAATCAATCGACCAGTTGTTGTTTCACCGGTAAATGCGATCTTTGCAATACGAGGAGAAGATGCGAGTGGCTTGCCGGCTTCAACGCCAAAGCCGTTAACAATATTTACGACTCCTGGTGGCAATAGATCCTTAATAATGTCCATTAAGAACAGGATTGACACTGGAGTTTGCTCTGCTGGCTTTAGAACTACGCAGTTACCTGCAGCAAGAGCTGGAGCTAATTTCCATACAGCCATCAAAATTGGGAAGTTCCAAGGGATGATCTGACCGACAACACCTAGTGGCTCATGAAAATGATAAGCAACTGTGTCATGGTCGAGCTCGCCCGCTGATCCTTCTTGCGCACGAACTGCTGCAGCAAAATATCTGAAGTGATCTATTGCAAGTGGGATATCAACATAGAGAGCTTCGCGGACTGGTTTTCCGTTTTCCCAAGTTTCTGCAACAGCGATAGCTTCAACATTTGCTTCCATGCGATCGGCGATCTTGTTAAGGATTATTGCGCGCTCGGTTGCAGATGTTTTGCCCCAGGCAGGTGCGGCAGCGTGTGCAGCATCTAGGGCCTTATCTATATCTTTGGCATTTCCACGTGCAACTTCACAAAATACTTTTCCAGTAACTGGAGTTACGTTTTCAAAATATTGCCCTGAATCTGGCTTTACGTACTCACCATTAATCCAATGGTCATATCGTGATGCGTAATTAACTTTGCTTCCGGGTTGTCCGGGAGCAATGAAATCAGTCATGTTTCCTCCAACTTCATGCACGCTACGGTGCGCGCGATGTTGGATTGAAAGTAGACCTGCAGGTAGGGGCTGGCAATAGTTTTTACCGAGTCCTACCCCTCAATCAAATGAAAAGGCCGCTGTTACGCCATTGCTTTCTTGAGGTTTTCATCGATTGAGTTCAAGAACTCCTGAGTGGTTTGGTAGGGAGCCTCTTTGGAAATTAGGGTCGATAGATCTTTAGTCATCTTGCCCTGCTCGACAGTCTCAATGCAGACGCGCTCGAGAGTGTCACAGAATTTAGCGAGTTCGGCGTTGTTATCTAACTTTGCACGGTGTGCAAGTCCACGAGTCCACGCAAAGATCGATGCGATTGGATTTGTAGATGTTGCCTTACCCTTTTGATGATCACGGTAGTGACGTGTAACTGTTCCGTGAGCAGCCTCTGATTCAACAATCTTTCCATCTGGAGTCATCAATACTGATGTCATCAAACCAAGTGAGCCATACCCTTGCGCAACGGTGTCTGATTGAACATCGCCGTCATAGTTCTTACATGCCCAGACGTAGCCACCCTCCATGCGCAATGACATAGCAACCATGTCATCGATAAGACGGTGCTCATACCAAATACCTGCAGCTTCAAATTTTTCCTTGAACTCAGCCTGATAAATCTCTTCAAAGATATCTTTGAATCGACCGTCGTAAGCTTTCAAGATTGTGTTTTTGGTTGAGAGATAAACCGGGTACTTACGAAGTAAGCCATAGTTCAATGAAGCATGCGCAAAGTCGCGAATTGAATCATCAACGTTGTACATACCCATTGCAACACCAGATGATTTGAAATCAAAGACCGTGTATTCAGTTGGCGCTGATCCATCTTCTGGAACAAATGACATTGTTAACTTACCTGGGCCAGGAACCTTGAAATCAGTTGCTTTGTACTGATCACCAAAAGCATGGCGGCCAATGACGATTGGCTTAGTCCAGTGTGGAACTAAGCGTGGAACATTACTGATGATGATTGGTTCGCGGAAAATTACGCCGCCTAAGATGTTACGGACAGTTCCATTAGGTGACTTCCACATCTTCTTAAGGCCAAACTCTTCAACACGGGCCTCATCAGGAGTGATCGTTGCGCACTTGATACCAACGCCATGCTTTTGAATCGCATGGGCTGAATCAATGGTCACCTGATCATCGGTGGCATCACGGTTTTCCATGCCAAGGTCGTAGTACTCAAGATTTACATCCAAATAAGGAAGGATTAATGAGTCTTTGATGAACTGCCACATGATGCGAGTCAT
>CAIVDO010000048.1 GCA_903904665.1 uncultured Actinomycetes bacterium | reverse complement strand
TTTAACTGAAGAGCTCGAGTGGGTTCGCCAAAACGCCAAGGGACGCCAAACTAAATCTAAGGCCCGTCTTGCACGTTATGAAGAGATGGCGGCAGAGGCTGACAAGATGCGCAAGTTGGACTTTGAAGAGATTCAGATTCCACCTGGGCCACGTCTTGGAAATGTTGTCATTGAAGTTGATCATTTAGTTAAGGGCTTTGGTGATCGAGTTCTTATCGATGATCTTTCATTTACCTTGCCACGCAATGGAATCGTTGGAGTTATCGGACCTAACGGTGCTGGTAAGACAACGCTCTTTAAGACGTTACTAGGTCTTGAAACACCAGATTCTGGAAGTGTAAAGATCGGTGAAACTGTAAAGATTTCTTACGTTGATCAGTCTCGTGGTGGCCTAGATCCTAAGAAAACACTCTGGGAAGTTGTCTCTGATGGCCTTGATTTCATTAAAGTCGGAATGGTTGAAATGCCATCTCGTGCTTATGTTTCTTGCTTTGGCTTTAAAGGCCCAGATCAGCAAAAACCAACGGGCATATTGTCAGGTGGAGAGCGCAACCGTTTGAACTTGGCATTAACACTTAAGCAAGGTGGAAATTTACTTCTACTAGATGAGCCAACGAACGACCTTGATGTTGAAACATTGGGATCACTTGAAAATGCTTTACTTGAATTTCCTGGTTGCGCAGTTGTGATCTCCCACGATCGTTGGTTCCTTGACCGTGTAGCAACGCACATCTTGGCGTATGAGGGTGAATCAAAGTGGTTCTGGTTTGAAGGAAACTTCGAATCTTATGAAGCTAATAAAGTTCAGAGACTGGGAGCAGAAGCATCTCGTCCTCACCGAGTCACATATAGAAAGCTCACCCGTTAAATGAAATTTACTAACAAGCAGTATGTGCGCTGGGATGATCTCGATGCATTTGGTCATGTTAATAACGCCAAGTATTTAACTTTTGCACAAGAAGCTCGCTTTGCTTGGTCGGGAATGTTTGAAATGGTTGTTGCCCGAGCTGAAATTGATTTCATCGCCCCTATTTATGATGGCAATATCTTTATCGATGTTGAGCTGTGGGTTAATACAATCAGCACCTCTTCATTTGGAATGACGTATGAGTTGAAAAATGCTGACCAGCTCTTAGCGCGTGTTAAGACTGTGCAAGTAACGGTTTCGCTAGATACAAAGAAGTCACGGCCCATCAATGACGCTGAACGTGAATTCCTCACCAAGTACCTTGAGACGGAGTAAATAATGGCCCATTTAGCATCTCGAAAAGAACGTCCTTGGTGGCGCGACGCTGTTACCTATCAGATTTATCCACGTTCATATGCCGATTCAAATGGCGATGGCATCGGTGATGTTGAAGGAATTCGCTCCCGACTTCCATATTTAAAGTCTTTGGGTATTGATGCAATTTGGATTTCACCTTGGTATCCATCACCTCAATATGATCATGGTTATGACGTATCTGATTACATGGATATCGAACCTGATTACGGCACTCTTGCTCAAGCCGAACAGCTGATCAAAGAGGCGTTAGATTTTGGAATTAGATTAATCGTTGACATTGTTCCTAACCACACGTCAAGTCATCATGAGTGGTTCAAGGCAGCCCTTGCATCAAAACCTGGTTCACCAGAGCGCGATCGTTTTATCTTTCGCGATGGCAAAGGTCCTAACGGGGATTTGCCACCAAATAACTGGGAAGCCGTCTTTGGCGGACCGGCATGGGAGCGCATTGTTAATCCTGATGGCACACCAGGCCAGTGGTATCTGCACTTGTTCGCAGTTGAACAACCCGATGTCAACTGGGAAAACCCAGAAGTTGTTGCCCACTTTGAAGATGTTTTGAAGTTTTGGCTAGATCGCGGCGTTGCAGGTTTTCGCATCGACGTTGCTCATGGAATGTTTAAAGAAGCGGGTCTGCCAGATATTAGAAAAGATCCAACTGCATCGATGCTAGGAACAGAACACAAACCTTTCTGGGATCAAGAAGGCGTTCATGATGTTTACCGTGCATGGCGCAAAATCCTTGATTCATATCCAGGTGATCGCATGGCAGTTGCTGAAGCATGGGTAAGCCCTGCAGAGCGCATTGCTCGCTATGTCCGTCCGGATGAACTACAGAACTCATTTAACTTTGAGATGCTCACTACTTTGTGGGATGCCAAGGAGATTAGAACAAAGATCAATAACTCCATTGACGCACTAGAAGAAGTAGGCGCACCTACTTCATGGGTATTTAACAACCATGATGTTGTGCGCTCAGTTGACCGTCTTGATTTAGGCCTTACAAACCATGGTGATACAACGTTTTCTCGCCAAGGCGATCCAAAGAAACTCAATATTGCACGCGGTACTTTGCGTGCTCGCAGTGCTGCGCTGATGACTCTTGCTTTACCTGGTGGAACTTATTTGTATCAAGGCGAAGAGTTAGCTCTACCTGAAGTACGCGATATTCCTGAGGATCGTTTAACTGATCCGCGTTGGAAGATGAGCGGATATTCAGATCGCGGTCGTGATGGTTGCCGTGTTCCAATTCCTTGGTCATCAAATCCTGCAGGCGCATTTGGTTTTTCAACTAATGATGCTTTACAACCTGAGCAAGCATGGTTGCCGCAATCTTCGTGGTGGGGCAAGTATGCAGTTGATACACAAGATGGTGTTGAAGGATCAACTTTAACTATGTATCGCCAAGCCCTTGCAATTCGCAGAGACGAAGAGGGTTTGGGCGATGGCCCAATGGAGTGGATTGAAGCGGGTAAAGATGTTGTTGCCTTCGAACGTCCAGGAGATTTTGCTTGTTACATCAACTTTGGTGCACCAATGCAATTGCCTTCAAACTCACAGGTATTAGTAGCAAGTGGAACAGTTACTGGCCACACATTGCCAACGGATACCGCTGTGTGGTTGCGATTAATTCCATAAATGCCAAATTCAGCGCTGCAACATAAAGTTGTCAGAACCCTTGCAACTGCGCAAGTTCTCAACGGTGTTGGAGTTGCCGGAACAGTTGCAGCTGGCTCTTTATTAGTTGCATCCATTACAGACTCTGAAACTTTGGCAGGACTTGCTCAAACGTTTTCAGTTTTAGGTGCAGCCGCTATGGCCTTGCCGCTGGCGCGTTTAACTGCGCGTGGTGGCAGGCGCTTATCGCTCTCTTTTGGATATATCGCCGGAGTCATCGGTTCTATTAGTGCAATTCTTGGCGGATCACATAAAAATATCTTCTTAATGTTGCTGGGTACTTTTCTCGTTGGTTCAGCGTCAGCATCTGGTTACCAAGCACGTTTTGCTGCAATTGATTTAGCAACTAATGAAACTAGGGCGAAACAGCTCTCTTTTGTGGTGTGGGGATCAACGATTGGCGCAGTTGCAGGACCAAATCTGATGGATCCAGCTGGAAATTTAGCCGAGAGATTCGGATTACCAAGTCTTGTTGGTCCATACATGATTTCAGCAACGACATTAGTTTTTGCAACGGTTGTGATTCAGCTTTTCTTGCGCCCTGATCCTTATTTACTGGCAGAAAAGCAGGCCCAAGTTAAACAACATAAGGGTTCAACAAAGGCAGCACTTTCACATATTCGATCTAATCCCAAAGCACTCTTTGCAATTAGCGCAATTGCAATAGGACATGTCGCGATGGTCTCGGTGATGGTGATGACACCTATTCATATGAAGCATGTTGATGTTTCTCTGCGCATTATTGGTTTTGTCATAAGTGTGCACGTCTTAGGAATGTATGCCTTTTCGCCTATCGTTGGTTCACTCAGCGATCGCTTAGGTCGTGTCAGAGTTATTCAAATCGGCGTGACGATACTCTTGCTTTCAACTGTAGTCTCTGGAACCGCTGCAGCCGATGATGCTGTAAGGCTGGGAATTGGTCTGTTCTTACTTGGACTTGGCTGGTCCTGCACACTGATTGCTGGCTCTGCATTTCTATCTGAATCAGTATCAGTTGAAATGCGCCCAGCATCCCAAGGTGCAAGTGATTTAGTTATGAATCTAGCTGGCGCAGGCGGGGGAGTAATTGCTGGAGTTATTATCGGAACTTTAAGTTATGGCTGGTTATGTTTGTTTGCAGCAATCCCCGTAACAGCATTGGCGGTTGCTTCTTCAAGAATTGTAAAACATGGTGCGTAAGCGAAGATTTCATCCTGCATGGATAGCAGCAACTGTTACCTTCTTTACGTTAGTTGCAACTGCCGGCTTTAGATCTGCCCCTTCTGTACTAATCATTCCCCTTGAAGATGCCTTTGGTTGGAGCCGGGATCAAATCTCGCTTGCTATCGCGGTCAATGTTTTGCTCTATGGATTAACTGCTCCATTTGCTGCAGCGTTGATGGAGCGCTTTACAGTGCGAAAAGTAGTGATGGGCGCACTGACAACAGTGAGCACGGGTGCTTTTTTAACAACGCTTATTCATGCACCGTGGCAGTTAGTTGCAACGTGGGGTGTAATCGTGGGAATCGGCACGGGATCAATGGCACTCGTCTTTGCTGCAACCGTTGCTAACCGCTGGTTTGTTAAGCGCCGAGGATTAGTAATTGGTGCACTAACTGCAGCAGCTGCAACCGGTCAGTTAGTTTTCTTGCCTGGACTGACGCATATGTCGCAGAGTTATGGCTGGAAATCTATCGGCTTAACAATTGGTGCGGCATCTTTGTTTATGGTGCCAATGATCTTTTTATTCCTTCGTGAAAAACCTTCAGATCTTGCATTGCTGCCATATGGCGCACCACACGATTGGACACCACCGCAACCATCTGGCATGAGTGCAGGACGCTTAGCGATTGTTTCTCTTAAAGAGGCAAGTGCGCATAAGGATTTCTGGTATTTGACTGGTTCGTTTTTTGTATGCGGACTATCTACTAGTGGGTTAATTGGAACTCACTTCATCCCAGCTGCTCATGATCATGGAATGGGCCAAGTAGTTGCAGCATCACTTCTTGCACTCATCGGCCTCTTTGATGTTATCGGCACAATTTTCTCTGGTTGGTTAACTGATAAATATGATCCACGCAAACTTCTTTTCTTCTACTACGGACTTCGCGGACTCTCACTTTTCTTACTGCCATCGATTCTTTTCTCCTCCGTCCACCCATCAACGTTGGTCTTCGTAATCTTCTACGGCCTTGATTGGGTAGCGACAGTGCCACCAACAGTGATGTTATGTCGCACGGTATTAGGAGCAGCACGCGGCACGGTTATCTATGGCTGGGTATTTGCCGCCCATCAAATAGGTGGATCGATTGCAGCATTAGGGGGTGCAATTGTTCGTGTGAAGTTTGGTGATTATGCAGCAGCGTTTTATGTCAGTGGCGCTCTCTGTTTAATTACCAGTTACTACGTATTGCAGATTGCTAAGGGCAAAGACTTGGCTAGCCTTAGAGTATGAGCACGCATTACGAACAACTCGGGGGAGAAGCATTTTTTGCTGATTTAGTTTCTCAGTTCTATGCCCTGGTGGCCGTTGATCCTATTTTGCGCCCCATGTACCCAGATACAGATATGAAAGGCGCGGCAACGCGTTTGCAATGGTTTCTAGAACAGTATTGGGGCGGTCCAACTACTTACCAAGAAAATCGTGGGCATCCACGTTTGCGCATGCGCCATGCCGAGTTTCATATCGATTCAGCAGCACGCGATGCCTGGCTAAACGCGATGCACACAGTTATAGATGGCATGGATATTAAACCCGAACTTCGTGCAGAGTTGTGGAGCTATTTAAGGATGGCAGCTAACTCCATGGTCAATCAACCAGATTGAGATTGATTTCCAACTTTTAGAATTTCACCATTTCGCAAATACCAGAGCGTTCCTTTTTTATCGCGCACGCAAGTAATACGCAATCCAACTTTTTCAACAACGCCTTGAACATCTAAAACATCAACGTTGTCACCAACTCCATATTGATCTTCAACTAACATAAAGATTCCAGATAGAACATCTCGGACTAAAGTCTGCGCACCAAGTCCTAGTGCAACTCCCAGGATTCCTGCAGATGCAATAAGTGGGCCTAAATTAAAACCAAATTCTCCTAATGCCATAGCTGATGCAACTACCCAGATAACTGTTTTGAGAGTGCTTAAGAAAACGCCACCGATTGTGCGAGCGCGCTCTTTTTGACGGGCAACAATATTGCGCGGCCCCGGCACCAGATCAGCAGTTGCTAAACGATTCATTGCCCGTTCGATTGCACGGCTTCCAAAGGCTTGGGCGACCATAGCCGTAATGAGGATGATGGCTACGCGCAGGGGCGTCCCACTTATCCAATCCAGGGCGTTACGCAATGAATCATTCATAGAGCAAAACTTTAGCCAAATCTTTACCTAAATATCGCTAGTCAATACCCACGCGCTCGGGTGTTTTGAGGCAAGATAAAGCAATCATTTGAGCCAAGGAAGGCAAGCTATGACGCGCACGCTGGTGCTCAATGCCACCTACGAACCGTTGGGTGTCATTACTGAACGCCGTGCGCTGATTTTGGTGCTCAACCACCGCGCAACGATGATTGAAGAATCTGGATCTGTTTTGCATTTCTCTGGTGGTGAAATTGAACTGCCCTCAGTTATCCGACTCAATAAATTTGTTCGCATTCCTTACCGTCATGCCGTTCCATTATCGCGTCGGGCGATATTTGCCCGCGACGGCGGCAAATGTGTTTATTGCACGGCACCTGCAACCTCGATTGATCATGTAATTCCACGCAGCCGTGGTGGTGGTCACAACTGGGAGAATGTCGTCTCTGCGTGCCATAAATGCAATCATTTAAAAGCCGACAAGCAACTCAAAGAAATCGGCTGGCGTTTGCGTCAACTTCCACGCGAACCAGTGGGCGCTGCTTGGAGAATTCTTGGTACTGGGCAAACAAATGCACGGTGGTTGCAGTATCTAGAGCCATTTGGTGTGGCAGCAGCTACTGCTTAAGTCATTTACACTTATCCCATGCATTTACTTATGAGCGCAGTTGAAGATGGCCTTATTAGTGGCCCAGGTTTAAGCGTTACAGAAACAGTAATTACTTATGTAGTAATTCCCGTTGCACTATTTGCTGTGATCGCTCTTCTTTCATGGATCGTTTCAGCGCCTCGTAAAGACAAATCACAATCTTCAATTACTTCAATTAATTAATTATCTAGCGCTGCAACTTTCAAAGCACGGATGATTCCATCCTGCGATTCCTTTACTAGTTTGCGAAGCACAGCTGGTGCATCCTTACCCACGCCATCAAGCCAAGCATTAGTTTTATCTAAAGTGCTTTGGCTAATGATCCAACTTGGGTACATGCCGCTCACGTACTTAGCTGCGCCCTCGTATGACTTTGCATTCCACTCACTGAGAAGGTTTTCAAAGTAGAGGTCAACAAATGGGGTAAGTAAATGGCGCTGAATTGGTCGCTGGAAACCAGCAACTAATGCCGAGCGAACTGAAGTTGGCGCAGTCTCATCCATCACTTTGTTAAATGCATATGCTTTTGCCTCTGCATTAGGAGTCGCGGCCTTTGCGCTTTCATAAAAAAGATTTCCAGAAGTCGTGTTATCGACAGCTAACTCAGCGTCGAGTTCGGCTTGGGTTGTAGCGCCACGCTCTGTGAGCGCAATAAGAAAGTCCCAGCGACGATCTGAGTCAACTTTGAGTCCATGTATTTCGCCATTGAGGATTCCACGTACCTGTGTAATTTGAGCAGGTGTGTGTGCATTTGATGCAAAGGCACGAGAATAGAGAAGCTGTAGATCACTTGCAGGTGCACTACTTTGCAAGAGTTTCCAGAAGCCATTAGCTAAGAGCTCTCGATACTTATTGCGATTGGCATCAGATGCGTAACCCTCAACAGAAGTTCCTAGCTGGCCAATAACGATATTGACGATCGCATCATCGCTTTCACCGGCTAATCCTGAGAGTGCAACTTCAATAAAATCAGCTGAAGAAATCTGTGCATCGCGGTGCATATCCCAAATAGCTGCCCAAGTAACTGCGCGGGCCAACGGATCATTAAGGCGTCCTAGGTATTTCTTCAGAGTTGCAATCGAGCGATCATCAAAGCGCAGCTTGGCATATGAAAGATCTCGGTCGTTAATGAGCAATAGATCTGCAAGCTTTTCGCCAGCAAGTTCACTTACAACCGTGCTTGCACCAACAACATCGAGTTCAACAGATTTACGCAGATTGAGCGATTCTCCACTGATGTCATAGAGACCAACAGCTAATCGGTGTGGGCGTAGCTCTTTAGATCCTTGTGGGACTAGTGGGCTCTCTTGTGAAATAACCACGCTCTTATAAGTATCGCCATCAATTTCTAGTTGAGGGCGCAAAGTATTTACACCTGCAGTTTGCAACCACGTGTTAACCCAAGTATCTAACTTGCGTCCACTTGCAGCTTCTAGTTCAACTAACAAATCATTAAGTGTTGTGTTACCCCAAGCATGCTTGGCAAAGTACTTTTGAAGACCAGCAATAAATTGCGGGCGTCCTACGTGAGCAACTAATTGATGCAATACCGATGCACCCTTTGCATATGTAATGCCATCAAAGTTGGCGTTAACCGCTTCCATATCCACCATGTCGGCGATGATGGGGTGAGTAGAAGAAAGTTGATCTTGGCGATATGCCCAGTTCTTGCGTGCGCTATTGAACTCAGTCCAGGCGCCTTTAAATCTTGTTGCTTCAGATAAAGCTAAGTATGAAGACCATTCGGCAAATGATTCATTAAGCCATAGATCATCCCACCATGACATGGTGACCATGTCGCCAAACCACATGTGTGCCATCTCGTGCAAGATTGTGTTGGCACGAGAAAGATAGGATTTTTCTGGCATGTGAGAGCGGAATACAAGAACATCTTCACGGAATGTAACCGCTCCGGCGTTTTCCATAGCTCCAAAGTTAAAGTCAACAACTGCGATTTGATCATATTTCTCAAATGGATATGCAAGACCGAATACCTTTTCAAAGTATTCAAAGCCCTGCTTAGTTATAAGGAAGATATCTTCGGGATCTAAATACTGCATCATTGATTTGCGGCAGTAGATACCGAGAGGAATTTCTTTCTGGCCTTTATAGAGATCGTGCACATGAGAGTAAGGACCTGCGATTAGGGCATCGAGGTATGTTGCAATTCGTGGAGTTGTCTTAAATTTCCACTCGAGGAAATCACCCTTAGCGACCTTGCTTTCAACTGGGTTATTAGAAACAGCTTCCCAATGAGACGGAGTTGTAACAGTTAAAGTAAAAGTTGCCTTAAGAGATGGCTGATCAAAACAGGGGAACATATTGCGGATATGCGCGGTCTCGCCCTGTGAATATAGATAAACCTCGCCATCGGATGGATCAACAGAGCGCTGCAAACCTTCACCAGATTTTGAATACTCAGCGTCGATCTCAATCACAAGTAAGTTTTCTGCGGCCAAGTTGGTGAGGAAAATACTTTCGCCATCAAAGTTAGAAACATCAACAGCTGCGCCATTGAGAGTTGCGCTTATAACGCTGCGACCAACGGCATCGATAAATGTGGAGTAACCAGGCTTATTGCAGGTAAATGAAAGTTCAGATTTTGAGTAGAAAGTTTCATCGCCCTTTGTGACATCAAGGGTGACTGCATAGCTATTTACATAAAGATGTTCCGCACGTTCTTTTGCTTCCGCACGGCTCAAATTTAGACCTGGCACTTGTGACTCCTCTTAAATGAGTAGGCGCTTTTGTAGGTTCTAATCCAACCATGACAGAGTTAGGGCATGGAACGCCCTTCGGTACGCAGCTACAGCATTCGGGGTTCTCGTATTACTGATGCCCAGCGAGCAGCAAAAGATGCGATGCAAGCGCTTTATGGAATTGCGGTTGAGCCAAAGAAATTAAATATGAAAGAGATTTTCCCCACATCGGAAAAGATAATTATGGAGATCGGCTTTGGCATGGGGGAAGCCACCGCAATCATCGCTAAGAATCACCCCAATAACGGCTACATCGCCGTTGATGTGCACCCTCCAGGAATCGGTAAACTACTAGCTCGCATCGTTGAAGATGACCTAAAAAACCTTCGAGTTATTGAAGATGATGTCCACGTTGTATTGCCATACATGTTTGAGGATGAATCACTAGATGGAATTCATCTCTATTTTCCAGATCCATGGCCTAAAAAGAAACACAACAAACGCAGAATTGTTAATGAAGGCTTTCTTTCTCTCATTCACGCTAAGTTAAAAAAGGATGGCTTCATTCATATTGCAACCGACTGGGTTCCTTATGCCAATTTCATCCAGGAAGTATTTGCGCCTTCTGAGTTATTTACTGGGGGAGTGATTGCTAAACCCGACTCACGCCCGGTTACACGTTTTGAAGGACAGGGGATCGATAAAGATCACCAAGTTACAGATTTGATGTATTTTCGTAAGTAGCGATCTTATTGATGCGTCGTACGTGACGTTCATCGTTAGTAAATGGTGTTTCAATGAATGCATCAATAATCGCCTTGCACTCATCGATTGAGTGCATACGCCCACCAATACCAACGACATTTGCATTGTTATGTTCTTTAGCAAGTTTGGCCGTTTCAATATTCCATGCAAGAGCGGCTCGAACACCTTTAACTTTGTTTGCAGCGATTTGTTCACCATTGCCAGAGCCACCTAGAACAATGCCAAGTGAGCCAGCTTCTTTAACGGTTGCAACGGCTGCAGGAATACAGAAATCGGGATAGTCATCTAGTGCGTCGTATTCATGAGGCCCATGATCAGTTACCTGATGACCCTTTGACTGCAGATATTCAACGAGTGCACTTTTTAACTCAAGACCTGCGTGATCGCTGCCGATGTGAATTCTCATAAGCCCATCTTGCCATCAACTGTGTGCGCATAAAGAAAACCCGCCACACTCTCATCGAATGTGGCGGGCTTTCACCCTTAGGAGGATCTAGCTATGAAGAAGTTAGTGCTTTGGACCGTGTCCACCTTTACCGCCGCCCATTTCCATACCTGCGCCCATTGCTGGACGAATTGCATCAACTTGCGCTGTTACATGTGCAGTTAGGTTGGACTTAAGTGTGGTGGCCTGCGCTGCAGTGAGCTTTCCAGCTGTAACTGCTGCATCGATCTGCTTTGTCTCATCTGCAACAAGTGCGGTAATGAGAGCTGCTCGCTTGTCACCTGCAATGGCTCCAAGAGATTTACCAGTTGCAAGCTCTGCTTGGATAGCAGCAGTTGTCTTACCGATTGTTGTTGCAATCAACGCTTCACGAGCAACACGGTTTGCATCCATCGCTGCATGATCTGCATCTTTAGTTGCCTCATGTGCTGTGCGTGCTGCAGTTAGAGCTGCAGTAATTGCATCGGCTTGAACCTGGGTAATTGTTTTGTTGGCAACAAGTGTTGAAAGAACAGTTGCTAACTCTGCTCCTTGATCACCCATCGTGCCAACGCCGCCGCCAGCCATTGGATTAGCAATAGCGCTCACTGTTGTGCGAGTTGTGGTTTGGCGAACTGATGTTGATTTAGCAGTTGATTTAGGCTGTGATGCAGATGCAACACCGACCGTACCAACCGATAGTGCAACAGTTGTTATTACAACTGCAGCTATCTTTTTTCTTGATGACATTTGCATGCCTTCCTTCCATCTAGCGGAACTGTCTGTGACCCCTCGTCATCGACTACCCGTAATAAACTCCCCAATGCTGAATAAACTAATGGGCAAGGCTTAGAACACCGTGTGAGTATTTAAATCTTTTGCGGGGCCTTCCCGACATTCGAGCACAATAACGGCCATGGGGCGCCCTATTTAGTCACACAGTTACCTGTTTCACACTGGTTCACAGAACTTTCCCAGAGTTCTAGAAATCAGGTTCCCCATGAAAATTAAATCAACTCTCATCGCAATAACTTTAATTACTTCTCTTATCAGTATGCCGCAGGCATTTCCTGCCGGTAAAACTTCAATCGTTATTAAGAAAGCTGGCCGCTCGTCAACGTCGATTCCTAACACAATTCTTAGTGGCAGTGGAGTACCAAGTAAAACAGTTGGAATTGAAGGCGATTTCTATATAGATATAAAGAACGCAAATCTCTATGGACCTAAAACTAAAAACATTTGGAAAATTGCAACATCTCTACGAATCATCGACACAAAAGAAATGGTTGTTCCCGCAGCTGGAGTTGATGGAGCTAAAGGAAATACTGGTGATCAAGGATTAACTGGAGCTAATGGTTCTAATGGAACTGACGGGGCAACTGGAGCAACAGGTGCAAAGGGAACTGACGGTGCGAAGGGCGCAACTGGATTAACTGGATTAACGGGCTTAACAGGTGCAACTGGTTACACGGGAGCAGTTGGTGCAACTGGAGCAGTTGGTGCAAAAGGTGAAACTGGTTTAACTGGAAGCGCAGGAACTGCTGGAACAAACGGAACTAATGGCACCAATGGAGTTAAAGGTGCAGATGGTACTGATGGTGTAACAGGACCAGCTGGTCCTACAGGCCCTACTGGTCCTCAAGGAAGTAAAGGCGATACTGGTACAACTGGTTCAACTGGAAGTACTGGTGCAGCTGGGATTTCAAATGCATATTGGGTTGCACTTGCGCCTGTCTCAATATCG
>CAIVDO010000047.1 GCA_903904665.1 uncultured Actinomycetes bacterium | reverse complement strand
GTTGGTAAATCAACACTTGGTCTTGATATCGCGCGTCATGCTTCAATTCATGAAGGTCAAACATCTGTGATCTTCTCTCTTGAAATGTCAAAATCTGAAATCACAATGCGTATGTTGTCAGCCGAAGCGCGCGTTGGTTTAAATAATATTCGCGCAGGTACGTTATCTGATGATGAATGGTCACGCCTTGCACGACGTATGGGCGAAATCTCTGAGGCGCCCTTATTTATCGATGACTCACCAAATCTTTCAATGATGGAGATTCGCGCAAAGGCCCGTCGCCTTAAGCAGCGCCATGATCTCAAGCTCATTGTTATCGACTACTTGCAGTTGATGTCATCAGGCAAGCGCGTCGAAAACCGTCAGCAAGAAGTCTCTGAGTTCTCTCGCCACTTAAAACTGATGGCAAAAGAGCTCAATATCCCTGTTATCGCTATCTCACAGCTCAACCGTTCACCTGAACAGCGCAGCGATAAAAAACCGATGCTCTCAGATCTTCGTGAATCAGGTTCTATTGAACAAGATGCCGACGTAGTTATCTTGCTACATCGCGACGATATGTATGACTCACAAAATCGAACTGGTGAAGCAGATCTAATCGTTGCTAAACACCGTAACGGACCAACGCGCACCATTACAGTCTCTGCGCAACTTCACTACGCACGCTTCTACGACATGCCACAAAACCCTGGTGGCGGAACAGACTGGACACAACAGCGCGAAGCGCCTCCAACTGATGGTGTTGTTTTCGGCGCCTAATTAATGCGCAGCAGAACGGGCCTTATCGGCCAAGATAATTCCAATAATTACTGTTACTCCACCAACCAATTGGATCAAGCTCCATTTTTCAGATAACCAGATCCATGCAAAGACGCCAGCTAATACAGGCTCCGCCATTCCCATCACACTGCTAGTTGATGCAGATAATAATTTCAAACCATTAACAACTAATAAATAAGGAACGATCGTTCCCATAATGATGACCCAGGCGATTAAGACCCAGCCCGGTGCATCAAATGCGGCAAAACGTCCCTGCAAGTGCATCGATTGCGTGAAGATCTCTGTGGGATATGACCACAATGGCATTGCAATGGCTAAGCCAACAGATGCAAAACCAAATCCATAAACCATCAGTGATTCAACATCGCGCTTACCGGTAAGTTTTTCGCCCAGCAAGAAAAAGGCAGCTAACACAATTCCATCGAGCAATGCTGCGATTACACCAATGGGATCTAGCGTGCTGCCCTTCCAAACTTGGGCGATCAGGACCAGACCACCAAATGCTAAAAAGATTGCAACCCACATTAACTGCGGCACAACCTTGCGTTTAACAAAGCGCAGCCACAAAACAATCCAGATTGGCGCAGTAAATTCAAGGATTAAAGCGATGCTCACATGCAGGCGCGTAATAGCTACGAAATACAGGGCCTGGACCGCTAAAAACCCGATAATCCCGTAGGTAAAAAGCAAGGGCATCTCTGCCTTTGTTGCCCTTAACTTGTCGCGGTAGCGAAAAAACATGTAGGCCCCAAGAAATATAAATGCTCCGCCGCAGCGCACCTGAGTCAGGCGCATCGATGAAAGGCCAGAAGTTAAAACTAACTTGGCAACAACACCATTAAAGGAGAAAAAGACTGCGCCCAGCAGAGTGAGGATCTCTCCTTTATAGCGCGTAAACATCTAGCAAGGATAGCGGTCTAGAAGGCGCTTTCTGGCAGATTCATGATGGAGCCATCGGTTGCTTCAACAATCTTACGATCTGCAGTGATATGAGGCAGATTGTTTGTGATGAAGAACTTTGCCGCTGCAATTTTGCCTGTGTAGAAATCTTTATCTTTACCAGTAGCAGCTGCAAGCTTGTCAGTAGCGATATCTGATTGGCGTAGCAATAACCATGAAGTAATGATGTCGCCAACTGCCATTAAGCAACGTGAAGTATTTAAACCAACTTCATAGATCTTTGCTGGTTCACTCTGTGATTCCATGGCATGGCCAACAAGAACCCCAACGATTGCATTGAGATCACCTAATGCTTTAACAAGTGCCGCCTTTTCAGTTGCATTTGCCCCGCCCGCTTCAGCAAATACCTGTATCTCTTTACCAAGCAGACCAAGTGCGCGTCCGCCATCTTTAACCACTTTACGGAAGAAGAAATCAAGTCCTTGAATGGCTGTTGTGCCTTCATACAACGTATCGATCTTTGCATCGCGAACATACTGTTCTAGCGGCCAGTCTTGAGTAAAGCCAGAGCCACCAAATGTTTGCAACGATTCTGTTCCAAGTAATGTCCACGATTTCTCTGATCCATAACCCTTAACAACC
>CAIVDO010000046.1 GCA_903904665.1 uncultured Actinomycetes bacterium | reverse complement strand
CACAGCCGCATAATTTCGCTTAATACTTAATAACGGACATACATATAGCAACATGCGCGTGAACCTTTTGAGCGTGCTTGCATAAGTTACTGGCGGGTAGCATTATTTGCCCATGAGTCACTACACAGCCAACCTGCGCGATATCGAATTCTGCCTCTTTGACCTACTGGGTCGAGACAAGGTGATGGGTACTTCTTTGTACGCAGATGTTGATCGCGATACCGCCATGGGCATGTTGGAAGAGATGAAGCGCTTGTGCGAAAACGATCTTGCTGAATCTTTTGTTGAAGGCGATCGCTTGGGAACTGATTTCAATAAAGCAACGGGTGATGTGAAGTTGCCGGCATCTTTTATTAAGTCTTACCAGGCATATGTTGATGGCGAATGGTGGCGTCTTGATGCACCAGTAGATCTTGGCGGGATGAAAATTCCTCCATCCGTTCGCTGGGCAATCGCCGAAATGGTTTTGGGTTCAAATCCTGCAATTCATATCTATGCATCGGGTTATGCATTTGCTCAAGTTGCCTACGTTCTTGGTAACGCTGATCAAAAGCAGATCGCAAAGTTAATGGTCGATAAGCACTGGGGCGCAACGATGCAGTTAACTGAACCTGATGCGGGTTCTGATGTTGGCGCAGGACGCAGTAAAGCTGTTGATCAAGGCGATGGCACTTGGCACATCACTGGTACTAAGCGATTTATTACTTCAGGTGATGCTGATCTATACGAAAACATTGTTCACTTTGTTCTTGCACGCCGCGAAGGTGGCGGACCTGGAACTAAAGGTCTTTCACTATTTTTGATTCCTAAATTTATGTTTGATCATTCAACTGGCGAACTCGGCAAGCGCAACGGTGTTTATGTAACAAATGTTGAACACAAGATGGGGCTTAATGTTTCATCAACGTGTGAAATGAACCTGGGCGAACATGAACCGGCAGTTGGTTATTTGCTAGGTGATGTGCACGAAGGTATTGCCCAGATGTTTAAGGTCATTGAATTTGCTCGAATGATGGTTGGAACAAAGGCTATTGCAACGTTATCTGCTGGCTATATGCATGCACTTGCTTATGCAAAGAGCCGTATTCAAGGCGGAGACATGAAGGCAATGAATGACAAGGCTTCTCCTCGCGTGAGCATTATTCATCACCCAGATGTGCGCCGTTCTTTGATGGTCCAAAAGTCATATAGCGAAGGTATGCGCGCGCTAGTGCTTTATACCGCTTCTATCCAGGATGAGATCGAACTAGCTGAAAAGGCTGGCGATAAAGATCGCGTTGCCGACATGATCGCACTCAATGATTTATTGCTACCGGTTGTTAAGGGTTATGGATCAGAGAAATCGTGGACATTACTTGGAACAGAATCGTTGCAAACATTTGGTGGCTCTGGCTTTACTCAAGACTGGCCGCTAGAACAGTATGTTCGCGATGCAAAGATTGACACTTTGTATGAAGGAACAACTGCGATTCAAGGACTTGATTTCTTCTTCCGTAAAGTGGTTAAAGATGGCGGACGCGCACTTGGTCTGCTTGGTAAAGAGATACAGGCATTTGCTGAAGCGGGCGGGGCAAATGCAACTGAAAAGGCGGCACTTGTTAAAGCATTAGGTGATCTCAATGCAATCGTTGGGGTTCTTGTTGGCCATGCCATGGAATCACAGAGT
>CAIVDO010000045.1 GCA_903904665.1 uncultured Actinomycetes bacterium | reverse complement strand
TAGCTCTCGACCATAGCCTTCGCTATGCACTCAATCGTTTAGCTAGTTGGAGCGCTACTTCAGAGAGCTCACTTGAAGTTGATGAAGGTCCTGATTTTGCAATTCGCGGAGTAGTTGAAGGTTTCTACGGGACACCTTGGAACCATGAACAACGTTTGCGCGGTATTGAGTACTTTGGTGACTACAACATGAACACGTACTTCCTTGCTCCAAAAGACATTCCGTGGCAACGTTTTAACTGGCGATCACCTTTTGATTCAGTCTTCCTGACTAATACCAAGGAGTTAATCCAACATGGTCGTAAGAATGCCATTGATGTAGTTGTCTGTGCATCTCCTGGCTTATCGGTTAAGTACTCAGATGAAAAAGATGTCGATGCCGTTGTTAATCGATATAAGCAGTTATTTGATTTAGGTGCGCGTCATTTTGGATTGTTATGGGATGACATCGCGTGGGAACTCTCTCATGAAGAAGATATCGCCGCTTATGTTTCTACTGCGGCAGCTCACGCGGATTTTACTAATCGCGTGTGGAGAAGATTAGTGGCGTTAGATCCAACAGTTATGTTGACTATGTGCCCAATGCATTATTCAGGGCGCGGTAATGAGCCATACATTCAAGAGCTTGGCCGCGATCTACATCCACGTGTGAACATGATGTGGACGGGCCGTTCGATCATCTCTGAATATCTAGATATCTCTGATGCCGTTATCTTTGAGCGCACAGCGCTTCGCCAAGCTCTGTACTGGGACAACTTCCCGGTCAATGATGGTGGACTACAGAAGAATCTTTACATCGGGCCAGTTCGTGGACGCGAAGTAGGTTTGCAGAAATACTCAGCTGGCTTAGTTTCAAATCCAATGTTGCAATTTGAAATGTCTCAAATCCCCCTATACACAATTGGTGATTACCTGTGGAATACAGCGGCATATAACCCTGATCTATCTTGGGAAAACGCACTTGCTCATTTGATTGACAATGAAACTGACCGAAGCGCATTACGTGCTTTCTTGCGTACATCAATGGGTACTGCGGTGGGTGGAGATCCAGCGCCAGATCTGCGTCAGGTATTTCGCAAAGGTGTAACCCAATGGCGCTTAGGAAATCTACAAGAGGCAGGAGAAATCTTTATTGCCGCTGGTAATGAGATTATTAGTAACCATGCTTATCTTCTAAAAGTTGGATTCAGTCGTCCTTTGATGATTGCCGAAATCGAAAAATGGCTAGAAAAGTATTTAATTGGTGGTGAAGTGTTAATTGGTTTAGGCAGGGTTTTGCAGGGATGTGGTTTTGATACAAGTAAGGGATGCATCACTGGTACTGCCACAGATGTTCAGGCACTTGCAGATCTTCGCGAACGCTTAGAGGCACATCGCAAGAATCTCTTTGGTGATCAGATTGAAGGTCCTATTAATGAACTCATGGCCGAACTTCAAAGTTAGAAAGGCTCACCATGTCAGCAGTTAATATCTTTATTGGTGATTCCGTCACAGATTGCGGACGCGACATCGAACCTCCTTACGGTGATGGCTATGTCCGTGAAATCGCGCGTTCTGGCAAGTTAGCTGGCGAAATTATTAACGTTGGAACAAGTGGTCACCGATTAGTGGATCTAGAAAAACGGTGGCAGGTAGATGTCTTAGACCATAAGCCAACACTTGTTTCTATAGCCATTGGAATCAATGACACATGGCGCAGATACGACGATAACGACCCAACCAGTACGCAGGATTTTCGCGACCAATACCACCGTGTTTTAACGCTTACCCGCCAGACTTACAACCCACAGTTTGTACTGTGTGAGCCATTTCTATTATCGGTGCGCGATGAGATGAATAACTGGCGTGAAGACCTAGATCCCAAAATTGAAGTTGTGCATGCGATGGCTAAAGAGTTTGATGCGATCCTGGTTCCCTTTGATTCACATTTGAATCAACTAGCAACAACAATGCCTATGGTGCAGATTGCAGATGATGGAATTCATCCCAGCGTCTTTGGCCATGCCGAAATGGCGAAGCTATGGCTTAGTTCTGTGGGTTTAGCGTAAGTGTGCTTGTTCATTAAGAGTACGTAGGGCTCTTAATCCATCACTTGGCCAGATAGAAACAGTTGTTATTGAACATGGTGAAACATCTATATGAAATATTGACTCGGCTGGCCCACCAACAACAACTTTGGCTGCTGACTTAATAGTTCCGTTGTGCGTAACAACTGCTACACGCGCTCCGGGATATTGAGCGGCTATTTGCGCAAGAGCGGCATCAACACGTTGAGCGACATTGTCATATGACTCACCTTCAGGTGGAGCAAATGAAGTTGAGCATACCCATGAGTTGTAGTCGGCCGGGTATCGCTCTTTTACCTCATCAATAGACATGCCATCCCAAATACCAAAGGAGCACTCGAGCCAAGCTTCTTCAAAGTTAATAGGTAGGCCAGTAAGGCGAGAAATCGCTTGCGCAGTTTGAGTTGTGCGCTTAAGTGGTGAGGAGATGAGAACCTCTGGATTTAAATTAGCGATCGCTGCCGCAACTTTTTCTGCTTGTTCCAAACCAATATCTGTTAACTCAGGGTTTATAGGACCATCGCCTGAAAACTTCTTCATCGGAGTTAATGGAGTCTCACCATGGCGAATAAGATAAATAGTTGTTGACTCTTCAGGATTGAGTAAACGCTCGGTGAGATAGTTCTGGCGCACAGAGATGATTTCTCCCCCACCAGATTGCTCGTCGAGTGCCTTATTTGCAAGGCGATCTGCATGAGAGTTTTCATCGCGTGGAATCCATGAATAGCTCACTAAGGATGCACTGTGGGCATTACGTGCATCTGATGCCAGTTTGCGCATATCTGCATGCTTAATCTGCCAACGTCCAGACATCTGCTCGACAACTAACTTGCTATCCATTTTCACATCAATAGTTGCCGCTGGATCAAGTGCGTTAATCGCAGTTAGTCCTGCAATTAAGCCACAGTATTCAGCAACGTTATTTGTGGCGATTCCAATGAAGTCATAGAGCTCGGCAATTATCTTTCCATTTTCAGTAATTACCGATCCATATCCTGCAGGGCCAGGATTACCACGCGAACCACCATCGGCCGTTAAATGGAAATGACGTGCCATAAATTAAGCCCCACGAACCAAGATGCAACGACATTCTTCGCAGCGCACGACTTCATCATCAGGCAACTCGGCGATTCGCTTTAACTCAACGGTGTTAATAGATAGGTGACAGCCCGTGCAAGCTCCGGCAACAAGTGCCGCAGCTCCTGTTCCATTATTGGATGCACGGATTTTTTCATAGAGCGCTGTGAATTCAGGAGAAACCGAGGCAAGGGTTTCTGTGCGCTCTTTTGCAATAGCTTCAACTTCACCATTAATACGTGCGAGCGCATTTTCCTTGCGGATTTCAAGATCGTTAATCTGGGCAGTTAATTCTGCTTCCTGTGTCTGTAAATCTGAGATACGAGCATTGATCTCATCCATACGCATCATGATTTCAAGCTCTACTTCTTCAAGCTCTGCACGTCTTGCATTGAGTGTTCCAACCTCATGCTGTAACTGCTCAAGCTCTTTTGGTGAAGCAGATCCGCCAGATAGTCGGGCTTCATCGCGGGTAATGCGCGTAACAATCTGCTCAACATCACCTTCGGCGCGCAATAGCTCGCGTTTAACGTCATTGTGTTCAGTCTGCGCGGCGATGCGTAAATCACGGGCGTTATGAGATTTAGTTGTAACTGCTACTAGCTCTGCAATCTCTGGCAGGGTAGCGGCGGTGTGGTTAAGGGCAGTTGTTTTCTGGTCAAAAGCTGCCACATCAATAATCTGACGTTGATCACTTGGGCTGGCTTTCATTCTCTGCAATCAACCCTTTCTGGCAACTGGTGGGCGCTGAGGGTTTCGAACCCCCGACATTCTCGGTGTAAACGAGACGCTCTACCACTGAGCTAAGCACCCGCGTACTCGTATCGTGCTGAGTACTGGTGAATCTTACTTCACCATTGTTAAAACGCTAAATCCTGCGCTTAGAGCGTAGCGATTGCCGCCTTGTATTCGGCGATATTGCGAGCATCTCCTAGGCCATTGACTACCTGCCAGCGCAAGATGCCTTCTTTATCGATCACAAAAGTTCCACGAGTTGCACATCCCCGCGACTCTTCAAAAACTCCATATGCCTTAGCAACTGCGCCGTGAGGCCAGAAATCTGCAAGCACTGGAAACTTGTATCCCTCTTGTTCTGCAAAAGCGCGTTGTGCATACATTGGATCACAAGAGATCGCTAGTAGTTGCACATTCTCATTTTGAAATGCAGCTAGATCATCACGCAGTGCGCAGAGTTCGCCAGTGCAAATTCCAGAGAATGCAAAGGGATAGAAAAGAAGTACAACATTTTTTTCACCTTTAAAAGATGCTAGTGAAACTTTCTCACCATGCTGATTAACAACTTCAAAATCTGGAGCGGCTTGGCCGATTGTTAGTGTCATACTCGAAATCTACCGTTTACCCGCTTTACGTGCCACTAGACGTGTTGCGCTCCAATCCGGCGCAATTGACAATGAAGATGTCTGACTCAGTCCGGCAGTTGGCGCGCTATCTTGAATATCACTTGGCTCTACATGTCCATCACGACCAACCTTGGGAGTTAAAACCCAGATTGGTCCAGTCTCACTCAAATATGTGAGTGCATCCATTAACTCATCGACGAGATCGCCATCGCCATCTCGCCACCAGATGATTACGCCATCAACTACTTCTTGAGAATTACTGTCTATGAATTGCGATGCGGTGATTGCGCATATCTGCTCTCGGAGCTTGTCATCACAATCGCTGGCACGGCCGACCTCTAGAATCAGGTCGCCCTCCTTGAACCCCATACGCGCTGGCACGGGCTAATTCCACACAATCTGGGGCCCATGCACAAGAGGCAGATGAGGTAATTGGCCATCTGTTTTCATTTCGACTTACTGGTCAGTTCACGCAAGAATACGCACCATGAGGGAAAACTTTGAAGCGCCTGATCAGATCATCGACCAGTTGGTTGATACCGACCCATCAGAGACGGCCGAATGGCAGGCATCCTTTGATGCAGCTCTAGCCAATGCCGGCCCAGTTCGCGCTCGCTATTTAATGTTGAGCCTCCTCAAGCGAGCTCACGAGAAAAACATTGGCCTTTCTGCCCTTCGTACGACCGATTACATCAACACAATCTCTCCAGAAAATGAACCAAAGTTTCCAGGCGATGAAGATATTGAGCGCCGTATCCGTGCAATGAACCGTTGGAACGCTGCAATGTTGGTTCACCGTGCACAACGCCCAGGTGTTGGAGTTGGTGGACATATCTCAACCTATGCCTCTTCTGCCTCTTTATATGAAGTTGGTTTTAACCACTTCTTCCGCGGGCAAGATCATCCAGGTGGCGGAGATCAAATCTTTTTCCAAGGCCATGCAAGCCCAGGTATGTATGCACGTGCATTCCTTGAAGGCCGCTTAAGTGAGCATCAACTCGATGGTTTCAGACAAGAACTCTCGCATAAAGGTGGAGGACTTTCTTCTTATCCTCATCCACGTTTAATGCCAGATTTTTGGCAGTTCCCAACTGTTTCTATGGGTATCGGTCCAATCAATGCAATTTATCAAGCACGCTTTAACCGTTACTTACATAACCGTGGAATCAAAGACACCAGTGATCAACGCGTCTGGGCATTTCTTGGAGATGGTGAAGTTGATGAAGTCGACACATTAGGTGCAATTGGTTTAGCAACCCGTGAAAAACTCGACAACTTAACTTTTGTTGTGAACTGTAACTTGCAGCGCCTTGATGGTCCTGTGCGCGGTAATGGCAAGATTATTCAAGAGCTTGAATCTATCTTTGGTGGTGCCGGCTGGAATGTTATTAAAGTTGTGTGGAGCCGCGACTGGGATCCACTTTTGGCACAAGATCGTGAAGGCGCACTTGTAAACCTCATGAATAAGACACTCGATGGTGATTACCAGACATTTAAAGCTGAGTCGGGCGCATATGTTCGCGAGAACTTCTTTGGTCGCGATCCCCGTACAGCGGCAATGGTTTCTGGCTGGAGTGATGAAAAGATCTGGAGCCTTAAGCGCGGCGGGCATGATTATCACAAGCTCTTTGCTGCATATACCGCTGCAACTCAAGACAATGGTCGCCCAACAGTTATCTTGGCCAAGACAATTAAGGGTTGGACTTTAGGATCAAGTTTTGAAGGCCGTAACTCAACACATCAGATGAAGAAGATGTCACTTGAAGACATCATGCAGTTCCGTGACACATTGCATCTAGATATTCCAGATGAGAAGTTAGATAAGTACTTACCTCCTTATTACAAGCCAGCTCCAGATTCACCTGAAGCTCAATACTTGATCGAACGACGCGCTGCCCTAGGTGGATCAATTCCACGTAGGCGCGCAATTTCACGCCCACTTACACAGCCAGATGACTCTGTCTATGAATCAGTAAAACGTGGATCAGGTCAACAAGAAATCGCAACAACAATGGCATTTGTGCGAATGCTCAAAGATTTAGTGAAAGATCCAGGACTTGGTTCACGCATTGTTCCAATCATTCCTGATGAAGCTCGCACTTTTGGTATGGATTCATTGTTCCCGACGCTTAAGATTTATTCACCTCACGGCCAGCAGTATGCAGCCGTTGACCGTGAATTAATGCTTTCCTATAAGGAATCAACTTCAGGTGTCATCCTTCACGAAGGTATCAATGAAGCAGGCTCTGTTGCCTCATTTACTGCCGTGGGTTCTTCTTACTCAACACATGATGAACCAATGATTCCTATGTATATCTTCTACTCAATGTTTGGTTTCCAGCGCACAGGAGATGCTTTCTGGGCAGCGGCCGATCAACTAGTTCGTGGCTTTGTTATTGGTGCAACCGCTGGTCGAACAACACTTAACGGTGAAGGTCTGCAGCATGAAGATGGTCATTCGCCACTGCTGGTTTCAACTAACCCAGCTGTAGTTGCATATGACCCAGCATTTGCCTTTGAACTTGGTCATATTGTTAAAGATGGTTTGCGCCGTATGTATGGCGAAAACAGCGAGAATGTTTACTACTACCTCACTGTTTACAACGAGCCATACATGCATCCAGCAGAGCCAGAAAATCTTGATGTCGAGGGTTTGCTCAAGGGAATTTATCTCTACTCTCGCGCAGCTAACTCACGCAAGAAATCAGCACAGATTCTTGCATCTGGTGTTGGTGTTAACTGGGCACTTAAAGCACAGCAGCTTCTTGCAGATGACTGGGGCGTTAATGCCTCAGTATGGTCAGTTACTTCATGGAATGAACTTCGCCGTGATGGTCTATCAACTGATCGCCACAACTTACTAAATCCAAAAGATAAGCGCCGTGCATATGTTTCAAAGAAGCTAGATGGTCATGGCGGACCTGTAATTGCCGTTAGTGATTACATGCGCGCAGTTCAAGATCAAATCGCCCCATGGGTTGAAGCTCCTTTCTACTCATTAGGAACTGATGGCTTTGGATTATCAGATACCCGCGGCGCACTTCGCCGTCATTTCAAGGTAGATGCCGAATCAATAGCCGTTGCCGTGTTGCAGCAACTCTGTAATCAGGGAGATATCAAGGAAAGCATTGTCATCAAGGCGATGGAAAAGTATCGTATCCATGATGTCTCAGCTGCAGATGCTGGCAATACCGAAGGCTCAGGTTGATCTCACGAATTCCAATTAGCGATATCTCCCCCGCAGTTTACTTCGGTGGAGAATTTCTACCTGTAAAAGCAGTTACTGGTGAGACTATTCAAGTAAGTGCAACTGTGGTAATTGAAGGCCATGAAAAACTTACTGCACAAGTTGTTTTGCATGATTCAAAAGGAAAAGTAGTTTCGCGCGGCGATATGGCCGAAGTATGGCCTGGATCTAATCGTTATGAAGGTTCAATAACCGTTCCTGCGCAAGGTGATTTCTTTTATGTAATTGAAGCAGATAGCACATCGCAATATCGCACGGTTTATGGTTCAACTGAAAAATTCCCAATTCGCGCCGATCGTGAGCGCGCATTAGTTGGTTCTTGGTATGAATTCTTTCCTCGTAGTGAAGGTGCCGTAAAGAACTCTGATGGAACAATCACGAGCGGAAGTTTTATCACCGCTACAAAGCGGCTAGCAGCAGTGGCTGCAATGGGATTTGATGTTTTGTATCTTCCACCGGTTCATCCAATCGGAATCGCCCACCGTAAAGGCCCTAATAACTCTTTGACGCCAGCTGCTAATGATCCAGGTGTCCCATGGGCAATTGGTAACGCAGATGGCGGACATGACAGCATCAACCCTGATCTAGGAACAATGAAAGATTTTGAAAACTTTGTAAGTTCTGCAAAAAAAGCTGGTTTAGAAATAGCTATGGATCTGGCCCTGCAGACTTCTCCAGATCATCCATGGGTTAAGAGCAATCCACAATGGTTTAATAAACGTGCCGATGGAACTATCGCTTATGCAGAAAATCCACCTAAGAAGTATCAGGACATTTATCCCATTAACTTTGATGATGACTACGAAGGCATTCGTGATGAGGTACTTCGAATCATCCGGCTATGGGTCACCAAGGGAGTAACGATCTTCCGTGTTGATAATCCACACACCAAACCAGTGCATTTCTGGCAAGACTTGCTCGATATTGTGCGCAGAGAGAGCCCTGAAGTTATTTTTCTAGCCGAAGCCTTCACAACACCTGCCATGATGCATGCACTTGGCAAAGCTGGATTTCACCAGTCATATACATATTTCACATGGCGCACCAGTAAGTGGGAACTCACCGAGTATGGTCGCGAAGTTGCTAATCAGACAAGTGCTTTTTTTCGCCCTAACTTCTGGGTAAATACGCCAGATATCAATCCATTTCACCTTCAAAGTGGTAATCCAGCAATGTTTGCTCTGCGCGCACTTCTTGCCGCAACACTCACGCCTTCATGGGGTATGTATGCAGGCTATGAAATCTATGAGCACCGTCCATTTAAAGAAGGCGGCGAAGAGTACTTAGATTCTGAGAAGTATGAGATTAAGGTGCGCGATTGGGAAGGTGCAACTAAGAAGGGTTTAACTCTTGCACCATTTATTACTCAACTCAATGCAATCCGCAAAGCTAACCCTGCGCTACAGCGACTTCGTAACTTGGTTTTTCACAATACTGAATCAGATGCCATCATCGCCTATTCAAAGCGCGATGGTAAGAATTTAATTCTCGTAGTAGTAAACCTAGATCCATCTTTTGCACAGGGAACTATCGTTCACTGGGATATGAAGGCACTAGGTATTGAATCACCTTCTTTTTCAGTTAAGGATCTACTTGATGGCAAGAGCTTTGATTGGAGTGAACATCAATTCGTTCAACTTGATCCCACTCGCCCGGTCGGCAAAGTTGCCCATATATGCCAAGTGAAACTCTAAGTGATGGGGATATTTACTCGCTTTACCAAGAAAGATTCGCAGGCAAATATCGAAGCTGCCACTTTTCTCAATCCTCACTCCACCTTAGGTGAACTCGATCTCTACTTAATTGGTGAAGGCCGCCATGAACAGCTATGGAAAGCTCTCGGTGCCCATGTTCGCAGAGATGATGCGCAAGAACTTCTAGGAACTGCCTTTTCAGTCTGGGCGCCTAACGCCCATGCAGTTTCTTTAATCGGTGATCATAACTACTGGGATAAGAACACTCACCAGATGGTGCGTATTGGATCATCAGGAATCTGGGAAATCTTTATTGCAGATCTTGGCGTTGGAGCAAAATATAAATTTGCAATCTGTGGCATTGATGGACGTTGGGTTGATCATGCCGATCCGATGTCGCGGGCTACTGAGATCCCACCATTAACGGCATCCGTTGTTGAAGAATCAACCTATGTGTGGAGTGATAGCCAATGGCTTAGCAAGCGCGCAGAGTTCCAATCATGGCGCGCTCCAATATCAGTCTATGAAGTGCATTTAGGCTCTTGGAAATTAGGACTTAGTTATCGCGAACTAGCGATTGAATTAGTTGAATATGTTCGCCACCAAGGTTTCACCCACGTTGAGTTCCTGCCAGTAACTGAACATCCTTATGGCCCATCATGGGGTTATCAAGTCACATCTTTCTTTGCGCCAACATCACGTTTTGGTTCTCCCGATGATTTTAAATTCCTAGTTGATGCATTACATGCCGCTGGCATTGGAGTTATCTTGGATTGGGTTCCTGCTCACTTTCCAAAAGATGAATGGGCTTTAGCTAAATTTGATGGCACAGCTTTGTATGAGCACTCTGATCCTCGATTAGGTGAACACCCTGACTGGGGCACACTAATTTTTAATTTTGGCCGCAACGAAGTCCGCAATTTCCTCGTTGCAAGTGCGCTTTACTGGCTCACTGAGTATCACATTGATGGATTGCGCGTTGATGCTGTTGCTTCAATGCTCTACCTTGATTACTCACGCGAAGAGGGCCAATGGCTACCTAATAAAAATGGTGGCCGAGAGAATTTAGAGGCTGTGCAGCTCTTACAAGAAGCCACATCTACTGCTTATAAAACCCACCCAGGCATCATGATGATCGCTGAAGAGTCAACAGCATGGTCTGGCGTTACTCGCGAAACAACATCATGCGGTCTGGGTTTTGGTTTTAAGTGGAACATGGGTTGGATGCATGACACGTTGCAGTATTTGCAACACGATCCAATTCACCGTGTGTATCACCATAACGAAGTAACTTTTTCAATTCTTTATGCCTGGAGTGAAAACTTTATGCTGCCACTGTCTCATGATGAAGTTGTGCATGGAAAAGGTCAGCTAGTTAATAAGTTTCCCGGAGATCGTTGGCAAAAAACCGCCACATTGCGCGCTCTCTATGGATTCATGTGGGCACACCCGGGTAAGAAGCTTTTATTCATGGGAAGTGAGTTTGCTCAAAATGATGAGTGGAGCGAGAGCTCTGGACTGCAGTGGTATTTGACTGAGTATGGAGAGCACCAAGGTGTTCAAAAGTGTGTGGCAGAAATTAATGCACTATATAAAGTTATTCCTTCACTGTGGGAAAAAGACACATCTGCCGAGGGCTTCACATGGTTAGTGGGCAACGATGGCGCAGCAAATGTTGTGGCCTTTGCGCGTTGGGATGATCAAGGGGTTCCCTTTGTTTCTATTACTAACTTCTCACCTATGCCTCATGAGCATTACCAACTTCCATTTCCAACTACTGGCACCTGGTCTGAAGTGTTAAATACCGATGACCTGGCCTATGGCGGAAGCGGCGTTTCAAATGAACCAGTAATTATTAATGATGGTGCCCACCTAGCAGCAGCTGTGCGAATTCCACCGCTTGCAACAATTTGGTTTAAACGCTCTTAAGTACCTTAGAGAAAAAGGGAACTGTAAGAAGCAATAAGGCAGGAATCAATAATCCAATAGTTAATGAAGTTAACTGCGCAGTCCAAGCCAAAATCCATTTCAAAATAAATGCCAGAACGATATTCGATACCCCAATTTGGCCAATAACTACGCTGGCTGGGTGCTTAGAGCGGGCGTTAGCTGCGTTCATAAAAGTCGGTCCAAGGAATGAGCTACCAAGGCCGGCCAAAGTAAAACCTATGCAAATGATTGCGAAGGCAATGCTCTGGTGAGGTGCAAAAATCGCTCTGGCCAGAAAGATGCTCACTAGGAATGAGCTTCCGGCAAGAAGTGAAGCAAAGATGGATAGGCGCTCAAGTGTGAACTTGGGAAGCAGATAGTGGACTGTGAATCTTCCAAAAATCATCATGAGCGTAAAGAGAATGTAAGGAAGAGTGTTGATGCCTCCGCTTATTCCGATCTCCTCCTTGGTATAGATAGTTGCCCAGTCGCTAATTGCAAACTCTAAGAAAATCGCACAAATCAGACCAAAAGAGATCATCCGGTCAAAGGAGAATCCCCTAAATAGATCCCGTAGCTTGTACTCAATATCGCTATCTTCATTAGCTTTAATGAGTTCTGGCGCTAGGGAATTAATGATGTAGGTATTAACAATAAAGATGGCGATAACTAAGACGCTCACATGAACACCTAGTGAAATATGGTCAACTAAAAGACCTGATATAAATGCAGTCACAAGTGCACCGGCGCTCCAAAGTCCGCTCAGCTGTGTGATTACGAACTTTCCTGTGCGATCTTGATAGTTGAATCCTTGAGCATTAATTGAAATGTGAAAGGCCGAGATTGAACCAAGAAAAATAATGTTAGCTAGGAAAAAGATTAAGAAATTGTTAGTAAATGACAGGACTGAAAGCGTGGCCATCAATAGAAACGATGCGACATGTAATACTTTCCGAACTCCGATTTTATGGACGATATGGCCAACAGTTAATAGTGAGATTACCGAACCTATAGCTCCGGTGCTAATGAGTGAACCAAATGCACCGTTATCGAGTTTGAGCGCTGCCTTGACCTCTGGGTATCGGGGTACCCAAGACATAATCCCGAGCCCAAATAGAAAGAAGAGAACGCGTAAGTAAATTAGCTCTTTTTTAGCCTCAAGTGAGCGCATATTAGAAAAGGGCATTAGCTAGGGCGCTTCGGGCTGCAGTCAGACGTGGATCTGCAGGATCAACTAATGCAAAGAGTGAGAGTAAATGCTCCTTAGCCTTATTTCGATCATCACCTGTGGTTTCTTTCACGACATGGAGTAATCGCGAAAATGCTGCTTCGACTCCCCCGTTAACGATCTCCATATCAGCGGCTTTGAGTTGTAAGGCTAGATCAGATGGATTCTGCGTTGCCTCTTTGATTACTAAATCAAGAAGCAATCCATCGGTACGGATAAGAAGCTGCGTTTGAGCTAAACCCAACTTTGCAAAAGAGTCTGAGGGTTTACGTGCAAGCAGTTTCTTATATGCAGCCTCTGCCGTTGATAAATCACCAGACTCAAGTGCTGCAACGGCTTCTTCCTCTTCAGGTTCAATAATCTCAACAGGTGCATCACCAACGCCTTGTTCGGCCGCTAAGGTTAAAACTTTATCTAGCACTAAACGGATTTGTGCTTCCGGGTATGCCTGCTCAAACAATGGAACAATCTGTTCATTAATAAGAGCGACGGCGTAAGGAATCTTTTGAGTCTGCAGAGCTTGAGCAACTTGAGGTTGAGCATCTATGTCAACATGTCCTAGCGCCCATGTGCCTTGGTAACTATTTTCTAAGCCAGCCATAACCGTTAACATCTCAACTGATTCTGCACTGCGCGCTGACCAGCACAATAAAATAACTGGCTTTGTTTTTGAAAGCGGCAAGAGTTCAGTTGTCAGATTTGCTGTACTTACTTCAATTCCAGGAGTTGGCCCAGAAAGATTTGGTTTTGGCTTTCCCAATGAACTTAAATCTACGGCCTGCGCAAAATTAGGAGGGTTGCTCACGTAGTAATCCTACTGGGGTGCAAGGTCAACGCCAGAATCGCGTCGATACGGCAAGATTTCCTGCACATAGTTATCGGCAGCAAACTCCAAGCCCACATCACTTCCTTTTTGCTCGCTCAAATACCAGCGGTTTTCTAGGATTTCATGGAACATCTGGGCACGCTCTACGCGACCTCTCATCTGCTCTGGAACGCGATTAGTAATAGGTTCAAAGACTTCTAATACCCACGTCTTGGCCACTTCAGAAACTGAAAGCGCCGATTTTTCATGACGTGCCCGATATCGATCAAAGGATGCCAATAAACGTTTTGCTTGCAGCTCTTCGGTTTCAATCCCCATTAATTCGCGTAAGCGTTGGGTGTGATAGCCAGCTGCAACTAGTCGCGGTTGGAATGAAAGCATCTGCGAATCACCATCGATAGTGATGGATACTTCTTCAACGGCAAAACCTAAATCATGAAGTTGGCGCATAGCGCGCTCTACAGCGTGACGATCCTTAGGATCTAATAACTGACGCTCTTTCAACGCTGCCCAAATACGTCGATATCTGCGAATAACAGCTTCAGCGGCTCGAACTGGATCCATACCTGGGTAGAGAACTCCAGACAATCTCAAATCTTCAAGTTCGGCAGCAACGTTAAACATTGCAATATCTAGATCATGTTCACGTTGACCATCGCTTAAAGTTTTTTGGAACTCTCCAGTTTCAGCATCTACAAGATAGGCAGCAAAGCCTTCAGCGTCACGGCGAAATAATGTATTAGACAATGAGCAATCACCCCACCAAAAACCTAAAAGGTGTAAGCGGACAATAAGTAATGCAAGTGCATTTGCCATTGTGTTGACATCATGGGCAGTGACTGAACCAGAGAGTAAGACGCGATAAGGCAATGAAAAGGGCAGAAAACGCGTGACCATGGCGCATGGAAGCTCTTCGCCTTGCGCATCGGTGCGGCCTTCAACAACGGCGATTTGTTCTACGCAAGGAGCTTTGAGTGCACTCAACTCACGTAGGACTTTGTATTCACGATTTGCAAACTCTGAAACAGTTTCTTTAACTGCATAGACAGGTGCATCTTCTGCAGATGTTGCTCTAACTAAGCGAACGATGTGCCTGGAAATACCGCGCTTTTCTGCCAGCGCTGGATCTTCTGGCCATTGCTCTAAACTCTGGTGCCAGGGCAGGCCGGTAACAGCTGCGATTTCCTCGCCTAAACCTGTTATTCGAAGGGCCATGGGCCGTATTCTTGCCTAAAAATGTGACAGAGAGATGAACACCACGTCTCATACAAGTGAGATAACTATCTTTACAATGAGTTCATGGCAATTACAGAGCGAATCAAGAAGGCAACTACGCGAACTCCAAAAAAGGCAACTCTTCCAGCTGATTATGGGATTGCAGGTGAGCCCATTAATAGAGCTCACCCCTTCTACTTTGGTTTTATTGCAACCCTTGGGGCACTTACAGCGATCGTCCTTATGCGTGCACTTGCAAGTGTTTCGCAGATTTTTGTACTTATTCTTATCGCCCTCTTCTTAGCTACAGGTTTAAATCCAGCCGTTGAGGCGCTTCGTCGTCGCAATATGTCGCGTACAACTGCAGTGGCGGTTATATTCACTGGGGTAATTGTCTTTGTTATTTTCTTTGCTCTAGTAGTAATCCCGCCTGTAATTTCTCAAGGAACTCAACTTATTAATAAGGCACCTGGCCTCTTAACTGATCTGACTAATAATGCAACTATTAATAGTCTCAATGATCAGTATGGGATCATTGATACTTTGCAATCAAAACTCAAGTCAATAACTTCTGATGGCACATTACTAATCTCGACTTTCGGTGGAGTGATAGGTGTTGGAAAGTCAGTTCTTTCAGGTTTCTTTACATTTCTTACAATCTTGGTTTTAACTTTGTACTTCATCACTTCACTGCCTCAAGCAATCGATCTCGGCCTTTCATTAGTGCCATCTAGTCGCCGTGAAAGAGTTGGTCGATTAACGCATGCCATCATTGGGCGAGTAGGTTCATTCGTGGGTAGCCAAATTATTATTGCGGCGATGGCCTCTATCTTTGTCTTTTTCCTCTCACTCCTGTTGGGTCTTCCTTCACCCATTGCCATCGCAATGATCGTCTTAGTGTGTGGATTAATCCCCCTCATTGGCCATTTCATTGGATGCTCAATAGTCACAATCATCGCTCTGACCCAATCAGTGCTCTTAGGCTTTATTGCTTTTATTGCCTACGTTGTCTATGTACAGATTGAAAACTATGTAGTTACACCGCGCATTATGAAAAAGACTATGTCGGTGCCAGGGGCGGTAACAATCATTGCAGCCCTTATTGGCTCTTCACTATTGGGTCTGGTGGGTGGTTTATTAGCTGTACCAGTAGCAGCTGCAATCATTTTAATTCTTGATGAAGTAGTAATTCCTAGAGCTAATAACTCTTAAAACTCAAGGGGTAATGGCTCACTATCTCCGGTAACGATGGTGTTTATCTCTGATAAAACGCGATGAACTGCAGGTTCGCCAAGCCACAGATGTTTTGCATCTTGCACTGGAATAATCTTTATTTTCGCAACAATGGCAAAACGTTCCTGTGCTTGATCAGGTTTTAAGTAATCATCGTGTTCGGGCACAAGGGCCGTAATAGGGCGAGTATCAGAGTTCCAATACATGAGCTCATCATTTGTGGTTGTGCGAAGGGGCGGGCTGAGAAGAATTAGACCCTTGTGGCGTGGATCTTTAGCATGGCGCAGAGCAAGATCAGTTCCAAATGACCAGCCCACTATCCAGAGATTATCTAATTTCAAAATATCGCAGCAATAATCAATCATCGCTTGAACATCTAAACCCTCTGCTACTCCATTATCAAAAGTTCCTGTGCTGCTACCGTCGTGACTTGTAGTGCCCCGAGTATTGAAACGAACAACGCTTATGCCCGCCATCGCAGGAAGACGGTTAGCTGCCTTTTTGAAAACATGGCTATCCATCATTCCCCCAGCAGTTGGCAATGGATGTAACGTAAGAATTGCTCCCCGCGACTGACCTAGAGGCGCTGCAATTTCTCCAATTAAATCCACGCCGTCACTTGTTAGAACATGCAATGGTGTTCGAAGGGCCGGCAACTGCGTACTGGGTCTGATTATCTCGGCCATACTTCAAATCTTATCTTTCCCCCACTAGGCTTTAAACCATGGCCACTAAGCGCATTCCATCATTTGATTCACATAATCCTGCAACCGCAGAGGTTGTTGGCACATATCCAATTATGAATGCCAAACAAGTTGGCGAAATAGTTAGCCATGCCCGAAACGCATCGATTCAATGGCAAAAGCTTGGATTCTCTGGTCGTAAGAAAGTGCTACTTGCTTGGTCTACATTAATAATCAAGCGAATAGATCACATTGCAACTCTTATATCACTTGAAACTGGAAAACCTGTTGGTGATGCCAAACTAGAAGTGAGCATCGCAGTTGGTCACATTGCTTGGGCTGCTCGACATGCTGAAGAAATTATGCGCACTTCATATCGGGCTCCAGGTTTATTACTTGCCAATATGTCTGCAACGGTTCAACGTTCTCCTCTTGGAGTTGTTGGAGTTATTGGCCCTTGGAATTATCCGCTCTTCACACCGGTGGGATCTATTTCATATGCCTTAGCTGCAGGAAATACTGTGGTCTTTAAACCCAGTGAATACACACCTGGCGTTGGAATGTGGCTAGAAGAAATATTTAGTGAGGTAGCACCTTTTGCCGATATCTTTACAACAATTACCGGTCTTGGTGAAACCGGTGGGGCTTTGTGCACCAGTGGTGTCGATAAGCTCTCATTTACTGGCTCTACCCGAACTGCAAAGATTGTTGCAGCGCAATGCGCAACTACTATGACGCCAGTTGTCTTAGAGTGCGGTGGTAAAGATCCAGTCATCGTGGCAGCAGATGCCAACCTTGAGCGCGCCGTAGATGCAACGATCTGGTCTGCAATGGCTAACGCTGGGCAGTCATGCATTGGTGCTGAACGAGTTTATGTCGATGAAAGAGTCGCTGATAAGTTCATTTCTTTGGCGGTAGAACTTGCTCAAACAATTCATGCAGGCGCCCCAGGCGATGGAAACTATGGACCAGCAACAATGCCATCGCAGATTAAAGTTATTCAATCGCATATAAAAGCTGCCATTAAAGATGGTGGAACCTGTGCTTACGGTGGCCCAGAGTCGGTCAAAGCCCCCTTTGTGCAGCCAGTTATTTTGCTTAATGTCCCTGAAGATTCTGTTGCGATTGAAGAAGAGACTTTTGGCCCAACTATCATCATTAATCAAGTTAAAAACATGCGTGAAGCAATCGATTTGTCTAACGCCTCTAGTTATGGTCTTGGTGCAAATGTCTGGTCTAAACGTCAAGGAAAGCGTATTGCTGCCCAGCTTGCATGTGGAATGGTTGCGATTAACTCAACGTTTTCATTTGCCGCCATCGCTTCAGTGCCTTTTGGTGGAGTGAAAGATAGTGGTTATGGCCGAGTCCATGGCCCAGAAGGCTTATTGGAATATACATATCCACGCACTGTTGTGCGCACCCGTTTTAATCTGCCTTTGAATTTACTGAGCTTTAAGCGCAAGGTACGGGAAGAGAATTTAGTAGTCAGATTAACTGGCTGGCTTAAAGGACGCTTTGGTTAATAACGCGGTGCGTTACGTGTTCGCTCAGTATTAGGACGTCGCTTATCTTTCTTAGCCCAACATGCGTTATGCCAATGGCGCCGGCTTTCTTCATCATCTTCTAGCCATGCAACTGTATGTGGAGTTGCCATTGGGATCATCTGATCACAACCTGGACAGCGATAAGGTTTATTAGAACTTGAACCAGTTAATTTGCGGACTATATACATTCCTTCATGGTGTTCTTCAATTGTTTGATTCGAGGTAGAAATATCTCGTTCATCACTCTTAGGCCGCTTATTCTTGGGGTAGTTCTTACGCGGGCTCATGGCTATATTTTCTCACAGCAAATGCTGGAGTAGTATCTGAACATGAACGTAATCGAGGTCAAGGGCCTTAAAAAGAGTTATGGCCAGGTCCATGCCGTTCGGGGAGTTGATCTATCGATTCCAGCTGGTGAAATCTTCGCACTCCTTGGTCCAAATGGTGCGGGCAAAACAACGACCGTGGAAATTCTAGAGGGTTTTAGAAGCCGTGATGCAGGTGAAGTGAGTGTTCTAGGCTTTGATCCTAAAGTTCAAGGACATGGCGGGCGTCAGTGGCGTGATCGAATTGGCATCGTTTTGCAATCGGCTGCAGATGCCGGGGATTTAACTGTTATTGAAACCGTTGATCATTTCAGCGGCTATTACTCCAAGCCTAGAAAACCCGATGAAGTTCTTGCTGCTGTGGGATTAGAAGAAAAATCTGGAGCACTCATCCGCAATCTCTCTGGTGGTCAGCGCCGTCGATTAGATGTTGCACTTGGAATCATTGGAAGCCCTGAACTTTTATTCCTGGATGAGCCAACTACCGGCTTTGATCCCGAAGCGCGCCGAGCTTTTTGGGCACTTATCCAACAACTTCGTGGCGATGGCACATCTATCTTGCTAACAACGCATTATCTCGATGAAGCAGAGGCCTTGGCTGATCGAGTTGCAGTGATTAATGATGGATTGATTATTGAAGTTTCTACTCCAGCAGAACTTGGTGGGCGAGCTACATCTCAAGCCGTTGTTTCTTGGCGAGATGGCAACCAGATAAAGACCGAGGCAACGGATAATCCAACTTCAGTTGTTACGCGTTTGAATGCCCACTTTGGTGGAGAGATTCCAGAACTCACAGTCACCCGTCCTTCACTAGAAGATATCTACCTAACAATGATTGGGGGCGTTCATGAATAAGATTCCTAGTGCGCTCAATTTAGGTATGCGTCGTGGTGTTTTAGAGGTCAAGCAGTTCTCTCGCCAACGTGAATCAGTTGTCTTTACACTGCTATTCCCAGTTATTTTGATGGCAATTTTTGGCTCTGTATTTAAGTCTCAGCAACTTCCAGAGGGCGTAACTTTTTCTCAGTATTTTATTGCGGGAATGATCGCTTCGGGCCTTGTAAATACTGGCTTTCAATCCCTAGCAATTACAATTCCAATGGAGCGCGATGTTGGTGGTCTTAAGCGTCTTCGAGGAACTCCTATGCCAGCATCTAGCTATTTCATTGGCAAGGCGATTTTGATCTCGGTAAGCATGATTGTTCAAATCGCTCTCCTATTTGGTTTTGGAGTTTTATTCTTTAGTGTCAATATGCCAACTGGGGCAAGTAAATGGTTGACTTTCACTTGGTTAATTCTCCTCGGAAGTGCATGCTCAACGGCGATAGGAATTGCATTTTCAGTTGTGCCAAAGAGTGGTCGTGGTGCTTCGGCCGTTGTTTCTCCAATCGTAATTATTTTGCAGTTCTTTAGTGGCGTCTTTTTTGTCTTTACTGATCTACCTGCCTGGATGCAGCAAGTTGCAGCGATTTTTCCACTCAAATGGCTCACTCAAGGAATGCGCTCTGTCTTCTTGCCCGATGCTTGGCAAAAGCAGGAAGTAGCGCAAAGTTGGGAGAATGGGCGCACCTTTACCATTCTGATAATTTGGCTGGTCATAGGAGTTTTCTTCTCAGTGCGCAAATTTAAGTGGGATCGCGATTAAACGCGCTTTAGCTATAGGAGTTGTCCTAGCTTTATGTGCATCACCTTCCTATGCAACAACTGAGCGCATTCCCCATGCAAAGAAAACCGTTTCCCCCTCCCCTAAACCAAAGTGGCCACCAGTTGGATTTAAAGTTAATGGTGAGGTCTATGCAAAGATTCCAACAGCTAAAGAGTTAGTCGGTACTGCATCAAATAGCCGGGTTTTAACTCGCCAGCTAGCGCGCACGGTTGATGGTGTGCCAATCTGTGAAAAATATTCATGTGGGGCGGTGCAGTTAGCATCGCTTAATGGATGTTTATGGTGGGAAGTTAATGCAAATGTCGTTGGTGAAAAATCAGCTACAGACAAGAGCTCCAAAGTATTTGGCTTAATTCGCACGACAGTTGCTGAAACCGCTCCGCGCGAGATAACTACAGTTCTACTCATTAGCCAGGAGCCTATAGATCAAAAACATGCCGTGACAAATATCGCTGCGAACTGTCATCATGAGCCAGCTAATGAAAAGCTTCCTAGCTCTACTTACAGAGGTAGCTCAAACTAACGATTTGCTCCTGGTACCCATAACTGATCGCCAACTTCTTTATTAGCAAAGCGTGCCAAGACAAAGAGTAGATCAGAGCAACGGTTGAGATATTTTGCAGTTAAAGGATTAACTCCACCGCCAAATGCGTGAATTGCAGCCCAAGTGCATCGCTCTGCTCGACGAACTACTGTGCGAGCAACATGTAGATGAGCTGCCGCTGGGGTTCCTGAAGGTAAAACAAATGATCGTAATGATTCTAAATCTGCGTTGAACTTATCGATCTGTTCCTCTAAATAAACTACTTGGGATTCCAAAACTCGTAATGGTTCAAAGGCAGGTGAATCAACTACTGGGGTACATAGATCTGCGCCAACATCAAAGAGATCATTTTGAATCCGCACAAGCAGTGCACGGACCTCAACTGTTAATTCATCAGTTGATAGAACGACTCCTATAGATGAGTTGGCTTCATCCACCGTTGCATAGGCTTCAAGACGTGGGTCATTTTTTGAGGTTCGGCTCATATCTCCCAGTGAGGTTGTGCCGTCATCGCCAGTCTTGGTGTAAATGCGCGTTAAATTAACCATGCCCCTAGCCTATAAGTAGACTGCCGCTATGGCATCTCACGACCGCTTCCGCGTTATCGGCGGTACACAACTGCGGGGTGAAGTTAGAGTATCTGGGGCTAAGAACTCAGTCCTCAAACTCATGGCCGCATCTCTTTTAGCCTCTGGCACAAGCACCATTTCAAATGTGCCAGATATCGCTGATGTAGACATCATGGCCGATCTTCTAACAAGGTTGGGTTGCACCGTAGTGCGTGGCCCTTCACACGTAAGTATCGATGTCCCAGAAACTCCTGGTCATCGCGCAGACTATGACTTAGTACGAAAAATGCGTGCATCTATTAATGTGCTTGGCCCACTAGTTGCACGTGTGGGAGAAGCAGAAGTCGCCCTACCGGGCGGAGATGCAATTGGCTCTCGAGGTTTAGATTTTCACATAAAAGGACTTGAAGCACTTGGTGCACATGCACATATTGAACATGGCTATGTTATTGCCCAAGCACCACAAGGCTTAATTGGGGCTGTAGTGGATTTAGATTTTCCAAGTGTTGGAGCCACTGAAAATATAATGACTGCAGCAGTGTTAGCAAAAGGCGTTACAACAATCGATAACGCTGCGCGTGAACCAGATTTAGTTGATCTTGGTGAGTTTCTTATTTCAATGGGCGCCAAAATTCAAGGCCTGGGTTCCCCTACAATTACTATTACTGGCGTTTCAAAACTTTATCCAACAACGCACTCCACAATTCCAGATCGCATCATCACTGGGACATGGGCTTTTGCCGCTGCGATGACACGTGGAGATATCACTATCCATGGGGCACGTGCCGAACATCTTGAACTACCACTTGAAAAACTAGCATCTGCTGGTGCAATTGTTACAAGCACTGCAGATGGAGTCCGCGTTCGTATGGATCAACGCCCGCAAGCGATCGATGTTGCAACCCTTCCCTACCCTGGTTTCCCTACCGATCTACTCCCTATGGTTATTGCACTTAACTCCATCGCTGATGGCCATTCATTAGTAACTGAAAATGTCTTTGAATCACGTTTTATGTTTGTTAATGAACTAAGCCGCTTAGGTGCCCAGATTTCTGTAGATGGACATCATGCATCTATTGAGGGCGTTCCTGAACTATCCGGTGCACCTGTTGAAGCTCATGATATTCGCGCTGGAGCTGGCTTAATTTTGGCTGCATTAGTTAGTGAAGGTGAAACCACTATTGATCAGGCTTTTCATGTTGACCGTGGCTATCCCGATTTTGCCGCGCAGTTACAGAGCCTAGGTGCAAAGGTGGTGCGCGAATAATGCCAATCCCAGATCGCAACTTAGCCCTGGAATTAATTCGAGTAACAGAAACCGCTGCACTTGCCGCCGCTCCTTGGGTGGGACGCGGAGAAAAAGATTTAGCTGATAAAGCAGCAGTCGAAGCGATGCGCGCCATGATTAATACCGTCGATATGTCGGGCGTAGTAGTTATAGGTGAAGGAGAAAAAGATAACGCTCCCATGCTTCACAACGGTGAAAATGTTGGAAACCAAGAAGGACCTGCTTGCGATGTTGCAGTAGATCCGATCGATGGAACATCACTTACTGCAAATGGAATGAATGGTGCAATCTCGGTGATTGCCCTAGCCCCACGTGGCACAATGTTTGATCCACAAACTAGCTTTTATATGAACAAGATTGTTACTGGTCCCCAAGCAGCTCACATAATCGATATCACTGCCACAACTGCACAAAACATTTCAGCAGTTGCTCAAGCAAAAAATCTATCGATAAGTGATATCACTGTGGTAGTTCTTAATCGTCCCCGGCATGAGCAGCTAATAAAAGAGATCCGCCAATGCGGTGCACGGATTCGCTTAATTCAAGATGGTGATGTGGCAGCAGCGATAGAAACCGCGCGCCCTAATACCGGTATCGATTTACTCATGGGAATTGGCGGAACTCCAGAAGGTGTCATCACGGCCGCGGCAATGATTTGCTTAGGTGGTGCAATTCAGGGTCAGCTCTTTGTAGATGGAAAGGCTTCGGGTCCTATTCTTACAACACGTGATTTAGTTAACTCCGAGGATGTTTTCTTAGCGGCAACAGGAATTACAGATGGAGAGCTAGTTAAAGGTGTTCGTTACACAAGTTTTGGTGCAGTCAGCCAATCAATTGTGATGCGCGGTAAATCTAAGACGGTTCGAGTAATTGAAACAGAGCACTATCTCAAATAAGTTATTGAGAAACTGTCTCTGTAAGAATTGAAACACGGTTATTGGATACAGACAGGAAACCACCACTTACATTAAATGCTGTGGTGGTCCCATCTGTGCCTTTAATACTTACTGCGCCATCGACAAGTACTCCAAAGAGCGGTGCGTGATCGGTCAAAATACCGAGATCACCTTCGACTGTGCGGGCAGAAACAAATGATGCTTCACCCGACCAGACGCGCTCTGATGGAGATACGAGTTCGACTTTTAACGTCATTTCTATTTACTTTCCAAC
>CAIVDO010000044.1 GCA_903904665.1 uncultured Actinomycetes bacterium | reverse complement strand
TGCGCGACTGACATACGGCCATCGCTGCGAGAAATTCCAAATGAGGCATGGCCAACTAGTTGAAATATAAGAAGTAGTGCAGCCAGCGTCGGTCCGCTAAATTCTTTTGGGTTCTTGATAAAGAAAATAGCCGCGCTTGAAAAAAATACGAGTGGAGCAAACCAATTGATTGTTATTTCTCCCCCACCTAGCAAGTGGGCGATGACCATACTTAAAGTGCACAGCGAGGCGAGGCCGGTAGAACGAATAGCCCGGTTTAGCACCATCCGCGCAGTTTAATCAAGGAAGAAGTCGAGAAGGAAGTCTTTAGTACCTGGAGTCACAGAGTATTTCTCTAGATCAGTGATGCCCTCAGAGGCTAAAACCTCATCATCTACAAAGAAGTTACCGGTGCACTCGCCAGATGGGCGGTTAAAGATGATGTATGCCGCATCTGCCAAGATCGCTGGTGTTCGTCCAGCTGCAGCATCAATCCCAGGAATCATCTGCAGGGCCGCGGTATCAATGACTGTTCGGGGCCAGAGGGCATTTACCGCAATACCATCGCGCTTGAACTCTTCAGCCATGCCTAAAACGCACATACTCATGCCGTACTTAGCCATTGTGTAAGCAACATGGTTTTTAAACCACATAGGCTTCATTGAAAGCGGCGGAGAAAGATTTAGAATATGAGGATTACGACCTTCGGCCGCCGACTTTCTTAAGTGTGGAAGCGCAGCTTGCGAAGTCAGGAAAGTCCCGCGAACATTGACATCAAACATTAAATCAAAGCGCTTGGCCGGTGTTGCATCCGTGCGGGTTAAGTTAATTGCACTGGCATTGTTGATCAAAATATCTATGCCACCAAAGGCTTCGGCAGCTTGATTCACGGCAGATTCAATCTGCAATTCATCTCGAAGATCGCATTGAATAGCTAGAGCTTTTCCACCCGCAGCCTCAATCTGCGCTGCGGCAGTATGAATTGTTCCTTCAAGTTTTGGATTGGGCTCTGAAGTTTTGGCAGCTATTGCAATCGATGCACCATCGGCTGCAGCACGTAGAGCAATTGCTAAACCAATACCTCGTGAACCTCCGGTAATGAATATTCGTTTGCCTGCAAGTGTCATGATTTACCTTTCTTGGCCATAAATTTCATAAATGCTTCCATCGCTTCATCAGATTGCAAAGCCATAGAAAAGATTTCAAACTCGGCCTTCATCACCGCGGCAACTGCCTCGTGATTGCGAGCCTTAAGCAATGCCTTGGTATTAATAATTGCCTGCGGTGGTTGTTGGGAAATCTGTTGAGCAATTCTTGTTGCCCCAGCAATGGCATCAGAGTCAATCTCTGCAATCAATCCCATCTCTAACGCTTCATCTGCTCCAAAGCTCTCGCCTGTAAAGAAAATCTTTGCCGCTCTTTGATATCCCACTAACTGAGGAAAGAGAAAACTTGAGCCCGCTTCTGGAACTAGTCCAAGAGATGCAAAGGGCATTGAAAACTTTGCAGATGGAGATGCAACAACCACATCGCAATGCAACAACATTGTTGTTCCAACTCCAACGGCATTGCCTTTAACGGCAGCCACTAATGGCTTTGGGAAATTAAGAAGAGAGCCCAGAAATTGAGCGACCTCGGAAGAATCATTAGTTGGGGGGTTATCCATGAAATCGAGGATGTCATTGCCGGCAGTGAAATGATCGCCCTGGCTGGTCAAGACAACGGCGCGAATGGCGAAATCCCCAGCGGCATCGTTGAGGCCCTTGGCTAAGCCTGCATACATGTCGCGTGTGAGCGCGTTCATCTTTTCCGGTCTATTGAAGGAAAGGGTTAAAATAGAGCCAGATTGTGTGGCCAAGATTTCACTCATTTGCGCATCTTAGGGGTGATTTTCTCCATAAGAAAGTAGCACAATAGGACTACCGCGGAGAGGTGGCATCAGACATGGCACGAGATATAACGATTGCAACACGAGAACTATCGCCTTTTGAACAGTTAGTTCTCAATCTTTTATGTGAAGGTAAATCTAACTCTGCAATTGCTGCTGAAACTGCACACACTGAGAAAGTAATTGAAAATACTGTCAGTCGAAGTGCACAGGTTTTTGGAATTAAATCAGATAGCGAAACTAATCTACGTGTTTTATTAGCTCTGGCTTTTCGTACGCATTATGGCGATAAAGCATTTGATACTTTGAATGTGCCATGTTCTCACTTTGAAGTGGGACCAGATGGCACGTCAATGTGCAACCGTCACATAGATTAATTCCTGTCTAGTCAATCACATTCTCTGAGGGCTACCCCTCTCTCCATTTCATAATCTCTTCATCGAGTGGTGACCCTCGCCTTTTTAACTTACCCGCATATTTAACGGAGTTAACTATGCATTGCATCAATTGATTCGATGCCTAAAAGGGAGAGTAATTAAATGAAACGTAGAACTTTTGACAAGCTGGTTTCTTTTGTCGGCTTGGGCTTAGCAGCAATTCTATTGATCTTTGCAGGTCTGCTTAACTTCGGTGCAGGATTTGCTAATGATTCAGTACAAACACAGTTAGCAAATCAGAATATCGCCTTCCCTGAAGAAGGTGGCCTACCAAGTGAGACTGCAGATCAACTAAAAAAATGGGCCGGTAAGCAAGTAACTACTGGAGAGATGGCTCGCGACTATTCAGATCTATTTATTTTGGAACACATGAATGCAGCAGCAACTGCAGTTATCGGAAAGCCAGCTACATACTCCGAGGTCTCAGCTGCATATATGACAGCGCAGCGCGATGGTGTAACAACACCTGAACAACTTCAGAAGATCGCTGATTTGAAAGAAACATTGTTCCAAGGAAACACATTGCGCGGAATGCTTCTTGAAGCATTTGCCTTCGGCACTATGGGTGTCATCGCAGGTTATGCAGCAATCGCTGCTCTGCTCGGTGGAGTTCTATTCCTCTTGCTAGGTATCGCCGGGTTAATGCACATTCGTCGCACTCCTGAGGATGCGACGATTTAACCCTCAACTCTCCGTGAGGGGTTAGGAAAGGCCCCCTGGTTAATACCAGGGGGCCTTTTCATTTCTACTTCTATTTAG
>CAIVDO010000043.1 GCA_903904665.1 uncultured Actinomycetes bacterium | reverse complement strand
TTGGCGGGGGATTTGCAACACATTTTGAACAACGAGATCACATCGAAAAGATGATGAGCCTTGATAATGTCTTTGATATCGATGAACTTTCTTCATGGTTTGATCGTGTTGAAAAGGAAGTTTCAAAACCAACGTATTTATGCGAGCTCAAAGTTGATGGATTAGCAATTAACTTAACCTACGAAAACGGCCAATTGACCCGAGGTCTCACACGGGGCAACGGAGTAACGGGTGAAGATGTAACGCTTAACGTTAAGACTATTAAGAATCTGCCACATACATTAAAGGCAGTTAATCCGCCGGCGCTGATCGAAGTTCGTGGCGAAGTCTTTTTCCCATTGGCTGCATTTAATGAACTCAATGATTCATTGGAAGAATCTGGAAAATCACTCTTTGCCAATCCCCGTAACGGTGCTGCAGGATCTCTGCGCCAAAAAGATCCACGGGTAACTGCGCAACGGCCACTATCTGTTGTTGTACATGGAGTTGGGGCACGTGAAGGGATTGAGTTTGATTCACAAAGCCGGGCATATGAAGTTTTAGCCGGACTTGGTCTGCCAACAAGTGATCGTTTTAAAGTATGTAAAACACGGGCCGAAGTCGAAAAGTTCATTGAGTATTACGAAGAACATCGCCACGATGTTGAGCACGAAATCGATGGCGTAGTTATTAAAGTCGATTCAATGAGTGAACAAGAACAGCTCGGCTTTACTTCACGGGCACCTAAGTGGGCAATAGCCTTTAAATATCCACCTGAGGAAGTAACTACAAAACTGCTAGATATTAAAGTCAGCATTGGTCGCACTGGCCGCGTTACACCATTTGCTTTTATGGAGCCAGTAAAAGTTGCAGGTTCAACGGTTACAAATGCCACTTTGCACAACGGCGAAGAGATTGTTCGCAAGGGCGTATTGATAGGTGATGTTGTTGTTATTCGCAAAGCTGGAGATGTTATCCCAGAAGTTCTAGGACCCGTCATTGAACGACGCAGCGGTAAAGAGCGGGCATTTGTTATGCCAACGCACTGCCCTGAATGTGGATCAGAGCTTCGCGCAATCTCGGCCGGAGATGTTGATATTCGCTGTCCTAATACACAAAGCTGCCCTGCCCAACTGCGTGAGCGTATTTATTACATCGGCTCACGTGCAGCCCTTGATATAGATGTCTTAGGTTATGAAGCAGCGATTGCTTTGTTAGATGCCAAGATAATTACCGATGAATCCGATCTCTTTGATTTAACGCAAGGAAAATTAGCCACCAGCGATTTCTTTATGAAAAAAGATGGCACAGCCGGTGCCAATGTCGCAAAACTTCTTGCCGCCCTTGAAGAAGCAAAGAAGGCGCCCCTATGGCGCACCCTAGTTGCGCTCTCTATTCGCCACGTTGGCCCAACAGCTGCACAAGCATTGGCAACAAACTTTGCATCGATTGAAAAGATTTCAACATCAACTGCTGATGAGTTGGCTGCAGTAGATGGTGTTGGCGCAACCATTGCACAATCGATCGTTGAATGGTTTGGCATTGATTGGCACCGCGCAATTATTAAAAAATGGAGCGCTGCTGGCGTCACAGTTGTGCAGCAAGAAACTGTGCAGCTGCCACAAACTTTGGCTGGTTTAGTTTTTGTTGTCACCGGAGGATTGGAATCCTTTACCCGTGATGGCATCTCTGAAACTATTACCGCCCATGGCGGCAAAGCTGCAAGCTCGGTATCTAAAAAGACAGATTACGTATTAGTGGGCACAGATCCAGGATCCAAGTTAGCCAAAGCACAGGAAATCGGCGTACCCGTAATAGATGAGGCCCGTTTTAAGCAATTACTTGCCGGATCGGCATAGTAGGGTTTACACATGATCAACCTAGCTGCCGAGACTGCTCGCGAACTTCCAATGCCTGCCTATGCATATGGCCTCATTGGCTTTGCAGTTCTCTCTCTTCTTCTCTATTTAACACTTCGCCTAGACCGGGATTAATTTGTCCCGAGTAGGAATTTACGGCGGAACTTTTGATCCGATTCATTTAGGACATCTGCACGTAATAACCCAGCTCTTTGAGAAAGATTTAGTCGATCAATTATTAGTAATTCCAGCAGGAACGCCATTACTACGTGATTCACAACCATTTGCAAATGCCGAGCAACGTCGCACTATGTGTCAATTAGCAGTTTCAACTTTGCCTTTGGAAATTAGAAGAAAAGTTAGTGTTAACCCAATCGAGATTTTGCGCCAAGGTCCTAGTTATGCCATCGATACTGTTGAAGAAGTTCGCTCAACTTACCCAGAGGATCAGATCTTTTTGATTATGGGCGCCGATGCTTATTCAAAGATAGATCAGTGGCACAGAATCGATGAATTGAAGGCAATGGTCTCGATTATCTGCATCAATCGACCTGGATATCCAACTGCAGGAATCGATATCTCTGCTTTGCAAGTGGCGGCAACAACAATTCGAGCTGGATTAAGCGCAGATGTGCCGGAAATCGTTGCCGCATTTATACGAGAGAATGGGCTCTATGACAATCAGTAGCAAAACCCACGAAATCACCCAAGTAGCTGCCCATGCCATTATTGAAAAGATTGGTACAGATTTAATTGCTATTGATTTATCAGATCAATTAGTTTTAAGTGAAGTCTTTCTTATTGCAACTGGGCAAAACTCTGCGCAAGTTGATTCAATCGCCGATGAGGTTGAACGTAAACTTCAAGAGGTTGGTGAAAAACCAGCACGTCGCGAAAAGGGTGCTGAATGGATTTTGCTTGATTACTCAGATTTAGTTGTCCATATTCAAAGCGTTGAACTACGCAAGTACTACATGCTCGATAGATTGTGGAATGACTGTCCCACTATTGCTTTAGATGCTGTGAGGGATGCTGCGCTAAATGGTCGGTAATCGCATAGTTGTTTGGCGCCATGGACAAACTGATTGGAACAAGATTAATCGCTTCCAAGGTCATTCTGATATTCCACTTAATGAAGTTGGAAAAATGCAAGTTACTCGCGCTGCACAAGTTTTAGCAGGGATGAATCCAACTGCGATTATTTCAAGTGATTTAGGGCGCGCCATTGAAACTGCACAAGCCTTGGCAGAGTTAACTGGCTTAAGTGTTAGTTCGCATCAAACATTGCGCGAAACAAATGGTGGGTTGTGGGAAGGTAAAACAGGATCACAAAATCGCGCTGAAGATTTTCATAACTTCATCCGTTGGATTGATGGCGATGATAATCCTGCCGGCACAACTGGTGAGCGCCGAAGTGAAGTTGCATCCCGTGCCGTTGGTGAAATCCTTAAAGCTCTAGAAGGTAAAACCGATCAACTCTTAGTAGTTGCAACACATGGCGGAACTGCCAGATGCGTCCTGGGAGAATTGCTACAACTACCACTTTCGCATTGGGGCGTATTGGGCGGGCTTTCAAATGCATCGTGGTCAGTCCTTCAAAGAAATCCCCGCCAATGGAATTTAGTTGAACATAACGCTGGATCCATTCCAGAACCTGTATATGGTGAAGAAAGCGGAGCAACTTTCGTTTAAAGCATGCGGTAAGGTCTGCACTTGAAGTACAAACGGGGCTATAGCGCAGCTGGTAGCGCACCTGCATGGCATGCAGGGGGTCAGGGGTTCAAATCCCCTTAGCTCCACATATGAATAACAACGGATCTGAAGAGCGCGAGCACGCGGCATACGACTTTGCC
>CAIVDO010000042.1 GCA_903904665.1 uncultured Actinomycetes bacterium | reverse complement strand
ATGCACTGTTGAACTCATTGGCAAAGCATAAAGCGTCCCAATTGATGCAAGTTCGTTAAGGTAGTGACATGGCACTCACGGCGAAGCGAGCGGCCTTTTTTGATGTCGATAACACCCTGATTCGTGGCTCAACCCTCTACTTCCTGGGAAAAGGCATGTATCAGCGGGGTTACTTCACGAAGAAGGATATTTCGCGATTTGTTTTAGCCAATCTCAGATTTCGCTTAACTGGCAAAGAGAACAAAGAAGAGATTCAACGTTTTCAAGATGCGGCAACTGATTTTATCGGTGGCCACAGCGTCGCAGATATTGCAAAGATTGCACAAGAGATTTATGACCAATATGTTTCACCAGCTCTTTGGCAGGGAACAATTGATATTGCACAAAAACATTTAGCGGCCGGTGAAGAAGTCTGGTTAGTAACAGCTGCTCCTGAGGATATGGCTGTTCTCATTGCTCAACGCTTAGGTTTTACGGGAGCTCTTGGAAGCAAGGCTGAAACAAAAGATGGCAAATACACCGGCGCAATGTCTGGTGCATTACTTCATGGAAAAGAAAAAGCCATTGCAATCCTTGAGCTAGCAAAGCAAAAAGGGTTAAATCTTGATGACTGTTATTCATATTCAGATAGTCATAATGATTTTCCATTACTTCAATGTGTTGGGCACCCTTCAGCAATCAATCCAGATGCGATCTTGTCATTGCGTGCAATGGCTGAAGGTTGGCCAATCCATGATTTTCGCCGAGCTCGCCACCTAGCCAAAATTGTCTCTCCGGTTGTGGTTCGAGTTGCAGCGCTAGGAACATGGCTAACTCCGCGCAGGAAGCAACGTTAATTAACCCTTAGGCGCTAAATGCCAGTAATGTAAGCAAGTTATGGAAATGCGCTCCTTCTCCGACTACTTACGTAGTGTTGATGATGATGCCTTCCTAAAACTATTTTCAGCGCGCCCAGATTTAGTAACTCCCGTTCCACCAGATATCGCATCCCTTGCAGTGCGTTCATGTTCAGCGCCTAGTTTGGCCCGTGCGATTGATTCTCTTAATCAGTGGCAGTTCCAAGTTCTAGAAGCTGCTGCTGCGCTCAATGAGCCTTTTTCCTTAAAAAACATAGTTGCAATTACAGATAAAGCTGCAGCTGGTGCCTTAGAGCATCTGATTTCAATTGGCTTGGTCTATCCATCCGATGATGGGATGCGCCTTCCTTCTCAACTGCGCGATGTGATCGGTAATGAACCCGCCGGTCTCGGTCCTGCAGCAATTGCAAAAGTGAAATTAGCTGAGATCGAAAAAGCTCCGCTTGAAGCAAAGAAAGTTCTTGAGAGATTAATTTGGGGTCCACCCCGTGGAAGCGTTGGTGATATTAAGAATCCTGGGCCTGGTGTTTCTTGGTTGCTTGATCAAAAGATTCTTGTACCTCTTGATCAACGCACGGTTATCTTGCCCCGTGAAATAGCCATACATCTTCGTGGTGGAAAAGTTCACAAAGAAAACTTTATTAATCAACCTGAACTTACCGGAACAAAACGTGATGCACGTCAGGTTAATTTAGCTGCCATTGCAAATATCTCCACTGTTCTGCGCTGGGTTGAAGAACTGCTTAATTTTTGGGCTGATGAACCATCTGATGCATTGCGAGCTGGTGGATTAGGTGTGCGCGATCTAAAGGTTTTATCTAACCACTTAGGTGTTGATGAATCCTGTACAGCTTTCATTACCGAACTTGCTTACTTGGCATCACTAATTAGCTTTGATGCTGATGATCGAATAATGCCAAGTAATAAATTTGATATCTGGCTGATGCAAACTCCATCTGATCGCTGGCAAGTTCTGGCATCACAGTGGTTAATAACTTCACGTGTGAGCGGATTAGTTGGTCGAGCTGAATCAAAAAATGTTGCCGCCCTTGGCCCAGAACTTGACCGCGTTAATGCAGCAAAGGTTCGTGGCCTTAGCCTTGCAATTCTTAGAGAAAATCCAGGAACAGCACCTGCTCTGGCATCATTTAATGAAGTGATTGCTTGGCGTGCTCCGGTACGTCGTAACTCATCTCTGCAGGAGGAGTTAGCTAGTTGGACGCTACGTGAAGCTGAATGGCTAGGTATTACTGGGCAGGGTGCAATTTCTAAATATGGAGTTGAGTTCTTAACTGGTGAAGATCTATCAAGCATCAATGAGGATCTGCCTAAGACCGTTGACCATATTTTAATTCAAAGTGATAACACAGCAATTGCTCCTGGTCCTCTAGAACATGAGATCTCTCAGCAGTTAGCGATGATGGCCGATATCGAAAGCCGTGGTGGCGCAACTGTTTATCGATTTAGCGAAGCAACAATTCGCCGCGCACTTGATCATGGCAAAACAGGTGATGAGATTAAGGTCTTCTTAACGAAGACATCAAAGACACCGATGCCACAACCATTGGAATACTTGATTGCAGATGTCTCTAAGAAACATGGCAAGTTACGAGTTGGAAATACCTCAGCATTTATTCGCTGTGAGGATACGGCTCTTATCTCACAGATAATGAATGATAAGAGATTAGAGATTCTTGCACTTCGTCGAATTGCACCTGAAGTTGTAATTTGCGATCACGATGCAACTGACACAATGCGCATACTGCGTGAAGCGGGATATTTGCCTGCAGGTGAATCGGCGACAGGAATTATGTTGACTGGTCCTCGATCAAATCGTGCACTAACAAAACCTCGACCACCTAGAGTTATTGGTGAGATTGAAATACCGACCCAAGAGAATCTCAATGCTGCGATTCGTGCAATCCGTACTGGTGAAAAATCAACGCATAAACAGACTCACTTGCGTCAGGCTGCAAATGAAGCGCTAGGCGTACTTCCCCGCACCACTGCAAACGAAACGATGGATTTGGTCAACAAATACATCATCGAGGAGAAATCACTTTCAATTGGATATGCCGATAACAATGGCGCAGTCACACATCGAATCATTGATCCTATTCGTGTAAGCGCAGGGGCCTTAATCGCTCGCGACCATGCAACGGGTGAAGTCCAGTCTTTTAGAATTCCCCGCATCACCGGCGTTGCGCCACTATAGGATTAACCCATGTTGGCCGCCCTTGAAGCTCTCGTTACGTTGGAATCACCAACTGAAGATCTTGCGGCCTGCCAGGATGTTGTTGCCTTAGCAAGTGATATGGCGGCAAGAGTTCTTGGATCTCCAGCGCAAATCCGCGACGTAAACGGTCGACCAGTTTTTTGGTGGGGTGCTAATAATCCAGATGTAGTTGTTCTGGCACATTTAGATACGGTCTGGCCAAAGGGATCTTTCATGCCGCTTTGGAAGGTTGAGGGAACTAAAGCAACGGGACCTGGCATCTTTGATATGAAAGCTGGATTTATTCAAGCTCTTTATGCGATGAAGGGAATCACTGGATCTGTGGCGCTAGTTGCAACCACTGATGAAGAAACAGGTAGCGCTACGAGCAAAGAGTTTATTAAAGAGATTTCTGCAACCGCCAAAGCTGTTTTAGTCTTAGAGGCAACATTAAATGGAATGGTGAAGACGGGCCGCAAGGGCACAGCCATGTATCAAGTAAGAATTCATGGCAAGGCTTCACATGCAGGTCTTGAGCCAGAAAAAGGTGTCAACTCAACAGTTGAAATCGCTCACGCGATTATCGCTGTTGCGGCATTAGAAAATAAAGAGCATGGAACAACAGTCGTTCCAACAATGCTACGTGCAGGCAACACTACAAACACTGTTCCAGATTTAGCGGTTTTAGATATCGATATCCGTTCTTACTCAATGGAAGATTTGAAGCGCGTTGATAGCGCAATTAAGAGTTTGAAACCCGTTAATCCGCAAACGCGCTATGAGATAACAGGTGGATTTAATCGTCCGCCGCTTGAAACTTCTTCAACTATGGCGCTATACGAGCGTGCAGAGAAAGTTGCCAAAGAGTTAGGTATGCCTCATCTGGGCCATGCATCTGTTGGTGGTGCAAGTGATGGAAATTTCGCAGCTGCTGCTGGTGCACAAGTACTAGATGGCCTTGGTGCAGTTGGCGATGGAGCACACGCTGCGCATGAATGGGTAGACATCAGTACCCTTGAACCTCGAAGCGCTTTCTTACACGCATTTATTAAGGATCTATTAGATGACTGATGGCCCGTTAATCGTCCAAAGCGATAAAACGCTGCTTTTAGATATCGATCATCCTCTTTCGACTGAATGCCGACGTGCAATTGCACCTTTTGCAGAGTTAGAGCGCTCCCCCGAACATATTCATACCTATCGGTTAACACCACTTGGTTTATGGAATGCCCGTGCTGCTGGACATGATGCTGAGCAGGTTATCGATACGTTAATTAAATATTCTCGCTACGCGGTCCCACATTCAATTTTGATTGACGTCGCCGAAACAATGTCGCGTTATGGGCGTTTGCGCCTTGAGGCAGATCCCATCCATGGATTGATTCTTGTAACAACAGATTCAGCGGTACTCGAAGAAGTAATTCGTGCAAAAAAGATTCAGCCGCTTCTGGGTGCGCGCATTGATAAAGAAACTATTGCCGTTCTACCAAGCCAACGCGGACAGATTAAACAATCACTACTTCGACTTGGCTGGCCTGCTGAAGATTTTGCTGGTTACGTCGATGGTCAGGCACATGAGATTGCACTCAAGCAAGATGATTGGAAGATTCGTCCATACCAAGAGTTAGCTGCTGAAGGTTTTTGGCATGGAGGCTCTGGTGTAGTTGTCTTGCCATGTGGTGCTGGAAAAACAATTGTTGGCGCTGCAGCTATGGCACATGCAAAAGCAACAACCTTAATTTTGGTAACAAACACTGTTGCCGCCCGTCAGTGGCGTGAAGAGCTATTAAAGCGAACAACGCTCAATGAAGATGAGATTGGTGAGTATTCAGGGGCCAAGAAAGAGATTCGCCCCGTAACAATTGCTACCTATCAAGTGATGACTAAGAAAAAGAATGGTGTTTACGCCCACCTTGATCTCTTTGATTCATATGACTGGGGTTTGATTATCTACGATGAAGTTCACTTACTTCCTGCGCCTATCTTTCGTTTCACTGCCGATATTCAATCTCGCCGACGCTTAGGCTTGACTGCGACTTTGGTACGTGAAGATGGAATGGAAGGTGAGGTTTTCTCACTGATCGGACCAAAGCGCTTTGATGTTCCTTGGAAAGAGATTGAATCTCAGGGCTATATCGCCCCTGCTGAATGTATCGAGGTTCGCGTAAATCTGACTGAAACAGAGCGTCTGTCATATGCAACTGCTGAAGTTGAAAACCGATATCGCTTCTGTGCAACTACTCGCACAAAGCGTGATGTGGTTGAAGCCCTTGTAAAAAAACACCAAGGCGAACAGATTCTTGTTATCGGTCAATATATTGATCAGTTAGATGAGCTTTCAGAAATCCTTGGGGTGCCGGTTATTAAAGGAGAAACACCAGTAAAGGAACGCGAGATTCTCTTTAACAAATTTAGATCTGGTGAGCTAACGACCCTCGTAGTTTCAAAGGTCGCTAATTTTTCTATCGATTTACCAGATGCAACGATTGCAATCCAAGTAAGTGGTGCATTCGGCAGCCGTCAAGAAGAAGCACAGCGCCTGGGCCGCATTCTGCGTCCTAAATCTGATGGGCGCACAGCAAAGTTTTATTCTGTAGTTTCTCGCGACACTATTGATCAAGACTTTGCACAAAACCGCCAACGCTTTTTAGCCGAACAGGGTTACTCTTACAAAATTATTGATTCCGACGATGTTTTTCAAGGCAAGATCTAAAGCGTTCAGGATCTACTTTAAAGAAATCATGGTGAATACCATCGATATGAATTACCGGAATCTGTTCCCCATAAAGTTTTTCTAATTCGGGATCTGCATCGATATATATTTTTTCAATTTCAAAATTTAGCTCTGCGCGCATTTCCTCCAGAACATTCACGGCAACATCACACAAATGACATCCATGTCTGCCGAATACAGTTATGACTGTCATAACGCTGTCCCTTCCTGTCAATATGCTTAGAAAATTGATTATTCCAACCCCGGGCTATGAGGCAATCATCCCACTTGATAGTCTGCGCCCATGCGCACAATCATCTCGAAGAAGCTGTGGGGCAGTGTTCTAGCTCTCGCTCTAACTGCTTCGATCTTTTCTGCGCCAACAGCACAAGCTCTCTTTAAGGTCATACCGGCAACACAGTGGGGCAATGTGTATGCAGGCAGCGCAACAGATGCAAAACCTGAAACCCGCGGCAAGGTGGCCAATGCGCTGGCTAAATCAAAATTTGATGTTAAGTACAACAACTTTCCAGACTGGGCAAAAAAGGAAGTCCAGGCAGCTGTTGATGTCTGGGCCGCTAACTTTTCATCACCTGTAACTATCAGTGTTGATGCATCGTGGGGTCGTTCAAGTTCTTGGGGAATTCTTGGAAGTGCTAGGCCAACTAATTTCTATTCCGGCTTTGCTGGCGCACCAGATCCATCGCTTTGGTACACATCGGCCCTTGCTAATTCATTGGCTGGAAAAGATCTAGATAAAGCCAACCCTGAGATGATCATTCAAGTTAACTCTGGTGCTGCATGGAATACGCGTGGCGATGGCGCTCCAAGTAATAATGAATACGATCTTGAATCTGTTTTCTTACATGAAATCGCACATGGTCTAGGTTTCTTATCAAATGATTCCTACGATTCTTATTACGGTGTTGCTAGTTTGGATCAACCAACTCCATTTGATGCGTATGCACAAACTGCTGATGGCCAGCGTTTAGCAGATCTACCTTCACCATCAGTCGAACTTGGTCAGGCTTTAACAACTTCTTTAGTATGGTCTGGTGCAAATGCCGTTAAAGCTAATAACGGGGTAAAACCAAAGTTATACACCCCGTCGCGATATGAATCTGGATCATCAACTAGCCACTTAGATGAAGCTACTTTTTCTAAGACTGGTTTGGATTCGGTGATGACTCCAAATCTTGATCCTGGTGAGATCTTCAAAGAGCCCGGACCACTTCTCTTGGCAATGATGGAAGATATGCGCAACAAACCTCCTGCCGGAGTTGCAACTGGATTGCCAGATGCTCCCCGAAATCTTCAAGCATTTATTGCTGACTCTGCCGCTCTAATCTCCTTTGATCCACCGGTAAATATCCGTACTGCCCAGGTTGCTGAGTACGTCATCAAGAACTTGAAGACTGGTATTGAAAAGAAGGCCTTATCAAGCCCAGTTGTTGTCAGTGGATTAAAAAACGGCACCTCATACACATTTTCGGTAGTAGCTAAGAACGCATTAGGTCTCTCAGTTGCGGCCACAAGCAAGGCCGTCATTCCTCAAGCAGGATGGAAGAGCACCGTCTTAGATTCATCTGCCGACGGAAAAACTCTTTCGAGTACAACATTTAACGGAAAACCCGCAGTTGCCTATACAGATACAAAGAGCGGTGATTTAAAGTTAGCCACTTTTGATGGAAAAGTTTGGAAGAAGATAACCATCGATGGTGCTGGTGGTGCAGGTGGTCGAACCTCTAATCCAATTGCTGGACATATCTCGATGTGTGTAAATGGCAGCGGCGTAAAGCAAACTCTGCATATTTTCTATAGCGATTCAACTGATAAAGATCTGCGCTATGCCACATACAACGGCAAAAGTTTTACTTTTGAAGTGGTTGATGGAAATGGTGATTCAGTCAATGATTACGCAGACCCTGTGCGCGTACGAACATCTAGTGACGTAAGCGTTACAAATGCCTGCGTAGTAAGTGGAACTGCAATTCAAGTTTTCTATCGCGATGAGAGCCAAGGTGTCTTGCTTGGTGCGCTCAAAGCTAAGGGCGCTTCCTGGCAATATGAAATCATTGATGGAGACCGCAAAACCGATGGTCGATCTACGGGCGATGTTGGTTTCCATCTGCAAGCAATATCTGATGGCAGTAAGACCTATGTTGCTTACGACTCAGTTGTGAGTATGAATCAAAAGAAAGAAATCACTGCAGGTGCTATTCGTATTGCAACGCGCTCTGGCCTTGATGCCAATACCTGGAGCTATCAAACACTTGATATCTCAACTGATGAAGCATCTGTATTTGGTTTTGATGTTGCAATGTCACGTGTTGGCGGCGATATTTTTATCACTTGGCTTTCAACATCGGTAGCTACATTTCCAAAGCCAAATCAGGTGCGATGGGTCTTATTAAGTAAGCCATTAGAGATTTCTACGATGACAACTGAGAACTTTGGCGCCCCTGGCGAGCATTTAGCCACTGATGGAAAAACAATTCTTTTCAACTGCCAAGAACGTTTATGTGCCATAGATACATCTAAAAAAGATCTTGGGCAATCTGCAATCGCTCTAATCAGAAGCACCCAAGGCTCTGAACCAACTCAGAGCACCTGGGTGACTGTTAATAAAGTTAAGTATGTGCTTGCCACTGTCAGTGGAAAGCTGGCCTTACTAAAACCGTAATTACTATTTAGCGTTACGGCGCTGAATGCGAGTCTTCTTAAGAAGTTTCTTGTGCTTCTTCTTCGCCATGCGCTTGCGTCGCTTCTTAATTACGGAACCCATATGTCACGCTCTCATTTCCTTTATCGTTAATGCTTAGGGCGTTAGGTTACCTCTAGTTGAGGGTAAAAATCGAAACGGTTTCTGCGCTTGAAGTGATGCACAAGAGCCCTAAATCCTTGGAGGAATACAGCCCAAGTACTTCCTTTTCTTCTACTGGGGAGCTGTAGGCAGCGCTGATGAGCCCCTTGGCATCAAAAGTTATTAATAGCCCTTGGGGGCTCTTTGGCGACCAATTAGCCAATTGAGAGATGACGGCCTTTGATTGAAAAAATGCGTACGTCGTACCCGATGTAAAAGTTTTTCCATTAGAGGCGAATCGATAGCTCCATGCTGGCTGATAAGAAGTAGAGAACTTAGTTATCGCACTTTCAATTTTTGATCCAGTAACGACTTCTCCCCCAAGCAAAAGTGAAGTTGATGCGCTATTCCAATTTCTCATCGCCTTAGGAGCAGAACTACGGACAACTGAAATTACTTTGCCACTCTTTGAAACTTTGATAATTACGCCATCAATTTTTCCTGCTAACTTCTTACCGCCCAAGGTTTCAGAACTTGAGCCCACAATGGTCATAGAACTATCACTGTGTTTAACCACTGCTTCAAAATTAGTTAAATCACTTCCGATATAAACTGGCTGAGCGATCTTTCCGGCTAAATCTGCTGTTATTACAGCACCAGAGGTTCCGACAGCAGTGATTGATGTTTTATCAACTGCAATGGCGTTAATTAGAATGGGGGATTTTAGTTGTAATACATACTGCCCTAGGGCTTGTGTCGAAGGATTTATGGACCAAAGTGCAAATGCATCTAAATCACTTGTGAAAATATCAGGGAGTGCAACTACATTATCTGGATTTAACACAGAGCTAGTTGGCGAAGGAGTTGGAGTAGCCCGTAGCAAAGACGTTGAACCAGCGATCCAAATCGTACCTGCACTATCAACAGTTGCTGCAGTTGCAATTGAGGGCGCAGCGCCATCCAAAGCTATATTCCATAGCTCTTTTCCAGTTACATCTAGTGCCTTAGCAAAAGATCTTTCGCCCTTATTGCCATAAACAATGATTGTTTTACCGCTAGTTACAAGACCAGAATACTCATTAGAACTTCCAAGTGTAGTTAGAAGTTTCAAAGATTTAACTACCGGCTTTTTTGGTGCAGCAAATGCGTTATGGGAGATAAGAAAGGTTGAGATTAAAACAAGTGAGAGAAAGCGTTTCACGCTAATTCCTGCGAGCGATCGCGCGCGGCTTTCATAGCGCTGGCAATAACGTCGCCAATCTGGTGGGATTCAAATGAGGCAAGGGCTGCCGCGGTTGTGCCATTAGGACTTGTCACATTTTCACGCAAAGTTGTTGCACTTTTGCCTGATTCATCAAGAAGCTTTGCGGCACCGACAATGGTTTGAACTGTGAGCGTTGTTGCATCGGCATCGGATAAGCCAAGTTCTTTTGCTCCCGCGACCATTGCCTCCACAAATCTAAAGAAGTAGGCAGGACCTGAACCACTGGTCGCGGTGACAGCATCTTGTAGATCCTCAGATACCTGAATAACTTTTCCAGTTGCAGCCAGAAATCCTGAAACAAATTCAGATTGCTTGGTACTTACACCTGTGCCAAGTGAAATCGCTGCCATTCCAGCACCAACTAGCGTTGGAGTGTTTGGCATCACGCGGATAACTGGGTTACCAGTTCCAAGGCCTAGTTCTATAAAAGCGATCTTCTTGCCGGCGGCAAATGTAACTACTACCGCCTCTTTATTAATTGAACTCTTAATTTCATCTAGAACTGCAGCCATATCCTGAGGTTTAACAACCAGTAAGAGCGCATCGGCTTTTGAAACATTGGTTGCTATCTCTTCAACTTTGATCCCATATTTAGCTACTAACTCATCGGCTCGATCTTTGCGCTTTTCAGAGATAACGATGGACTGTGGCAAAACTCCGTAAGAAATTAGCGCGGCGATAAGCGCTTCGCCCATAACGCCAGCCCCAATTACTCCAACTTGTTTCATGTAACAAGCCTACCTTTATGCCTGTAGGCTCTGCGACTATGTCTGAATTAAAGCCGGGATTTGCGCGTGATTGGGTTGAATTTACCGACCCTAATGACGAAGAAGAAATCTTCAAGTGCGACCTCACATGGTTGACCTCATT
>CAIVDO010000041.1 GCA_903904665.1 uncultured Actinomycetes bacterium | reverse complement strand
GATCCGCGCAATGTTTTGCGTCGCACATTAGAAAAAGCAGCGGCCATGGGATACACCTGCTACACGCACCCAGAAATCGAATTCTTCTTATTCAAAGACAGGCCAGAGGCAGGTAAAGCACCAGTACCTGTTGATCAAGGTGGATATTTCGATCACACGCCAGCAGTTGTCGGTCATGATTTCCGTCGTCAGGCAATTACTTTGTTAGAGGCGATGGGAATCTCTGTTGAGTTTTCACATCATGAAGGCGCTCCCGGGCAGCAGGAAATTGATTTACGTTATGCCGATGCATTAAGCACGGCAGATAACATCATGACTTTCCGCCATGTTATTAAAGAAGTAGCAATGGATCAGGGTTTCCATGCATCCTTTATGCCAAAGCCTTTCACAGACCATCCAGGTAGTGGAATGCATACCCACGTCTCACTTTTTAAAGGTGAAGAAAATGCTTTCTATGATCCAACGGCTGAGTTAAATCTTTCTGCAGTAGGGCGTTCATTTATTGCAGGCCTGTTAGCGCATGCACCTGAAATAACCGCGATTACTAATCAATGGGTTAACTCATACAAGCGTTTGCATGGCGGGGGAGAAGCGCCAGCTTTTGTTAACTGGGGTCCTAGCGATCGTGGCGCTCTAGTGCGCGTGCCTATGTATAAGCCAAAGAAAGAAAACTCAACACGTATCGAATTTAGATCACCAGATACTGCTTGTAATCCATATCTTGCATATGCCGTGATGTTGGCAGCGGGCTTAAAAGGCGTTGAAGAAGGCTATGTATTAAAGGATTCTAAAGATCCGATTTCTCTGCCATCTAACCTCAATGAAGCCATCATCGAGATGGAAAAGAGTGAACTAGTACGAGAGACACTCGGCGAACACGTCTTTGAATATGTATTGCGCAATAAGCGCGCCGAATGGCAGGACTATCGCCGCCAGGTCAGCGCTTACGAATTAGATCGTTATTTGCCAGTTCTTTAACCTGAGCGTTACCGTTAGCAGGTGAACTTCCCCAAGCAGGTACCTTCATCGATGCCAGTGCATCGCTATGAGCCTTTTCATCCTGTAGATCTTGCCGATCGCACCTGGCCTAATAAGAAGATCACTAAAGCGCCGAAGTGGTGTTCAGTAGATCTTCGCGATGGAAATCAAGCGCTTATTGATCCAATGGATACGCCACGCAAATTAGCGATGTTCAAACTTTTAGTTGCTATGGGTTACAAGGAAATTGAAGTTGGATTTCCAAGTGCGAGCCAGACTGATTTTGATTTTGTGCGCAAAATTATTGAAGAGAAATTGATTCCAGATGATGTTGTTATCCAGGTTTTAACTCAGGCACGCGAAGCGCTAATTGTTCGCACCTTTGAAGCGATCAAAGGTTCAAAGCAGGCAATTGTTCACCTCTATAACTCAACTTCTACGTTGCAGCGCCGAGTTGTTTTTGGTCTTGATAAAGATGGCATCAAAAAGATTGCCACTGATGCTGCCAAGATTTGTTTAGATTTAGTGGCAACTGTTCCTGAAACTAAGGTCTCATTTGAGTACTCACCTGAGTCCTATACAGGCACTGAACTTGAGTTTGCCGTTGAGGTCTGTAATGCCGTCAATGATGTGTGGAAGCCAACTCCGCAGTGGAAGACAATCATGAACTTGCCGGCAACGGTTGAAATGGCAACACCAAATGTTTATGCCGATTCAATTGAGTGGATGTGCCGTAACTTAAATAATCGCGAGAACGTAATTGTTTCACTACACCCACATAATGATCGCGGAACCGGAGTTGCTGCCGCTGAACTTGGGTACTTAGCTGGCGCAGATCGAATTGAGGGAACTCTATTTGGCAATGGTGAGCGCACCGGAAATGTATGTCTAGTAACTCTTGGTATCAACTTAGTTACACATGGAATTGATCCGCACATTGATTTTTCTAACATCGATGAAGTTCGCCGTACCGTGGAATACGCCAATCAACTACGTGTTCCTGAACGTCATCCTTATGGCGGAGACCTTGTATTCACAGCATTTTCTGGTTCGCATCAAGATGCAATTAAAAAGGGCTTTGATCATTTAGCTAGAGATGCAAAGGCTGCAGGAAAAGAAGTCCGTGATCACACCTGGGCGATTCCATATTTGCCAATCGATCCATTAGATATTGGCCGCAGCTATGAAGCTGTTATTCGCGTAAATTCACAGTCAGGTAAGGGCGGTGTTGCTTATCTGATGAAGAATGAGCATCACTTAGATCTTCCTCGTCGTTTACAAATTGAGTTCTCTAAAAATGTTCAAGCTAAGACCGATGCCGAAGGCGGCGAAATCAGTGCTGAAGATTTATGGAATGTATTTGAAGATGAATATCTTCCAACCGAAAGTGCACCCTGGGGACGTTTTCGTCTTAAGGGTTTGAGTCAGAGTTCAACACTCGGTGAAGATGTTCACCTAACGGTTTCAATAACCGATCGTGGAGAATTACATGAACTCAAAGGTCAAGGCAATGGACCAATCGCAGCATTTTGTAATATCTTGCAAAACTATGGCGTCGATGTTCGTGTTCTAGATTATTACGAGCACGCACTCTCTGCCGGTGGCGATGCATCGGCTGCTGCTTATTTAGAGTGTGCTATCGATGGAGATGTCTTCTGGGGTGTTGGAATCGATCCCAACACCACCACCGCATCGCTCAAAGCAGTCGTGTCTGCCATAAATCGAGCAATTCGCTAATCAACGCACTACCTTTGCCCGTATGAGTTTGTATCGGGATGAGGCAATTGTGCTGCGCACCCAAAAACTCGGTGAAGCAGATCGCATCATCACGATGCTCACTAAAGATCATGGACGCATTCGCGGTGTAGCCAAAGGCGTTCGCCGCACTATGTCTAAATTTGGGGCACGACTTGAACCAGGCAGCCATGTTGATATTCAACTTCACGTCGGCAAAACCTTTGACACGGTCACTCAAGTAGAAGCGCTCATGAACTACGGTGAAGCGCTCACGCAGGATTATCAGCGCTGGACAGTGGCTTCAGCGATCCTTGAAGCGGCAGAGCGCTTTTCACCTAACGAACATGAACCAGCGTTACAAGAGTTCCAATTAGTTGTCGGTGGAATGAAAGCCTTAGCTGAAAATAGATATGAACCTTTATTGATTCTCGATGCTTTCTTACTTCGCTCTTTAGCTGTTGCTGGATATGCGCCTTCAATGACTATTTGTTCACGGTGTGAAAAACCAGGTCCTCATAGATATTTCTCATTAGTTGGCGGGGGATCGGTCTGCAATGACTGTCGACCATCGGCATGTGCGACTCCAGCTATGGAAACCCTGCAACTTATGGGCGCACTCATCAGTAGCGATTGGGAAAGCGCCAGTGCAAGTGAAGGTAAATATCGCCGTGAGGCTAGTGGATTAATAGCAGCTTACTTACAATGGCACCTTGAACGTGGTTTAAGGAGTTTGCCAATGGTGGAGCGAGTATGACGATTCATATTCCTAATCATGTTGCTGTTGTGATGGATGGCAATGGCCGTTGGGCAAAGCAACGTGGATTAGCGCGTACTGCAGGACATGAAGCAGGTGAGGCGGCCCTCTTTGATCTTGTTGAAGGCGCAATTGAATTTGGTGTTAAAGAGTTAAGTGCTTATGCATTCTCAACTGAAAATTGGCGAAGATCTCCAGAAGAAGTTCGTTTCTTGATGGGCTTTAATCGCGATGTGATTAGGCGTCGTCGTGATCAGATGAATGAGATGGGTGTTCGAATTCGCTGGGTTGGCCGTCCAAAGCGCTTATGGAGCAGCGTTATCAATGAGCTGGAAGAGGCTGAAGAGTTAACGGCTAAAAATAGAGTACTGACATTAAACATGTGCGTTAACTACGGTGGTCGTGCTGAGATTGTTGATGCCGCCGCAGAGTTAGCGCGCGATGTTAAACGCGGCAAAATAAAAGCCGATGCGATTACGGAGAAAGTATTTGCCAAGTATTTAGATTCACCCACAATGAGTGACGTAGACTTATTTTTGCGCTCATCGGGAGAGCAGCGCACCAGCAATTTTCTGCCATGGCAAAGCGTTTATGCCGAACTAGTTTTTATGGATGTGTTGTGGCCAGATGTAACACGCAAAACTTTGTGGAAAGCTATCGAAGAGTATTCACAGCGCGATCGAAGATTTGGTAAGGCTTAACACTTAGGGCAAAGGCCAAAGATTTCAGCCGTATGTCCCACATCTCGAAAGCCAAACTCTTGAGCCATAGTTTTTGCCCATTTTTCTATTGCTCCGCCTTCGATTTCAACGGTCTCTCCGCAACCCTTACACACTAAATGGTGATGGTGTGCGCCGCCGCATAAGCGATAAATTGCCTCACCGTCTTCGCGTCTTAAGACATCAACGAACTTGTCATTCACAAGTGATTGAAGAGAGCGATAAACAGTTGTTAATCCAATGCTTTCGCCCTCACGTTGCATGAGTCGATAAACCTCTTGAGCGCTAGCAAAACCGCCTGCTCGCTCAAGAACACTTACTACACGTGGATTTGAGCGACTCATCCAATATTTCCAACAATGAGCCACATAGCCACAACACCCAGCACGGTCATGAGCATTGTTATCTTTGAAGGATGGCGAGAGTGGGCTTCAGGCAGAATATGTGAGGTTGCAAGGTAGATAACAAAACCAGAGAACATTGCTAAGTAGAGAGCCAAAGTTGGATCACTAATAACAACATAAGTTCCAAGGGCTGCGCCGCCAATGCGCATAATTGCATCAAGACCAAGAAGTGCTATTGCGCGCTTGGTCCAGTGGCCACTTTTAATAAGTAATGAGACTGTATTTAAGCCATCAGAAAAAGCGTGGGAGAGAATTGCAATAAAGACAGCGAAACCAAGGGCGTTACTGATCTTGAATGAAAGGCCCAATGCCACACCATCAAGGAAAACGTGACCACCCATTGCAAGGGCTCCAAGTGTTCCGGCGATGTTTACAGAGTGGTCATGCTCATGTCCGTAATCAGATTCAGCTGGTTCATGTGAACCGAAGATTTGTTCTGCAAAGTGAAGGGCAAGAAAGCCTGCAACAAATGCGATGGAGACAACGGGGACATTGCCAAATGTTTGGGTATTGAGTTCAAAGATTTCAGGCAAAAGATCAAAGGCGACAAGGCCAAGGAGAAGACCAGCTGATAAACCCAGGACTAAGTGAAGGCGATCGCGTGAGCGAATAGCCAGAAACCCTCCGGCAGATGTTGCGATGGCTGTGACTGCGGCTAAAACGATTGCGATATTCATAGGTGGAAAGTAGCACAAATGAAAATGATTTTCATTTCCATACCCCCTCTGCCCCTGCCCTATAGGCTCAACCCATGCTCGCAATCGCCAGATTTAACGTTGCCCTAGGCAATGCCGCCCACTTTGAGGCAGAACTTTCTGTTGCGCTGGAGGCGCTGTCGCAATGCGCTGGCTATGTAAAAGGTGAAATTGGCCAGAATCTAGACGAGAGCTCACTGTGGACATTAGTGACTCATTGGGAAAATGTAGGTTCATATCGCAGAGCGCTGAGCAATATCAACGTAAAGATGAATGCAATCCCACTTCTTGCACAGGCAATTGACGAGCCCGGTGCATATGAAAAGCCGTACTCAGAGTAAAATTAAGGCACGGAAGTAACACCAGTTGCTTTTCGCCGACAGCCAGCCGGACGGAGAATATTGTGGCAACGGATCGTTTAGAAAATATCGTTGGATTATCAAAGCGCCGAGGATTTGTTTTCCCATCCTCTGAAATTTATGGTGGACTTCGTGCATCGTGGGATTACGGCCCATTGGGTG
>CAIVDO010000040.1 GCA_903904665.1 uncultured Actinomycetes bacterium | reverse complement strand
GCAGAGCGCGCTAAGGGAATGGGCGCAGATGTAATCGTTACTGAGATCGATCCAACTAAGGCACTTGATGCAATGATGCAAGGCTTCCGCGTTATGCCAATGGCAGATGCTGCAAAGGTCGGAGATGTATTTATCACTGTCACAGGAAACCGCGATGTATTACGCGAAGAGCACTTCTCAGTAATGAAGGATGGCGCAATCATGGCCAACTCAGGCCACTTCGATATTGAAATCGATGTAGCTTGGCTTGAACAGCATTCAGTCAAGAAGAATGCAAAGATGCGCCACCAAACAGATGAGTATGTAATGGCAGATGGCCGTCGCTTACTACTTCTTGCAGAAGGCCGACTAGTTAATCTTGGCGCTGCAGAAGGTCACCCAGCATCGGTTATGGATATGTCTTTCTCTGATCAAGCGTTAACTGCTGAGTATCTTGTTAAGGAAGCAAAGAATCTCAAGGCTGGCGTTCACAACGTTCCTACTTATATTGACAAGGAAGTTGCAAGCCTGAAGTTAAAGAGCATGGGCGGAGTTATCGATGTTCTAACTCCAGCACAGGATATGTACCTGAACTCTTGGGAGCACGGTAGCTAATGACTTTGGTTATGGTCGTCGATGACGACCAGGACCTTGCCGAAATGCTCGGCATAGTTTTAACCGGTGCAGGTATTGATGTAGACCTCGTAAGTCGCGGGGATGAAGTTCTAGATGTTTTTCGTAACAATCCACCAGATTTAGTTCTGTTGGATGTTATGTTGCCTGGCCTTGATGGAATTGAAGTTTGTAAATTGATTCGCGCCGAATCTATGGTTCCAATCATTATGTTGACTGCAAAAGGTGACTCACATGATGTTGTGCGTGGTCTTGAAGCAGGCGCTGATGACTACATGGTCAAGCCATTTAGACATCCATCCGAGCTCATCGCACGTATCCGAACCCGTCTGCGCCGCACCAACGTTGATATTGCAGGTTTATTGACGATTTGTGACCTTGCAATTGATGTTCAAGCCCACCAGGTATTGCGGGCAGGCAAGCAGATTTCACTTACACGTTTAGAGTTTGATCTATTAGTTGCACTTGCTAAAGAGCCTGGGCGCGTATTCACACGAGATGCATTGCTCAGCGAAGTTTGGGGTTATCGGCATTCCACCGATACCCGTTTAGTAAACGTTCACGTCCAACGGCTTCGTTCCAAAATTGAACATGATCCAGAGCGTCCAGAGATCGTCGTGACTGTGCGTGGGGTTGGTTATAAAGCTGGAGTAATGGGCGGTTCCTAAACTATGAACCGAATTTTCTTACGTCTTCGTAACTCCCTTGCTACAAGAGTGATCATCTCTACCGTCCTATTATCACTTGGTGTTGTATATCTGACAGGTTCTGCCCTTAACTCACAGCTAGCAACCGGTATCAAAAAAGTAAATCTAGATTCCTCTCGCATTGAAGCTAGATCAACGATCTTTAGTGCTGAGTATCGATTCCTGTTGGCACAGGGCGAAAAAGATGCAGCCGTGCACAAAGTTGTTGATGATGTTATTAGTTCTGCAACCTCTTTAACTTCAAATGAAAACGCCCGTGAAGTTATCTTTATCAGAAGCCCCGGAAATACTCGAATTCAAGATTATGAAATCTCTTCAAATTTAGTTGATCCAAAATCAATTCCAGATTATTTAAGTAAGCGTGTCCGTAAAAGTAATGACATGGTCTCTTCCAATATCAATATTCGATATACCGGGGGACAGAGCATTCCCGGCTTAGCTTTTGGCCAGAAAGTTCAGATACCAGGTGCTGGTCAATATGAAATGTATATGGTTTTCTCTCTCGCTAATCAAAATGCAACCCTAGATCTCATTCAAAGATTGCTACTCCTTACTGGCACTGTGCTCGTTTTTCTCATTGCCATGATTGTTTGGCTTGTAGTTCGCCAAGTAGTCCGCCCTGTACGTGAAGCGGCAGAAATTGCCGCACGGTTTACTTCTGGTGATTTTCGTCAACGGATGAAGGTGGTTTCGCAAGATGAGATCGCCACACTTGGTACAGCATTTAATGAGATGGCTGAATCACTAGAAAAGCAGATTGCAAGACTTGAAAACCTTTCACGAGTTCAGCAGCGCTTTGTTTCAGATGTTTCACACGAACTTAGAACCCCTTTAACTACTCTTCGTATGGCATCAGAAGTAATTAATGCATCGCGCGAGAGTTTCGATCCGGTCGTTGCACGTAGTACAGAACTCCTTGTAGCCCAGCTCGATCGATTTGAGCGTTTGCTTGAAGATCTTCTTGAGGTAAGTCGCTTTGATGCAGAGGTTGCTGTAATCGAAGCAGTTGATTTCGACATTGTTTCATTGGCTAATCGCTGTGCTCAAGACCTGGCTTTAGTTGCAAAGGAGCGTTCCACAGAGCTTCGAATCTATGCAATTGCAGAGAGCATCACTATGAAGGCCGATATTCGAAGAGTTGAGCGGATATTGCGAAATATCTTCTCCAATGCGATAGATCATGCTGAGGAAAAACCTATTGCAGTGACAATTTTGGCAAGTGAACATGATGTTGCCGTAGGAGTACGCGATCATGGCATTGGCTTAGATGAGAGCGCTTTAAATCGCGTCTTCGACCGCTTTTGGCGTGCAGATCCATCACGCGCACGCACACGTGGTGGAACCGGTCTTGGCCTTTCAATCGCACTAGAGGATGCTCGCTTGCATAATGGTGAGCTCGAAGTTTGGGGCCGTCCTGGCAAAGGTGCGCACTTTGTTTTAACGCTGCCACGTCAATCTAGACAAGGAATCGAGTCTCGGTTGATTAAGTTAGTTCCAGATGATTTCTATGAATGATTTCCACACCTTAAATTAAGGATGAGATTTCTAAACTAACTTTTCTATGTGTCCGTCATTGAAGAGTTAAGTCAGCTGCTTTTCCCAACACGATGCTATGGATGCAATGCAATTGGTTTATCAATATGTTCTAGTTGTCGTAGCCAGTGGCATCCTCATATCTATCTAACGCATGTTCAAAAAATGCAAGTTCATTCGGCCGTTCTCTATTCCCCGGTTGCCAGCAGAATAATTCTGGCCGCTAAAGAGAGGGGACTCAAAGGTGCCGATCGGTTAATCATTGACGCGATTGTCCATGTTCTTAATAGAGCTAATTTCGATAAATATAATCTCCGTCTGGTTCCAATCCCGTCTGCGCCGAAGAATCTAAGAAGAAGAGGTAGAAGTTTTATTCCCGAAATTTGCAATGAAGTTTCAAAGTTGACATCAATTCCGGTGATTCCTGCCTTAACTCTCATTCGTCAAGTCAAAGATCAAAGCGGGCTAAGCTCTAAGGCCAGGTTGCTAAATATGCATGGAGCTTTTGATGTTGCGCATAACGTATATCCCCGGGGTGATTTAATTCTCATCGATGATGTTGTGACCACTGGTGCCACCGTCTCTGAGGCGGCTCGGGCCTTGAAATCTCATGGATTTCACGTATTGGGCTCAGTTACCGCTTGTGTGGCGCAACCTCTACGATAGGAGCCTTGAGCAGATCAGTTCGTGAGGGTTTGAAAGGTTGCATCGATGCCAGCGTTTTTTGACAGAATTTTGCGTGCAGGTGAAGGTCGCGTCCTTCGCGAACTGAGCAAGATTGTTGTTGTCGTTAATGGCCACGAGGCGCGCATCACGGCGATGTCAGATTCAGAGCTTCGCGCTCAGACAGATATCTTCAAAGATCGTTATACAAAAGGTGAATCACTCGATGATTTAATGCCTGAGGCCTTTGCCGTTGTGCGAGAAGCTGCAAAGCGAACATTGGGCCAGCGCCATTATGACGTTCAGTTAATGGGTGGAGCAGCACTTCATAAAGGCAATATCGCTGAAATGCGTACTGGTGAAGGTAAGACTCTCGTTGCAACTCTTCCTTCATATCTCAATGCCTTGGCTGGTAAAGGCGTTCACGTCGTTACAACAAATGATTATTTAGCAGAGCGCGATAGTGAGTGGATGGGTCGTATCCACCGTTTCCTAGGATTAAAAGTTGGCGTGATTCTTGCAAACATGACTCCTGCAGAGCGCCGTGAAGCATATTTTGCAGATATTACTTATGGAACTAACAATGAATTTGGTTTTGATTACTTGCGCGACAACATGGCTTGGTCTCTTGAGGAGTGCGTGCAACGCGATCACTTCTTTGCGGTTGTAGATGAAGTTGACTCAATTTTGATTGATGAAGCCCGTACGCCATTGATCATTAGTGGTCCTGCTGACAAAGCAACTAAATGGTATGTCGAGTTTGCAAACCTAGTTGGCAAACTACAACGCGATGTCCACTACGAGATCGATGAGAAGAAGCGCACCCTTGGAATTCTTGAAGATGGCGTAACTAAGGTCGAAGAGTTGCTGCAGATCGGCAATCTTTATGAAGCTGCAAATACACCGATGATTGGCTATCTCAACAACGCTGTTCGCGCTAAGGAGCTTTTCAAGCGCGATAAGGATTATGTTGTAATGAATGGCGAGCTTTTAATTGTCGATGAGCACACTGGCCGCATGTTAGCCGGCCGTCGTTATAGCGAGGGTTTACACCAAGCCCTTGAAGCTAAAGAACGTATTGAAATTAAGGATGAAAATCAGACTCTTGCAACGATTACTTTGCAGAACTATTTCCGTCTATACGAAAAGCTTTCAGGTATGACCGGTACCGCAATGACTGAGGCCTCAGAGTTTCATCAGATTTATAAGCTTGGAGTAGTACCAATTCCAACAAATCGCGCAATGGTTCGTATCGATCAAGCAGATCTTGTTTATAAATCCGAAGCTGGAAAATTTATTGCTGTCACTGCAGATATCGTTGAAAAACACCGTAAGGGTCAACCTGTTCTTGTCGGTACAGTCAGCGTTGAAAAATCAGAGGAGCTTTCAGCATTCCTCCGCAAATCTGGAGTTCCTCATGAAGTTCTCAACGCTAAACACCACGAACGCGAAGCTGCGATCATCGCTCGCGCAGGTGTTAAAGGCGCTGTAACGGTTGCAACAAATATGGCCGGTCGTGGTACCGACATCATGCTTGGTGGAAACCCAGAGTTCATGGCTGATTACGAACTGCAACGCCGTGGAATTTCTCCAGTTGATAATGCAGAAGAGTATGAAAAGGCTTGGCCTGATGAGATTGCTCGACAAAAGTCAGCTGTTGCCGTTGGTCACGAAGAAGTAATCGCCCTTGGTGGTCTCTATGTTCTTGGAACTGAACGCCACGAGTCTCGCCGTATTGATAATCAGCTACGCGGTCGTTCAGGACGTCAAGGCGATCCTGGTGAATCTCGTTTCTATCTTTCACTTCAAGACGAACTCATGCGCCGCTTTAACTCTGGAATGGTTGAGCGTTTCTTAACAGCAGCTGGAATTCCTGAAGATGCACCTATTGAATCAAAGATGGTCAGTAATGCCATTCGCTCAGCACAGACCCAAGTAGAGTCTCAAAACTTTGAAATGCGTAAGAATGTTTTGAAATATGACGATGTCATGAACCGACAGCGCCAAGTAGTTTATGGTGAGCGCCGTATGGTTCTAGAAGGCGCCGATATCAAGGATCAAGTAGCTGTTTTTGTTGAAGATACCCTCACTGCATACGTAGGAATGGCCACATCACAGGGTTACTCTGAAGACTGGGATCTAGATACATTGTGGAATGCATTAAAAACAATCTATCCAATCTCGTTTACGATAGATGAGTTAATCGCACGAGTTGGCTCACGCAATGGTTTGGACGGTGATTTCTTAGCTGCTGCCGTTATTGAAGATTGCCAAAGCGCCTATGCAAAACGTGAAGAGTCTCTAGGCTCGCAAGTAATGCGTGAATTAGAGCGCAAGGTTTTGCTGTCAGTTCTAGATCGCAAATGGCGCGAGCACCTATATGAGATGGATTATCTCCAAGAAGGTATTGGTCTGCGAGCGATGGCTCAGCGTGATCCTCTTGTTGAATATCAACGCGAAGGCTTTGATTTATTCTCGGCAATGATGGATGCAATCAAAGAAGAGATTGCTAGCTTGCTCTTTAATATCGAGGTCACCGTTGAAGCATCTAGTAATGAGATAAAGGGCGCTGGTCTTGAAGCTAAAGCACTTCCAACTTCAGGTCTGCAATACACAGCAGCTGATGAAAATGGAGTCAAAACTACGGGTGAAGTTTCACGCAATGCACCATGTCCATGTGGTTCAGGCAAGAAATACAAGCGTTGCCACGGTGGGGCTTAAAGTAAAGTAAGAGTTGTACATAACCAACGCTTATCTACCCCTTCAAAGCGCACCAACATTGATCGTAGGCGATCTTCATATCGCACCGTGATAGTTGCTTCACATATTCCATCTAATGGCTCCTGAATGTGAATTTTCCGAATGTGCCCTAACTCTTTTTGGGATCCGGATTTCTTTACCAGCTCTGCATAAATTCTGTGATGACATTGCGATTCAATCTGCCTAGGAGATCGCCGTCCAGCCCAGATTTCAATAATGTTATTGGCAAAACGTGTTGTCCATTGCCGTAGCTCTGGTAGATCTAATGCAGATGTGGGGACAGGTGCGAACTCGGAATCGAAATCATCATCAAATTGTGAGGGAATCAAATAGAGCTTTGGGCGGACAGGAATGTTGATTTCTGGTTGAGGTTTAAAGATCTCTAGTAGTGGATGCTGCCAATCGGCTAGCTCGTCACTATTAAAAGCCTCAATACGAAAACTGTTGATCTCAATCTCATCATCTATTACTCGGTTAGTTGTCATGGGGTGAGATTTCTACTTGTGGGCCCACCTAGCCTCAACCAAATGGCTACATCTCACTCATCCCAAAGGATGAGTGTGGATAAGCCAATAATCTTTCCTTCTCTATGGCATTGGGTGCAGCCATGAGAAAACCAATTGCACATAATCCATCACGAATACCCCTTGCCATAGCTTTGATTTGCGCATCATTTCTTTCGGCATTTTTCTTGGCAGCAGCATCTAACTCAACTTCCAAGTTTTGGGTAGCAGCCAGTGACTTGCAGAGCGGACATCAGATCTCTGCAGGAGATCTTGTGTTAGTAGATCTTGATCTTGGTTCAAGCACTATCAATTATCTTTCCAAAGATTTAGATCCAGTGGGGCAGGTGCTCACGCAGACAGTTGATTCTGGGGAGATTCTCTCCATTGATAATGTCAGTTCAACGGCATCAATTATGGCTAGCAGCGCCGTTCCATTGAGTATTCGTTCAGTAGATCTAGCGGCAAATGTGCAGCTTGGAGATTTGGTTGATATTTATTGGGTCGTTGATAGCCAAAGTGGAGAACTGCCACAAGATCCAGTTCTAATTCTCGGAAGTGTGCAAGTCATTAGTACTGATGGAAAGAGTAAGAATTTTGGTACTGATGCTGCTATCACTGTCTCTGTAGAGCAAACTCAAGTATTACGCCTTCTGGCAGCAACTACACAGGGACGTTTGGTGGTGATTAGTTCTAATGTCTAATCAAGAATTACCTGTTGTTATTACCGCAATCGCTGATGCACAGTTTGAAAGTTTTGTCTCTGGCACGCTCTTTGCACAGGGATGGAGTGTGATTTTTAGAGCGATCGATACCGAAGCCCTAGAGAGGTTTTGTGCCAATAATGTAGAGGCTGCAGCAAGTTCCTTATTGATTTATGCCCCAGATTTATCAGGTATTACACCTGAAGTGATTAGCAATTTATCTGCAAAAGTAAAGCAAATCGTTGGCTTCTCTAATGACTCTGATTTAGAGTTTAGTGATGTACACGCTATCCCGACCACAGCTACTGATCTAGTAAGTGTTGTTAGAGGATTCGTTCGGGCACCAATGCTGCGTCAACGCACACAAATCAGCCGACAAAGCCGTAAGGCACACGTCATGGCTATTGGTTCAGCGGGCAGCGATACAGGCTGCACAACCATCGCACTTAACTTAGCGATGGAGCTCAGCGTTTTAGATAAATCTACCTTGTTGATCGATGCCAATTTTCGAGCACCATCCATTGCAGCATTGATAGCTATTCGAAATGTGCAATCGGAAAATGGCTGGCGAACAATTGCGCCCAATCTAGCGATTGCCGAGATTACGCAAGAAGAGGCTGGATCTGTAGATCAATTTATGGAGAATGCAACCGAGGTTTTCGACAACATAGTTATTGATCTTGGGTCGATCTCGGGTCTATCTAATCGCCTAACCGATAGACGTTGGACTTCTACGATGACAACGTGGAGTTGTGATCAAGGCGATGAACTCATGGTGATTGCAAGGCCCGATCTATTAGGCATCCATCGATTGGAACAAGTCTGCGCATTATTAGAAAAAACTTCGATTAGGTCGCAGTTAAGTTTTAGCCTCAATATGAGATCTCAGGGAAAGAAGGGCCAGGATGAGGAGGCACGATTCCTAGCTATTGCTACGCGTCTTCGTCCATTATGTGTGAGAGTGATAGGTCGTGATGTCAGGGCTGCAACTGCAGCTCTTGAGCAAAAAGCAACGCTTATTGAGGTTAATACACGCTCTGCTTTGCGTAAATCAATCGCCACCATCGCCAGTCAGATTAAGCGCTGACTTCTAATACTATTAAGGCATGCGAGCCTATCTGCCTATTACTCACGAAAATCTCGCCACCTTTCTTAACTCAGGTTCAATAGAGGTCGAATCAATTCTTGCACCAACACCCTTTTACGTTGGCGAGAATGAAGATTTAGATGAAGAGGAAATTGAATATCTTCTATCCCTTGAGGCAGCTCAAACTGCATTAGAAATGCCTAGCTCCAGTAAAGCCCCGGGGATTGTCTTGGCAATTGAGTTGGAAGCAACACAAGTCAATCAAGTAAATGAAAAATCAGTGACACTGAATTCGAAACTAATGTGGGAGCAAGTTCAATGCGCACTTTTACTCTTTCCCAATGATGAAGAGTTGATTTGGTTTGCAACTCAGGAGATTGAGTTGAATATGGGGGAGTGGAAATAAAGTGCCCCAGTTTGAAACTCTTATTCACGGACGCAGTTCAGTTACTATCGACCAAGCACACAAACTGCGTGAACTCGTCGCGGACTGGCAACTCCTTTCAGATCTATCTTTTGCTGACTTAATTCTCTGGGTTCCAATTCGAAAAGATATGAAGATGTGGCCAACTGGCCATGTTGCAGTAGCACATATACGCCCAACTACTGCCGCAACAGTTTTTACCAATGACGTAATCGGTGATGAAGTCATGTGGGGTAGCAGGCCAAGAATTGACGGAGCTTTATCAAGTGGTGAAATAGTTAGAGATACAGAAGCTGAACAAATCGGCGAGATGATGATCAAGGAAGAAGCCACGCCTGTGCTCTTTGATGGTCAAGTTATTGCAGTGATTACTCGTCACCGTAATGCGGATTTAATGCGCTCCCCAAGTCGACTCGAATTAAATTATCGCGAGATTGCACATTGTCTCTATCGCATGGTTGCACAAGGCAGTTTTCCATATGGCGATGCAGGTTCACTTTTTGAGCCAGTTCCGCGCGTTGGCGATGGACTCATTCGCTTGGATGTTAACGGTGTTATTTCCTATGCCAGCCCAAATGCCAGATCTGCATTTAGCCGCATGGGTTGGAAAAACGAGATTGAAAATCACAAGTTAGGTGAAGTTGCTGAAGAAGTTGCTAAGAACTCACCTAATCCCCATGAAGAGGGGATTCGCACTCGTTTGAATGGAAAAGTACTACGGCGCGTAGAGATAGATAATCAAGGTGCAACTATCGATCTATTAGTTCTTCCACTACTACAAGGCGAAGATCGCATCGGAGCAATAGTTTTGCTACAAAATGTCACAGAGCTACGCAGGCGCGAACGTGAGTTAGTCACTAAAGATGCCACTATTCGTGAAATTCACCACCGAGTAAAAAATAATCTACAAACGGTCTCAGCTCTTCTTCGTTTACAAGCACGCAGAATTGAGGATCCAAGCGCTGCTTCTGCACTCAATGAAGCTGTACGACGAATTGCATCTATCGCTTTGGTCCATGAGACTCTTTCAAGTAGCAGCGAGAACACCGTAGCATTTGATGAAGTTCTTACTAGTCTGATATCCCATGCTCTCGAGCTGAGTCCGCGCATGGGTCAATTGCGTATTGAAAGAAAGGGCGAGCTTGGTTCTTTGGAGTCTCGCGTGGCGACGCCGTTATCACTAGTTGTTACAGAACTGATGCACAATGCACTTGAGCATGGTCTAGCAGAACAAGGTTCTTTACTCTCAATTGAATTATCTCGCTATAGCAATGAGTGTGTAATTAACATCCTTGATGATGGAGTCGGCTTACCTGAGGGTTTCGACTTAGCAACTTCTTCAAATCTTGGTCTGCAAATAGTTAGAACGTTGACTGAAAATGAGCTCAAAGGTGTATTGAAATTGCAGTCAACAGATTCAGGAACGCAAGCTAACTTACGGTTTCCACTTTAAAACTGGTTTTGCTGCTCCAATAGGCGTGCACGGTTACGTGCAGCACGGCGCTTGAGTGCACGGCGTTCATCTTCTGAAAGAGCGCCCCAAACGCCAGCATCTTGACCGCTCTCAAGGGCCCATGCAAGACATGGCTCTTTAACAATGCAGCGGTTGCAGACTTTTTTTGCTTCTTCAATTTGAGTTAATGCTGGTCCTGTATTTCCAACAGGGAAGAAAAGTTCTGGATCTTCATCGCGGCAGGCAGATTGATGACGCCAATCCATGGGGAACCTCCTCTATAGATGATTTGGGCATACCCAAATCACGATAATTCTTAACGTGGTAATACGCACATCGATGTTGCGCAAGAAGGTAATTCTCCCTTGTTATGCAGTGATTAACAAGGATGAATGCAAAGAGATTTGCTAATAAAGGGTGATTTAAGTCGCCTTGTGCCCCCGACAGGATTCGAACCTGTGCACCCGCCTCCGGAGGGCGGTGCTCTATCCCCTGAGCTACGGGGGCTCATGAGCATGAGTAGGTTATCAGCGGGTGCGCTTCTTGAGTGTTACTGCCAGAATTGCGCGCATGAGTTCAACAGCATATTTCGCAACTGGATGTTTTTGGGGCGCAGAACGACGCTTATGGCGCATTGATGGTGTCACAGAAACTTCTGTTGGTTATATGGGTGGTACGCGTGCTAACCCTTCATATGAACAAGTATGCACAGGGGTCACAGGTCACGCTGAAATGGTCAAAGTTAGATTTGATGAGACAAAAGTGAGTTATCAGAGATTGTTAGAAGAGTTTTGGACAATGCATGATCCAACCTCTCTTAACCAACAAGGCGGGGACATCGGGACGCAATACCGTAGTGCGATTTATACAACAACCCCTGAGCAATATGTAACGGCAGTTAATTCGCGCAATGTTTATCAAAGCGTTCTCACTTCCGAAGGATTAGATGAGATTGTCACCGAGATTAAGAGCGCTGATGGAATTGAGTATTTCCTGGCTGAGGAATACCACCAAAGGTATTTAGAAAAGAATCCCAATGGGTATGACTGTCACTCCAGTACTGGGGTTGCTTATCCAACGGAAGGCATCATTGTATGAGCGAGAAAAACTATCCAGTATCTATCGATGAGGATGCACTTAAAGCAAAATTAGATCAGCTTTCATATGATGTCCTGCGCAATGCAGCAACTGAGCGACCATTTACCGGTGAATACACTGACACGGATAAAGTGGGCGTCTATAAATGTAAAGCATGTAGCGCGCAGTTATTTAGAAGTGAAACTAAATTTCACTCTGGATGCGGCTGGCCATCTTTCTATGCCCCAACCAAAGATGATGCAGTTGAGTTAATTGAAGATCGCTCGCTATTTCCTCGAGTGCGCACCGAAGTTCGATGCGCAGCATGTGGTTCACATTTAGGTCATATTTTTAAGGGCGAAGGTTATGATGTCCCAACCGATGAGCGCTGGTGCATTAACTCCGTCTCGCTAATCCTTGAAGATATTTAGTAATCCAGCCCACGACTCTCATGGACAGCTTGATAGCAATACCAAGCAATAACGCTGCGGTACGGATGTAATTTCTCACCTTTGAGGTCTAAGGTTTTTGCCAGAGTTTCTTCCTTGTTCTTATGAACGATGTCCCACCCGCGTCGCACCGCTAAATCCCCCGTTGGCCAGATATCAAGGCGGCCTAATTGAAACATCATAAACATCTCAACTGTCCAGCGACCGATTCCCCAAAGCGATGTTAATTTTTCATAAATCTCTTGGTCGTCATGGATTTCATCAATTGTGTCTATAGGGATACTTTTGTCGACCACAGCCAGTGCTAAACCCTTGATTGTGCGGGCTTTTGCCCCAGATACTCCTATTTCACGCAATGCCGCATCATCGAGTTTGATTAACTTCTTTGCATTGATATTTCCTCTGCACAAACCCACAAGTCTTGTGTGAATAGTCTCTGCAGCCTTAGTTGCAAGTTGTTGAGAAATCACAGAACTGACTAAAGATTCAAAGTGTGATTCAGATGGAGCATTGCGACCAATAGTGCACAGAGGTCGTCTTTGAATCAGTGGTGCAAATTTGCGATCCATCTGCCCAACTTCGGCGACGATGCGCCGCATCTTTTGGGCAGAGTGAATCGCCATAAATTACAGTGAGAAAGTTGGGTATTCGTCAGTAACCATCAGAAGTGCATAACCACCAATACGGTTCCAGTAAGCAATTGTTCCAACTACACCTTCAGCACACCACTCAGGATAGTTGCCAGTGAGTACAACGCTTGCCCAAGCAAAGATAGTTAAGAAGAATGCATAAACGGCATATACAAGGCCAACAATGTATAGAGGAATTGCTAAGAACCACTTTACAAGTGGCAAGTAGCGATTAAGAGCCTTGGGATCTACTTCTGGAAAAGTAACGCTTACGACATCATTTTCTTCAAGTGATGGATACTCATCTGTGAGTACAAGAACATATGCATCGACACGAGTTGAAAGCGACATGAACGCCTCATTAAATGCCAAAAGATATGTTGGATATGCCTGGCGGAAAACAATTGTTAGAGCTACTGGCAGAATGAAAAAGCCTGCAGCCCAAGCGGTATTGGTGGTATCAAATTGCTGTGGAGCAAAAGATCCGATGAAGATCGCCATTGGAACGACGAGAATTATGCGAAAGAGCGCCGTTACACGATTACGTTCGGTCAGGGATACATCTATCTGGGTTTCAATTTGATTACTCATGGGCTCAATTTACCCCTTGCTTCGCCTCAGCTCTTGCTTATTGCAGTCACAATGGCGTATTTTGCGGTTTCTTGCAGAGATTCTTGCAGGTTTTTTGCAGAGTTCGGGGGATTAATGGCAGGCATCAAGGATGTTGCACAGGAAGCCGGAGTCTCTTCAGCTACCGTTTCACGTGCCCTTCGCGGCCTGCACCATGTCAATCCCACCACTCGCAGCAAAATTATCGCAGCTGCAGAGAAATTAAATTATCCCCTCACCCCAGAAAAACAGGGATCAGGATTAAGTCGCACTAACAGTGTTGGAGTAGTAGCGCCATATATCTCACGGTGGTATTTCTCGCAGGTTATTAGCGGTGCAGAACAGGCACTTCGTGAAGCTGGCCTAGATTTATTGCTCTACAACTTTTCGCAGATGAAGGGTCGTGAACGGCTTTTTCAACATCAGCTACTAAAGGGGCGAGTTGATGCATTAATCGTTATCAGCCTGCCACCAACAGAAGAAGAGTTTAATTCAATGCTTGGACTTGGTATTCCGATTGCACTCGTTGGAATGGAGCATCCAAAATGTGCATCAGTTAAGATCGATGATATTGCTGGCGCTCGCTCTGCAACTCAGCACTTAGTTAATCAAGGACACACCAAGATAGGTCTTATGTCAGGACGTCCTGATGACCCATTTAATTTCAGCGTCCCTCAGGATCGACGCAAAGGATTCATGCAGGTATTAGCTGAAAATAACTTAGAGTGGTTACCTCAACGCGAAGTCCATGGAGATTTCACAATGCATACGGCAGTTCGTGCCATGGATGATCTGCTAGCACGACCAAATCGCCCTACAGCGATTTTTTGTGAATCCGATGAGATGGCGATGGGTGCAATGCAGGCATTGCGCCGCCATGGTTTAAAAGCTCCAGATGATATTTCTATCGTTGGTTTTGATGGACATGAGATGGCTGAATTTTCTGAGTTAACAACAATTGAACAGCCCGTGCAGTTAATGGGCGAGATGGCTGCGTGGTCAATTATGGAGAGATTGCGCAAACCAAATGTTGAGCCTCCATCTCTAGTTCTTCCAACAACCTTGGTTGTTCGCAACTCAACCAGGCGAATAACCCCACAAGAAGCGCAGAAATAGCCTCTTTCACTAATTCAAGGGCTCAGGGTAACCTTGCCGTCATGTCTGATAACAATGTTGTCGCCCCAGCACTGAGTGAATTACTAACCCACCATTCCGAGAAATGGCGCGGCTTTACTGCTGATGTTCTTCCTTTGCCAGTGATGGAGATGGATTTTCCTATCGCCCAGCCAATTAAAGATGTGCTCCTTGAAATGGTGTCTCATTCAGACCTTGGATATTTAGGAAGCGTTCCCGAGCTAGGAGATGGCTTCGAACAATTTTGTATGAAGCGCTGGGGTTGGGAGATTGATAAATCTCAGATTCGAATCGCAGCAGATGTTGGTGTGGGGGTAGTTGAAGTACTGCGCGTCTTTACTCAACCTGGAGACCGCATTCTTATTAACTCACCTGTTTATCAAAACTTCTATAATTGGATAAATGAAGTCAGGTTAGAAAAAGTTGATGTTTCCTTTATTAACACGGGTTCAGAAAGTGATGATGTTAATCCTTGGACTTTAGATCTAGATGAAGTTGAAAAAGCATATGCATCGGGAATTAAAGTTCACTTGCTATGTTCACCACACAATCCCTTAGGCCGCATTTATTCCCGAGAAGAGCTCACTCGCTTTGCAGAAATGGCTAAGAAATACAATGTCATCATAATTAGCGATGAGATTCACTCACCACTTATTTACAAACCATATGAATTTATCCCCTTTCTTGCCTTGAATCAAAGTGCTCGTGAAGTTGGAATTACGGTCACATCTGCCTCTAAAGGTTGGAATATTGCAGGTCTTAAATCGGCCATTGTTATCTCACAAAACGATGCCATTAACGAAAAACTCAAATTGATGCCACCAGCAGTTCACTTTCGCTCATCGATTCTTGGAGCTTTTGCATCTGCAGCTGCCTTTAGAGATGGGGGAGTATGGCTAGATAGCGTTATCGAACAACTCGATCAAAACCGTAAAATGGTGAGAGATCTATTAAGCGCAAAACTTCCATCAGTAAAAACGCATCTGCCCCAGAGTAGTTATGTCTCTTGGCTAGATTTAAGTGCACTGAACTTGGGCGAAAACCCAGCACAAACATTAATAGAGCGAGGCAAGGTTGCTTTCAATCCAGGCCACTTCTATGCACCACAAACTTCACAGTATGTTCGTTTGAACTTTGCTACCAGCCCGGCGATTATCACTGAGGCAATTGATCGCATTGTGAAGAGTCTTTAGTGCCAAATACACATTACGACGTAGTAATAATTGGCGGCGGCCATAATGGATTGGTTGCTGCAACTTATTTGGCTAAAGCCGGAAAATCAGTCATTATCCTGGAAGCAAATTCTGAGGTGGGTGGTGCGACAACAAGCGTTAGAGCTTTCCCACAATTCGACGCACGACTATCGCGCTATGCCTATTTGATTTCGCTACTTCCTGATCAAATCGTTAGTGATTTAGATTTAAAGTTCGAATGTATCTCTCGCAAAGTTTCTAGCTATACCCCCTATGAGCGTGATGGTAAAGATCTCGGTCTCTATGTTGCCCGCCAGTGGGATCAAGAGACTGAAGATTCTTTTAATGAGTTAGATCCAACGGGGGCTGAATGGGCTGCTTGGCAGGATTTCTATAACGAGATTGCGGTTTTTGCTAAAAAGATTGCGCCTACGATGTTAAAGCCACTTCATACACGCAGTGAGTTAAAGGCAATGATTGATATGCCTGATGTCTGGAACTACTTAATGGAACGCCCGATTGGCGAGATAATTCAGCAGCGATTCAAAGATGACATTGTCAAAGGTATCGTTCTAACAGATGCCTTAATTGGCACACTCTCTTCTGCCTTTGAAATGCAGGCAAATATCTGTTTTCTTTATCACTTGATTGGCAATGGAAGTGGCGAGTGGAAAGTTCCTCGTGGTGGAATGGGTGCTCTTGTTAAAGAGCTCGAACGCGTTGCAACTGCCGCAGGAGTGATAATCAAAGTTAATTCACGAGTACGTGCAGTCACGACCACTACATCCCAAGCAAGCGTTGTAATTGAAGATGGCGCAAAGATTACTTCTGACTATGTTTTAAGTAACGCTGCGCCACAAACTTTGGCCATGTTGCGTGGCACAACACCACCTCCGAGCCTTGAAGGTTCGCAGATGAAGATAAATATCTTGCTCAAATCTTTACCTGCATTGAAATCAGGGATTGATCCACGTCTTGCCTTTGCTGGCACATTCCATGCAAACGAATCCTTTTCTACTTTCGAAGCAGTATTAACTGACGCACGTGCTGGAAAACTTGTTGAAAAACTACCTATTGAGATGTATTGCCATACCTTGACCGATCCTTCGATCCTGAGTCCAGAGCTGCAAGCAGCTGGATATCAAACTCTCACTCTCTTTGGTCTTCACACACCGGCTTCACTTTTTGATGCAGATAATGAGGCAGCAAAGGCTGGTGCACTCAAGGCCGCCCTTACATCTCTCAATGAATACTTGGTTGAGCCAATTGAAAATCTAATCGCTGCAATTGAAGTTAAATCACCCCTTGATATTGAAGGCGACGTTGGCTTACCTCGTGGAAATATCTTCCACAAAGATTTAAGTTTTCCCTTCCGCGAAGATGATCAAAAGCCAGGCTGGGGCGTTGAAACCGATGATCCACGCATCTTTATCTGTGGTGCTGGGGCTATTCGCGGCGGTGGAGTCAGTGGGATTCCTGGCCATAACGCAGCAATGGCAGTGCTTGAAGCATCAGCATAGGATTAACGCATGAGCAAAAAGATTGAGACTTCAGCAGTTACTGCTGGACGTCCACCTGTAAATGCAGATGCACCACTTAATCCATCTGTTGTCCTGACCTCCACATTTCATTCTGGCGGTGCTATTGGTTACGGACGTTATGGCAATCAAACTTGGAGTGCGTTAGAAGAAGCGATAAGTGAGTTAGAGGGCGGACAAACTCTCGCCTTCTCATCAGGCATGGCAGCAATTAGCGCTGTCTTTTCGATCTTGCCTATAGGTGCACCAATAGTTGCATCGAATCAGGGATATAGCGGTGTCATGAGTTTGCTTAACTCATTTCATGCTAGCGGACGATTAGAAGTCAGATTTGTAGATGTAGTTAATACGCAAGAAGTTATTGATGCGATGAAAGGTGCGGCCCTTGTTTGGCTAGAGTCACCAACTAATCCATGCTTAGATATTGCAGATCTACCAGCTCTAATCACTGCAGCTAAAAAATTGGGTATTGGTGTTGCCGTTGATAACACATTTGCCACGCCATTGGTGCAAAATCCTCTAGCTATGGGCGCAGATATTGTGATGCACTCAGTAACTAAATTCTTATCTGGTCACAGTGATGTGTTAATGGGCTCTCTTTCAACTAATGATCCTGCACTCTATAAACGACTTCATGATTCACGTAGTTTTAATGGCTCTATTCCAGGGCCATTTGAAGCATGGCTTGCTCTTCGTGGACTTCGCACATTTCCACTTAGATTTGCTAAGTCGCAAGAGAGCGCAAAAGAGTTAGTAATTCGTCTACAAGCGCATCCCAAAATCACTCGCGTGCGCTACCCAGGATTTGGGGCGATTATTTCTTTTGAAGTTGATGGAACTGCTGAGCAAACCCAGAAAGTCTGTGACTCTTCAACGATGATTGCGCACGCAACTAGCTTGGGTGGAGTGGAATCTCTATGGGAGCGCAGACGGCGTTGGCCAATTGAAAGTTCATCAGTCCCAGAGCAGTTAATCCGTCTTTCAGTTGGCTGCGAACATGTTGATGATATTTGGGACGACATCACAAAGGCCCTGGCAGCTATCTAAAGCGGGAATTGGCAAAGGAGAGTATTTTTATCTCATGGTCAAAGCCTTTCGACGAGTTGTTGCAGCGCTGACAGTTGCGCTCTTGGCTTTTCGTGCCGTTGGTTCATTCTTATCGTGGATGGAACATCAAGAAGATTCCACTGCCGATACGTGGATTGATGAAGATGAATTCGAAGATGTCTGATTCCACCTACATTGCCGGGACGTGCAACATTGGGCAGAAAGAGATTCGTCGTAGGAAGTTAGTTGCAATCATTGGTTTGTTTTTCTCAGCGGCTTCTCTTATTGCAATGATTTCAGTTAGTGCTCCACGTGGAGCACGGCTGGGTATTTTTGTTCCACTAATGATTGCTGCAGTCGGTTATGTTCAATCGCGCAGTAAGTTCTGCCTTGCATATGGCTTTGCTGGCACATTTAACTTTGGAAAGCTTGGAGACTTATCACGTGTAAGTGATCCATCAGACAAAGCGGCAGATCGATCAACTGCGCTGAAAATTTTGGGAAAATCTTTTTTACTAGCATTCATAGCGACAGTGGTGGTTATAGCACTACCCTTATAGACATGAAGATACATATTCATGCCCGCAACTCAGAACTAGCCGCAGACTTTAAGGAAATTACGCAAGAGAAATTAAATACTATGGAACGCTTTGGCGTTGTCATAGATCGTGTTGAAGTTGAAGTTCTCCATGAATCAAATCCAAAGTTAGGAAAGCATTCGCACAGAGTGATTGTGACTTCACATGGATCAGGTCCGCTGCTTCGTGCAGAGGCCTCTGAATTCAATGATCTAGCAGCATTTGATGCGGCGATAAAAAGCTTTGAGACTCAGATCCGTAAAATTCACGAAAAGAGCAAAGAGCACAATCGCCAAACTTTGCGCGATAAAGAAGTAATTTAAATTATCTCGCTGCCATCTTTACGGGTGGCGGTTAAACTTGCAACAGTTGTAATAACCAGGCTGGCCACAATTACACCCAGGCTTACTTCTAAGCTCACCTCAGGGATATGGACTCCTGCGATTTCATCAATTCCAATGCCATGAAATGCCTCCATAATCATCTTCATGCCGATAAATGCCAAGATAAATGAGAGACCTTTAGATAAATAGACCAAGCGGGCAAGCAGACCTTCGAGTAAGAAGTAAAGCTGACGTAATCCCATAAGGGCAAATACATTTGCTGTGGTGACAATATAAGGGTCCTTGGTTAGTCCAAAGATTGCAGGAATTGAATCGAGTGAGAAGACCAAGTTAGTTAAGCCAAGGGCTACTAATGCGATAGCAAAAGTACTAAACCCACGCTTTTTAAGAAGGGCGACAACTTTGCCTTCTTTCCACTCTTCATCTTCACTCTCTTTAGCTAACTCCCAGGCGGTATAGATGAGGAAAATTCCAAATAAGAAGAAGATGCTTGCAAAGCGTGAGATAAGCGCTGCGCCAAGGGGGATCAGCAATCCGCGAATTGCAATAGTTAACATGATGCCAAGCAGTAAGACCAATTGCTGCATCTCTTTTTGAACTTTTAGGCTAACTAAGATAATAATAAATACAAATATATTATCGACCGAGAGCGCATATTCAGTGAGCCAACCTGCGAAAAACTCTTTCTGACCTTGCTCACTCGACCAATGTGGCAGCAGCGCGCCAAATGCAATGGCAGTAGCGATATAGAAAACCGTCCAGAATGATGCCTCGAGCATCGATGTCTCTTTATGACGGCGAATAACAGCTAGACCCAAATCAAAGAGAATGATCAGAGCAAGTACTGCAATTGTTATTACCCAAGTCGAGGTTGATTCCATGGGCGTAGTCTGCCAGTTAAGCGCTAAACCAAGCAGATGAACGTGCTGGAATCACCTTTTTTCCATTATGTCCTTCGACTGTTCCATTACTTACCGCTAATAATCTGCCATCAATATCGCATTCTTGCGCTGATTCAGAGAGATTCATGATTACCGTGACCGTGCCTCGGGTGTAGGAGAGAAGTGAATTGCCTTTGTCTCCATGGCCTGGTGATTGAATCCAATTAATTTCACCGCTACCAGTCATTAAATCTTTGCGAAGGTTAAGAGCATTTCGATATAGGTGTAAAGAACTCTTTGGATCTTGCAATTCACTCTCAATTGTTAACTCTTTCCATGACTGCGAAATTGGCAGCCAAGGCTTAGCGCTAGTGAAGCCAAATGGGGTTGTTTCACCGCTCCATGGCAGCGGCACGCGAGCACCATCACGGCCTTTAATTACACCGTTAGTTCGAAAAAACGAAGGATCTTGGCGATCAGAATCAGCTAACTCACCATCTGGTAAACCAAGTTCTTGCCCAGCAAATACATAGGCTGAACCAGGCAGACCGAAAACAAAGAGAGCAAGTGCGCGTGCTTGCTCTGAACCAATACGGGATGCAACTCGTGGCGAGTCATGATTACTTAACGCCCATGTTGGAAGGGCACTAACTGTTGCATTCAAAGTTATAGCTCTGTCAATGACTTCAAAAAGAGCTTTACTTTCAAACTCTGCAGTGAGTAGATCAAAGTTAAAAACTTGATGAAGCTCATCTGGACGGACATAACGCGTTGCATTTTCAGGTGGGTGAACCCAAGCTTCAGCAACGGCCATGATGTCGCGACCTGCATAGGAATCAAAGAGCGTGCGCCATTTACGATAAATCGCATGAACGCCTTGGCGATCAAAATATGGCACAGTTAGTAAAAGTGCATTTCGCTTACTGGGATCCATTGCAACATCAAGGCGTAGCGCATTACTTAAACCTTGAGGATCTGAATGGTTCTTTAATACATCCTCTTTGACTAAGCCATGAGCAACATCAATGCGAAAGCCATCTACACCCAAATCAATCCAAAAACGCAGGGTCTTTTCGAAATCCTCATTAACCTCTGGGTTATCCCAATTCAAATCAGGTTGAGAAGAGTCAAAGAGATGTAAGTAGTACTGGCCATCTTCTACCTGCGTCCATGATGGACCACCGAAAAGTGAGATCCAGTTATTAGGAGGTGTTCCATCGGTATTTCCATCATAGAAATGGAATCGGGCTCGTTCTTTTGAACCACGGCCAGCGCTAAGTGCTGCTTGAAACCATTCATGTTGATCTGAGAAGTGGTTAGGAACGATATCGGCAATGACACGGAGTTCACGCTGGTGTGCCTGCTCAATTAGTCTCTTGGCATCTTCTAAATTACCAAAGCGTGGGTCAACATCACGTGGATTTGCAACATCGTAGCCACCATCTTTATTAGGTGATGTGTAGAAAGGGCTTAGCCAAATCGCATCCACACCAAGCTGCTGGACATAATCTAAATGCGCAGTAATTCCAGGCAGGTCACCCTCACCATCGCCATTGCTGTCAAAAAACGAGCGCGGATAGATTTGATAAATCGTGGCTTCTTTCCACCACGGTGAGGATTTCATAAGGTGAATTTAGGTCACACGCCACAAAGGAGGCAATGCAACAGGACTGAAAGCAGGGGATGGAATGTCTCGCTTTTATAACGATTTATTTCTTGAGCCGGGTCTCAACTTCTGCCATGAGTTTGTGCATGTCTTTGGAAAGCTGATGAAGCTCGGACAACTCTTTATGAGCTATTGACCTGGCTTCTTTCGCTAATTCAAATTCAGCAATTGATGCAGTATGAGTTTCGTTAATCGTATCTTCAACTTTTTTAGATTGAGCTTTTTGACCAACCATTATTATTGAGAGCAGCACTAACTGTAGGAAAGTCTGTGCAACCCATGAAATTATTACGATCGAATCCCCAGACTCAATCGCTTTCGGAAGTGAGATGAGAGCAAGGGCTGCAAATAGATAGGCACACCACATAGTGGCAACACCAGAAGTAATCTTCTCGGCAAGCCATGTATTGAATTTCTCCATGGCTTAACGATAGTCAGTTCTTAGATTTACGAGTTGAAGATGGGCTAGGTTTTTGTGTTTTCATTTTACTCAATGGCGCCATTTCAACTTGCCTAACCGGTTTTACCGGTGGTGTAGGCAGTGCGCCGAGGGCAGAGATCGCCACATCTCGCGCATCGCTAGCTGCTTTGATTGCATTCTTTTGCTTGGCGATCACATCTGCTTTTGCAGATGGAGTCTTAGCTATTTTCATGCCTGCTCGAGCATCCCTGTTTGCCATATCGACAGCATCCATAAATATGCGATTAATGAGTCCACGAGCTTGATCACGCTCTTCAACTACTATTCGATATTGATTCATATCGATTTTGTATTGATCCATCAGCATTTGATAATCAGGTGATGGTGTGGGTGTGACATCAGCGTTGGCAGAGAATGAGGATGAAAAGAGAAGCGAAGTAGCTAAAATTAGAAGTGCTAACCCCTTGGTTCTCATGGCTAAATGATGCATCTATCAGTTGTGATTATTCTGTGAAACGCCTCATCTTCCCGAAAATTTATTGGAATTAGGGCCGCATCATGCAAGAGTAACCCTATGGCCGAGCTAATTATGATCGTCGATGATGAGCCAGGGGTACGCGCTCTACTCAGCGACACCCTACGAATCGCCGGCTTTGAAACCGTAGAGGCCAGCGATGGAATGTCTGCGCTAACTCTATTGCGAACCCATAAGCCGGTATTAATGGTAATTGATATCAATATGCCACTGATGGATGGTTTTGAATTAGTAGAAAGACTTCGAAGCACTAACGACTTAACGCCAGTACTTATGCTTACTGCCCGTGAAGATAAAGCCGACATTACTAGGGGATTAAAAATCGGCGCAGATGACTATGTTGTGAAGCCATTTGGAATCGAAGAGTTAATTTTGCGCATTAAAGCTATTTTGCGCCGCTCAACCAAAAACGTTGATGCTCCAACTCTCCTAACATGTGGCCCTATCTCCATAGATGATGATCAGCATCAAGTTACTTTTAACACAGAAGAAGTTGATTTGTCTCCAACAGAGTATCGACTACTTCAGATTTTGATTGAGAAAAAAGGGAGAGTGCTTAGTAAAAACCTTTTGCTTGATGAAGTATGGGGAATCACCTTTGAATCCGAAAGTACAGTTGTTGATACCTATATTTCATATTTACGCAAAAAACTTCACCGAGATGGCTTTGAAGGCATTAAGACTATCCGAGGAGTAGGTTTTCAAATCCAGGAACCTAAGTAAGTTTTATGAAAAACAGAACTCGTCAGGTAATCACGACTGGGCTAATTACCTCCATTCTTTCCATTTTTATCGGAGGCTTCGCCGTTTGGAGTAATTACCAAAGTGAGATTTCAATCGTTGATAAACGACTTAATCAGGTAGAAAACGATATTCGTAATAATCCAGTTGATGCTGTCAGTATTGCATTACTTAGCATTGAGCAAAATAATTTCGACTTCACTTTAGCCTTTGCAACACCTTCAGGAGAAGTCACAATCCTGCGCGAATCCTCTGGGACACCATTAACCGGAAATGATCTTCGGATTCGACACATTCCAATTCCTGAAGGTGATGAGTTAATTCTTGTTAGCTCTCTTGCAGACATCAACCGCTCATTAGATAGAAATCTTTGGAAACTTCTAATCTTCATTATCTTGGCAAATATCGCATCTTCAATAGTTTCAACACTGCTCTCACGCTCTGGTGCTCTTGCTCAGGAACGTGCTCAGCGTCAGAAAATGCAGGAGTTTCTAGGAGATGCAGCCCATGAACTCCGTACACCAATGACGGTGGTTAAGGGTTATGCAGAACTTCTTAAGGGTAAACAACTAGATCCAGATCGTGAAAGCGCTGCATTTGATCGCCTCAATAGTGAGTTAAAGCGAATGGATTTCCTTATTGGGGATCTCTTGATGCTGGCTCAGCTTGGAGAAGAAGGCAATATTGATTTTGAGAGCATAGATTTATCTGAATTAATCCGCGAAAACGTGGTGGATTTTCAAGAGATTGCTCCCAGCCATTTAGTTACTGTAGACATAGATGAACATGTGCAGTTAATGGGCTCTAAGAAGTATTTACAGCGCTTCATTCAAAATGCATTTACAAATATCCGTCTTCACACACCAGCAACGACTTCGGTCAGAGTGAGCGTAAAGTCATCAAAACAGATAGTCGTTGTTATTGAGGACAGTGGGCCGGGACTGCCTCCTGAGTCATATGGAGAAAAGATCAGAGGATTAAAGAGATTTGATCGCTCTCGATCACGTGATTCTGGTGGCACCGGTCTTGGAATGAGCATCATGAACGCTGTTATTGAAAGACATAAAGGCAGCTTTACTCTGCGCAAGAGTGAGCTCGGTGGTTTGGCAATTGAAGTTCATCTTCCCCGCACTTAGACTTAATAGATGGACATACTTTCTACTGGTCTACTGATTGCTATCGCACTTGGCCTTGTATATTGCATCCGCTCACTTCGAGGATTGCATCAGAAAGTCAGCGCGCGATCAGAGCGAACAACACGTGAGATTGCCGCGTCAACGAAAGAGCTAAAAGCTGCCGTATTACAGTCCTATCGCCAAAGTGAAGCGATGCAACAGTTGTTAGCCCTTCTAAAATTTAACGCCCCAGTTCCACCCACACGCAGCTGGGCCGCTTCACCAGATCTATTACTGACTTTAGCTCAATTAGTACGCACTCATAATCCAAAATTGGTTGTTGAACTTGGATCTGGAGTTTCAACGCTTGTCGTTGCCAAAGCTGGAGCTAAGAAAGTGATCAGCATTGATAACTCCACAGAGTTTGCAGAAAAGACCCGCGAAATGCTCAAAGAACACAAAGTCCGTGGCGTTGAAGTCCGCGTTGCAGAACTTAAGCCGCACATCTCTGGCAACGATTGGTATGACACCTCAGTGCTAAAAGATTTGAAACGAATTGATTTATTAATCGTTGATGGTCCACCAGGCTCTAAAAATCCTCAGGCGCGTATGCCGGCATGCGCTGAATTCATTGCAAAACTTTCTCCCAATGCCATAATCGTTGTAGATGATGCCAATCGCGATGGTGAGCGCAAGTTGGCTGAGAGCTTTGCTAAGGCGCTGCCTAAACATCTTTTGACAATCTATCCCCACGAAAAGGGCACTGCGATAATTTCGCCTAAGTAACTATGCCACTTACACTCGATCAAGCTCTTGCAGAAGCCTGTGCACACATTATTGATACTGGCACTTTGGTGCGCGTTGTTCTCTCAGGTCGCCGGCGCAATATGCAGGTTGAGCACGAGCGAATTGATATCAGACCTGTTGAAATTAAAGGCTCGATTCTCTTGCAGCTCACCTATAACGATGGACGAGCGAGAACAACTAAAAATATTAAATCCGAACCAAAAGAAGTTCTCGACCTACTCACTAGTGGATATGCAAATATCACCGTAGATAGCGTTGATGGCTCTATGAGTATTCGGGTAACAAAGAGCGGAGAAGCTCAGGTTCATTATGAAAAAAAGCAGTTGGAACAAAATCTGACACACGATAAAAAGAAGGAACGTTTGCTCGATCCTGCCGACCCATTTTTACTTGAAGTTGGAATCGCTGATCACAAAGGCCAGATCAAGCCATCGAAAAACGATAAGTACAAACAGGTTGAAGAGTTTCTTCGTCTACTTGTACCAACTCTCAACGCTGCAATTGAAGCAGGTCAGATTGAAAAGCCCAGCATAGAAAAACCCCTTTCCATTGTTGACTTAGGTTGTGGTCATGCCTATTTAACTTTTGCAGCCCATCAATACTTGCGCAGCATCGGCATGCCCGTGCTTGTCACAGGGATTGATATACGCCCAGAATCTAGTGATCGTAATAATGCGATTGCGCAATCACTTGGAATCTCAAAGACAATTACTTTTAAGGCCGAAGAAATCGCAACGACAACTGCCCAGCAGGCAGATATTGCAATCGCCTTACATGCGTGTGATACAGCAACGGATGATGCAATTGCTTGGGCTGTAAATGGGGGAGCAAAGCTGTTGTTAATTGCTCCATGCTGCCACCACGATATTCAAAAGCAGATGGAAGCAATCCCGGAACCATGGGGAGCAATAACTAAGTTTGGTGTGATGAAAGAGCGTATGGGTGATTTGCTCACTGATGCCTTACGTGCTGCGATTCTTAGAATCCTTGGTTACCGCGTTGAAGTAATTGAATTTATAGGCGGAGAACACACGCCTCGCAATATTATGATTCGCGCCGTCATGACTGGGGCGCAACCAGATTCGCTAGATATCGCTAGATATCGAGAGATAACCACACAATGGGGGATCGTTCCCGCCCTATCTAAGAAAATTCCTACCTTTACTATCGGTTAGACTTCACACATGTCCAAAGTCCTTGCATCTCTGCCAGTTGGAGAAAAAGTCGGAATCGCCTTTTCGGGTGGTTTAGATACTTCTGTTGCGGTTGCATGGATGCGCGAAAAGGGTGCGATTCCTTGCACATACACCGCAGATCTTGGCCAGTATGACGAGCCAGATATTGATTCAGTTCCAGATCGTGCCAAAGAATACGGCGCCGAAATTTCACGTCTTGTTGATTGCAAAAACGCACTCGTTGAAGAAGGTTTAGCTGCAATTGCTTGCGGAGCTTTTCATATTCGCTCAGGTGGAAAACAATATTTCAACACAACGCCTTTGGGTCGCGCGGTAACTGGAACGATGTTGGTGCGTGCGATGCATACTGATTCAGTAAATATTTGGGGCGATGGTTCAACTTATAAAGGCAATGACATTGAACGTTTCTATCGCTATGGCCTGTTAGCTAATCCAAACCTACGTATTTATAAGCCATGGTTAGATGCTGATTTCGTTAATGAACTTGGTGGACGCAAAGAGATGTCTGAGTACTTAGTTGCTCATGGACTTCCTTATCGTGACAGCACAGAAAAGGCATACTCAACCGATGCCAATATCTTGGGTGCAACGCATGAGGCAAAGTCATTAGAGAACTTAGATACATCAGTAGAACTAGTTCAGCCGATTATGGGAGTTCGCTTCTGGGATCCAGCAGTCAAGATCGATACTGAAGATGTTGTAATTTCATTTGTTCAAGGACGACCAGTTGCAATTAATGGCAAGAACTTTGAAGATGTCGTAGATCTCATGAAAGAAGCCAATGCAATTGGTGGCCGTCATGGTCTTGGAATGGCAGATCAAATTGAAAATCGTATTATTGAGGCCAAGAGCCGTGGAATTTATGAAGCTCCAGGAATGGCTCTGCTATTTATTGCCTATGAGCGTTTAATTAGTGCCATTCATAATGAAGACACTATTGCTAACTACCATGCAGAAGGACGTCGCTTAGGTCGTTTGCTCTATGAAGGACGCTGGCTAGATCCACAATCTTTGATGCTGCGCGAATCCCTACAACGTTGGGTGGCATCTGCCATTACTGGCGAAGTCACAATTCGTATGCGCCGTGGTGATGATTACTCGATTATCAATACAACTGGCCCCGCACTTAGTTATGCACCAGAGAAGCTATCTATGGAGCGCACCGAAAACGCTGCATTTGGTCCAGTTGATCGCATTGGTCAGTTAACTATGCGCAACCTTGATATCGCAGATACCCGAGCAAAGCTTGAGATGTATCGCGCACAGGGACAACTTGGTGATGGCGAATTTAAATTAATCGGAGAGCTTGAGTAATTTACAGGCGATTGACCAAAATAAAGGTTAATCGGTTGTGTCCGCTCTCACTTGCATAGTTCCATTCGCTAGCTAAATCATTGAAAAGTTTGGTTCCAAGTCCTGCTTTGCCCTTGGACATCGAATCACCATTAGAGATGATATTTATAGTGAGCAGATCCTCTTTGAGGACGCTAGAGACTTTAATTTCTGTTGCGTGAGCATGGCGAATGGAGTTAGCAATCGCCTCTTCAATTAGTGCAACTGAATTTCTCATCACCGATTCATCTAATTGCACAGTTGGTGGCAGCGAGATAGAAATATCTGCGATGCCCTTCCAGCCCGCAATAATCTTCTCCAATTTAACTTCAGGAGTTGCCATGCGCGTAAAAGAGATATTGGTGTGGTCTTGATTAAGTAATCCCGCTGCACGTTCGAGCGCTTCATTTGCTAAATCAGAGTCTCCAGATTTTGCGGCCTGTTGCAGTAGCAAGCTACTAGCTGTTAATCCTGCCTGGATCTCGCCATGCAAATATTGAGCTATATCGGCATTACGTGCAGACTTCCTACTTGCACTCAATGAGACAGAATACTTTTCTCCCGATAAATGTTTTTCTAGACTGGCAATAACCTCATTACGTTGCTCATTAATTACTTTGTAGGAATTAAACGCAAGCAACATCGCCACAAATATGACGGATAGTAAGCCTTGACCGAGCGCGATAGTAATTGGATTATCTGAAATCGCATACTCTGAAGGCAAATTTAATTGTACAAATAGAGGAAAGATAACAGTTGTAAAAATCACTAAGAGATTCGTCTTGGTGCGATTTAAGAGATTAAAATGAAAGAGGAGTTCGGCAAATCCAAAAAATATTACATCCATTGAAGCAACAATTAGAGATTGAGTAAAAGCGACCTTAAACCCATACGCCCCATTTAATCCAACGAATAAATAGGGAACTGAAGCCAGGACTACAAGAATCACTTGCAATCTTGATTCGAGGAGAGAGATTTGAACTAGTGCCCTAAAAGAAATTTTTGGCGTCGAAACTGCGTTGCCTTGCCATAACTCAGCACTTGCCGGACGCAAATCCTCATCGATCAGGTGTTGAATCCTTGATGCCTCCAGACTGTAATCCTTTAAAGCATCTGGCCTCTTTAAGAGGGTATTGATGTCATTGGCAAGATTAGATGTGATGAATTGGAGTCTTGCAATGAGTTCTTCTGCGCTGGAATCACCCTTCGGGAGCAAGCTATGGCGCTCTTGAGTTTCTTGTTCCTTTCGCATGGCCTTGGCAAAGAGAGAATGAAATTCTTCTTGGTATGCACGCCGAGATTCAATAAAGACAGCAAGTCCTATAAACCACTGTGGTAGTGCAACTGCTGAGTTAAATACCTTGTAGCCATCTGTCACGCTTAGAAGTAAGCCAAGTTGATTTACACATAGATTAATGACTATACCTCTGATAATTCCAAGGCCAATCAACGCAAATAAATCAGCTCGCCAATTATTGAATTGCTTGGAAAAAGTGATGGCTAAAGAGACAAATGGTGCAATCGCAATGTGTGAAATGAATGCAACAAGTGACCACATGGCGAGGTCTTTAAAGTTATCCAACTTGTGATCAGCCGCCAGCACAAGCACGACAATATTAATTGGCAAGGCAAAAAGATAAATTCGCCAAGAAATCCAAGAGGTTCTCTTCATTTAAACACCTTGGCCTTTATTTTCAAAATATGCACGAACTATTTGAACCCGTTGATTTGTATCGGCAGTTTTTGGAATACCTAGGTGTTTTGATATGCGAGAGATTGACTTATCAATTGCTTGCTCTGAGACACCTCTTGCGCGAGCAATCTCTGCGGTACTCAAACCTTCAGCAATCTCTTTCATAATCTCTATCTGGGTTGTGGACATCGCAGCTAATGGACCACTTCGAAGCCAGGGTAAGGATCTCTTAGCTAGAGGCTTGAGCATCGCAAGAGAGATTTGCATGGCGATAGTTGATGTTGAGTTCATTTCCATCTTGTTCAAGTAAATTGCGCCCTCGGGTAGAGATGGCAGATTAGATTCAATTAAGCGTGGGTCTTTATAAGTTGTTAAGAAAATAATTCCAATTTTAGGATTGCGGGAGCGAAGAGCAATGGCCACATCGATGCCAGTTGGCCCAATTCCAAGATCTAAATCCAATACGGCAACTTGAGGATCACACTCTTTTTGTGCAGCAAGGGCTTCGGCAGCTGTTGCCACACGTGCCTTCACATCAAAACCCTGATGGGCTAGGGCATCTCCCAATGTTGCACGGGTAAAGGCGTCATCTTCGACCAGAATCAGGCGCACATTCTTCATTTGGCAATAATGGCATCAAGTGAAGATTCAGAGAGGAAATTCGCAAAAATAGCCTCGATTTAGGTTGTAATACCCAACCCAATTTGGTTGTTTCCCCCAACTTATAAATACGTCTAGATGGGCTGACCCCTCACCATTGACTCACGCAGGTCAGATGAAGGGGGTATTGCTATGGCTTTCAAGCCTGAATTTTCACAGCGCCGTACCCGATTAATTTTCTCTATTTTCACAATTACCTCAGCACTTGTTCTTACATCTATTGGCGTTGTATTTGCAGCAGAAGTTTCTGGAACAAAAGGCCCAATTGGATTGACAGGCAGATCTAATAAGGGCGTTAGCGGGCCAGTTTCTGGTTCATCAATTACAAAATTGAAATCAGACATCATTGTTATTAATGCACCAGTAAAAAAAGTTGTCGGTGAATCTGGTCCACAAGGCATACAAGGTTTAAGTGGTCCACAAGGCATACAGGGTGAACAAGGTCCAGAAGGTGAAGAAGGAATGGTTGGACCACAAGGTCCAGAAGGTTTGCAAGGCAATCAAGGAAATCAAGGAATACAGGGCATACAAGGCATACAAGGCATACAAGGACCAGTTGGTTCGCAAGGTCCTAAGGGTGACAAAGGTGATACTGGACCACAAGGGCCGGCTGGTCAATCAGGAAGTGATGGAATAACCAAAACTATCAGCATCACATCTGGTAGTGCTGGATCTTCACTTTCAAGTTTTTCTCTTACATTCGGAAGTGGAATTTCAACTGGTGGTGCTGCATCACTTGCTTATGTTGATAGCACTCAAGAGTGGTCATTAGTGTTGCCGGATTTAGCAACATTAAATTCATGTGCTGATGGTAGGAATGGTGGAACAAAAGTTATAGCCCTCACAATGGTTGGTGGGCACATTGGTGTGACTTGCGGAGCGGATAATGATTCCGGAGTGTCGGCGGGTTCCGGAGTATCGATTGGACCATTGGATTCAGTAACAAATAATACCTGTACTGCCGGCCAATTTATTAATTCACTTTCAGTTGGCTCTAGAGTGCTAACTACTTCATGCGCAGCACCAGCTGGACTTCAGGGAGAACTACTTCCTCCTACACAAACCAATGGAGCAAAAACATGCGACCCTGGAAAAGTTGTGGACGGGATTTCATTTACATCGCCCCAGCTTACGTATCACTGCGTGAGCGTTAGCGGTAATGGCGATGAAGGCAGCACGTCCCTACCAAATTTCTCTTTCTCGGGATCATCGGCAGTGAGCATCACTTCAGGTTCTTCGGCATCTGTAATTTATAATGGAACAAAATTTAGTATTGTCATTCCATCTGGAATTCTTGGCTCAACTGTAACTTTGGATTCGCGCAATGACTCATGCGGCGATACCGAAAAGGTTTCTTCACTGACATTAACTAGCGATAAAGTCTTAAGCGTCAATTGTTCTCCAGACCAAACTGCCCCAATCTCTCAAGTCAGTGCCTCTGCAACAAGTGCAGGATCGAACCCAACTGTTACGTGGTCATCATCTAATAAGAAGCTTTCATTTGTTATTCCATCAGGTGCACCAGGTACACCTGGGCCAACTGGTTCGCCGGGACCACAGGGTGATAACGGTAGAGATGGGACGGACGGCAGTAATGGAAAAACTCCCTTGATCGCAGTTGACCCAAAGATTACAAATGGATCACCAGGAGTTTCAGTCTCAGCAACAACAGTTTCGAGCACTCCAAAGTACACATTCACCTTCACGCTTCCGACTATTCCAAGTGGATATCAGGAGATGGATGTATGCGTGAAAAAATCTGACGGAACTATGTATTTAAAGACTGCATGTCCGAACCCAACTACGTCGTATTACTCATACACAGTTCTAGTCAAACCATAGGGAGAGATCATGGCCACCAAAGAGGCACCAGTGCGCAAGAAACCTGAGGTGCGTAAGTCCACTGTCATTAAGAACTCAACGGCCTCTCCTCGACCTCGTAAAGCTGCTGTAAAGAAGGCAGTAATTAAAGGAGAGTTTGAAGATTTAGTAGTAGCGCCTGTGAAGAAGAAAAACGAGCCCCCAAAAGTTGTACTACTGATGCTCTTAACCGCTCTTCTTTCTTCAACTATTACCTATGCCGTGACGAGTAATTCACAGTCAAGCTCAAATTCTTCGGCTAACTCCGGAACTTTCACTGAAGTCACTGCTGGCAAAGTTGCGCTAACCGAGCCCGAACTCAAAGATGCAGTTAAGCAGTTAGGCATTGATGTTTATTGGGCAGGGCCTGTAAAGGATGCGAAATACACATTGTCCGTACCTGCAGATGGTCAAGCATATGTTCGCTATTTACCAAATGGCCAAGGAATTGATGACACAAAGCCAAATTACGTAGTGATAGCTACATACACAACTACCGATGCATTCACTGCGACGCAAGCAGCTGGAAATACAAGTAATGGCGTGACCTTCCTTAATCCTGAAGGGGCAGCGGTTTATTACAGTAAAGAAACTCCAACCAATGTCTATGTTGCCTATCCAAATTTGAACTATCAAATTGAAGTCTTTGATCCGATCGCTGCCACAGCCCTTGATATTGCAAGTAAAGCGGGCGCATTAAGGTTGGTGAAGTAATCATGGAAAACACAACACCTGAGCTTCTGCATCAAGAGATTTCGCAAACTCTGGTTGATTGGGCTGTGAACAATGGTGTTGAGTCAGACCATATTGTGCAATCTCTTATGCAAGATCTTGAGGCTGAAGAAAATTTAGCAATCTGGGCAGGAATGGATCCATTTGAATACCTTCCGCAGCCTCATCCATCCCTTGGAAGTCGGATGTTTTCTTGGGCAAAGACAGCTGCAAGTCTTCGAAATGTAATTGTTTTCGTTCCTGTGGCAATCACATGGGAAGCCGTCAGCCAGGCAACTGTTGCTTTTGCAAAGTTTATTGAAACTAATAACGCAACCACTGTGAATTTTCTTGAGTTCTGGCAAAACGGTTATGACGTCTTAGGACAATTCTGGACAATTGGTCACATTGCGAGCTTGGACTTTGTGATTATTTTGGGAGTTATCGCTTTAAGTTTGGTGGCAACTTATCTCAATACACGTGGCTCAGCCCTTAATAAAGTAGAGACAAATCAGATTGATGCAGAACGTCTAGAGATGGCACTTGCATTGAAAATGTATCTCTATTCAATGCGCGAGATTGATAAGACCAATGTCAAAGAAGGCATTGCATCCTCAGTGTCAGCCCTTCTTGCTGCCACATCGACTCTTGCAAAGACTGCGAAACAGCTCAGCAGCGTGGTGAAGGAACTCGAAAATGGAGTTCCGGCAATCAATGAATTTGGCAACCGTGTTGGTAAAGAGTCCGAGAAGTTGGTTAAGCAGGTAGCGGTTCTTTCTGCTTCCCTTACCGATATTAATAGTTCGATTACGGGCGATCTTCGCGATGCAGTAAACAGTGCAACAGTTGGACTTGATCTTGCAAATGAAGGTTTGGCCTCATCGACTCAATCAATTCGCACCAACTCGTTAGCTGCAGAAAATGAAATTAAGTCTTTACAATCCCTGATAAAGAAAGCCAGTAGGGGCCGCTAAGAAATGAGGACCCCCTACGTAGATCCAGTTGAAGAAGATCTGACCGGTCAAGCCGGCTGGATGTACACCGACTTGATGCTGGCGCTAATGGTGGTTTTTCTAGCAACTATTTCATTTGTTCCACAGTTCATGGGTTCTGGCTCTTCCGCTATTACAGATCCCAAAGATCCCAACTATTCCTATTCAAAAGTATTTGAAGAGAGCATGAATACTTTGTATGAGAGTTTTTCTCTCTCACATATTCAATCTGATATTTCTAGGTTCAAATCAAGCCATGGACTGCCTCAAGATGCTGACATTGTCTATGCACAATACGTTGGAGGCTATGGCTCTGGCAGTGAAAACCCATCTGCGGCAATTGCAAGGGCGTTGGCATTTAGCGAGAAGCTAGATGCAGCAGATCATGAGATGGTAGCTAACGCTGCCACAACTCTGAGTTCGAGCAATGTTTTGCAACCTAACCAAGTAATTGTCCGCTTTACCTTTGCGACCACGTCCAAACTCGGCAACCCGTAGTAAATGCGCAAATTGTGGGTACTTCTATTAGCAGTGTCGATGTCGACACTGGTGATGGTTACACCTGCACATGCCGGTGCTAAAGCTGCAATCGTTGCCCATGTAGGTGATCAATGCCTACGTGAAGGAATAGTTGCTCCTGGGCGGGCTATTGATGGAAGCGACTTAGTTTGTTCGAAGGCAACACTGGGTAGTTCAAAGGGTGAACTTTTGTGGTGGTATTCAACGTTGGTTCCTATGAAGTTATTTGAAGTAATTGCGCCAATTATTTCTAGAAGCTCTGATAGCTCAGATGTTATAGCCAGCAGAAGCGCAGATCGAATCGCCAAGACCATTGGCACTGCATTGAAAGCTGAAGAATTAGTCAAAGACTATTCGGTTAAGAACTTTACTGGAAACTCTGGAACTCTGGCTCTGTCCTCTTTTCAAGCATATAGAAATCGCCTAGCGACATCATTTATTGGCAGCCTTTCATTGATCAATGGAATCATTACAACTAAATCGCCTTTGAAGTTATCTGACTCAAAAGCAGTTGCACAATTAGTTCAAGAGTATGAGGCAATTGCCGTTCCAGTTAACTCTAAATATGCAACGCTTGATCAGTTAATAAGTGATTTACTGACAGATCCAAAGGTCGTCAATTTCATTGGTGGAACTGCCGGGGGAGTAGATCATGTCTTCATGGCAAAGTTCCTCAAAGCAATTCAAGTGGATCCCTTGCAGGCAATGTACTTTCCGCAAAATTCTGGATTTGATGTAGTTACTAAAACCCTGACCGATAAGACAAATGTTGCACTTTCGACAAGCGGTGATTTTGTAGCGCAAGTCAAAGCTGGAAAACTCCGCGTTCTGGGTGTTGCATCTCCTGAGAAATTGAAATGGCTTAAAGCCAAAACTCTTAGGGCGCAATACATCGATATTGTCTATGGCAATTGGTATGGAATTTTCTTGCCACCTCTTTATAGCGAGCCGCAAACCAATAACTTCATTCACCTACTCGATGTCTTTCATAACTCACATATTTGGCTAAAGGTTTTAGAGGAAAATTACTGGTCGGAAGGCTATGTTGGCCAAAAGGAATTTGCGGCTCAAATAGAAGCACAGAGTGCTGAGGCAAAATCACTTATTAGCCTGCTCGGGTTGTAAGCACCTTCTTGGTAGATTTCGCTCATGAAATCAAAGAGTAGAAAATTAGCTATCGCAGCGATTATTGCCGTTGCGATTACATCCCTTTCAGCATGCGGAGGAAAAGACAAAGTGGCAGATTCAGCAACTAATGGCCTACCGGCGGTAACTGCAAACGCAGGTGAGGCACCAACAATTACTGCGCCAGCTGGAACCGCACCAACAACACTTCAAACACAGGACATCATTGTTGGAACTGGTACAGAGGTAGTTGCCTCCTCAACACTGACAGTTCACTACACCCTGATGACTTGGTCTGATGGAAAGATCATTGAATCTTCATGGTCTGGCGGACAACCTGCAACGTTTCCTCTCTCTGGTGTAATCGCCGGATGGCAACAGGGTTTACCTGGTACAAAAGTTGGCGGACGTCGCTTATTAGTGATTCCAGCTGATCTTGGTTATGGTCCCAATGGTTCTGGACCAATCGGTCCAAATGAAACACTCATATTCGTTGTTGACATCATTGGAGTCTCATAAATGAAACTACGCATATTTTTAGCAGAGCTAGTTGGAACAGGTTTCCTTGCTGCATCAATCGTTGGTTCTGGCGTTATGGCCACAAACCTAACTAAAGATGTAGGTCTACAACTTCTTATCGTTGCCGTTGCCACAGTATTTATGTTGGCGACAATGATTCAGATGCTTGGACCAATAAGTGGGGCGCATTTCAACCCAGCCGTTACTTTGGTTGATCTGATTAATAAAAAGATTGATATTAGGACTGCAGTTAATTACGTACTAACTCAAATAATTGGAGCAGTTCTAGGTGTCATAACAGCAAATGTGATGTTTGATCTTCCAGCAATTGGATCTTCAACTGCTGTAAAAACTAGCTCAAACCTTCTCTTTAGTGAAGTTGTAGCAACCGCCGGTTTGATTCTTGTAATCCAACTAGTTGGCGCTCAGAAAAAAGGCCGCTATGTCCCACTAGCTGTTGCTGGCTGGATCGGTTCTGCCTATTTCTTCACCTCTTCGACAACCTTTGCTAACCCTGCCGTAACCTTCGCACGCTCTTTAAGCGATACATTTGCCGGTATCGAGATGTCATCGGTTCCAGGATTTGTTATCGCCCAGTTGATTGGCGCAGTAATCGGACTTGGAATAGCCAAGGGATTGAGCAGTGAGCGCTAAACCTTCAGTTCTATTTGTTTGCGTTCATAACGCCGGCCGTTCTCAAATGGCGGCCGGTTTTATGAAAGCGTTAGGCCAAGATCGTGTTGAGGTTTTATCTGCAGGATCTGCGCCGAAAGATTCAATTAATCCGATAGCCATTGAAGCAATGGCTGAACTTGGCATAGATATTGCAAACAATGTTCCAAAAGTATTAACCCCTGAAGCGGTGCAGGCATCTGATGTGGTTATAACCATGGGCTGCGGAGATGCATGTCCGTTTTATCCGGGCAAGCGTTATGAAGATTGGGTACTCGAAGATCCAGCTGGGCAGGGCATAGAGCCTGTGCGTGTTATTCGTGATGAAATTAAAGCACGCGTAGAAACACTTCTTGCTGAACTTCTTAACCCCTAACCTGAGAATCTGTCGAGAGTGGTCCCGCTCACATTCAGCGTAGGAGATTCTTAGTTCCAGTCGTACCGTAACCGTTAACGAATTCGAGAGCACTCGATTCGAACGAACGGACAAATGAATGACAGGCTGGATTTCAGATTTCATGAATCATCCTGCAACTTATCTCAAATCAGGGTGGCTGCAGATCTCAGTATCTAATTTAATCGTGATTGTGCTGATGCTCACAGTATTTGCATTAGCAGTCTTTGTTCCCTTCCCTAAGGACAAAGAGGACCACAAATGAGCGAAATGTGGACTGCAAAACTTCGCAATAAGTGGCAGAAGAACCTGCCAATTGAAAAACTTCTTCCTGATGATCAACCTGCTTACGTTGCGTCATGGATCTATGTATTCGGCGTACTAACCCTTTCCGCACTTGCCATGATTATTTTTTCCGGAATTATTTTGGCATTTGAGGGACCTGCTTGGTACCACATTTCAGATGTTGGCTTGTTTACAAACAGTTTGCACTTCTGGTCTGTCCAGATGTTCTTTGTCTTTATGGTTGTTCACCTTTGGGGCAAGTACTGGATGGCAGCATGGCGCGGTAATCGCTTTAGAACATGGGCTACTGGTGCAATTGCATTTGTTGCATCCATCGCGACAGCATTTACCGGTTACCTAGTTCAGACAAACTTTGATTCACAGTGGATTTCATTTGAAGCTAAAGATGGCTTTAACTCAATGGGAATCGGCGCATTCTTTAACGTAACTAACTTAGGTCAGATGTTGCTACTTCATGTGGCATTTCTTCCACTGATCCTGGGTGTAATAACTGTGATTCACGTACTAATGGTGCGCCGACGTGGCGTAGTTCCTCCAATCGATGCCGAGCCATCAGTTAGTGGGGCAGGACGATGAGCATTTCAAAAGAAGCAAAACATTCATTTGATGCAGCACCATGGAGCGGTAAAACTAAGCGATATGACATCGTAAAAGAGGGCAGCATCGCAGTTGCCTTTGTTGCTATCGCAGCAATTGTTTTGTCACTGCTTATGGGATCACCTGATGAAACTCCGCTCACATTTAAAGGCTGGGCTGTTAGCAATGCAGATAACTTCTATGCGACAGCGGTTCAAGAACTCGCTGGAACAAGTGGTTCAGCAACGTACGGTGGCCCTTATAACAAAGCATCAGATGGCCTCAACGTTGGTCCCTT
>CAIVDO010000039.1 GCA_903904665.1 uncultured Actinomycetes bacterium | reverse complement strand
CGACAAACCAGCTCGCACTAGTGGCGAAGAAGGTGGGAGCGGTAACTCCTCTTGCAGTGATTATTAGGCCACTGGTCTGGGGCAAAGATTACCCGTAAGCGGGCAAAAGGTGAAATTGAGCGCTTATGCCCCCATGGCATGGACGCCACCATCAACGTGGATGATCTCGGCCGTGGTCTTTGGGAACCAATCTGAGAGCAGAGCGACGACGGCCATCGCTGCAGGAACTGGGTCATTAACATCCCAGGCAAGAGGTGCACGCTCATTCCAAACATTTTCAAACTCTTCAAATCCTGGAATTGATTTAGCAGCGATAGTACGAATTGGACCTGCGGCAACTAAATTGACACGAATATTTTCAGAGCCAAGATCGCGCGCTAAATAACGTGAAGTTGATTCAAGTGCAGCTTTTGCAACGCCCATCCAGTCATACTTTGGCCACGCAACGGTTGCATCAAAATCAAGGCCCACTACTGAACCACCACCGTTAAAGAGTGGGCGGGCAGCCATTGTAAGAGATTTAAGAGAGTAAGCAGAGACCTGCATTGCAGTTGAAACATCTTCCCAACTTGTGTTGAGAAAGTTGCCACCTAACGCCGCTTCTGGTGCAAAGCCAATGGAGTGAACGACGCCATCTAATCCATCAGGAAAATGTGCGCGCACGCGCCCTTCAAGGGCGGCGAGATCATCATTGTTTGTTACATCGAGCTCGATGATCGGAGCTGGTTGTGGCAAGCGGGCCGAGATGCGAGTTGTTAAAGAAAGTGCGCGACCAAAAGATGAGAGCACAACCTGTGCTCCTTGTTCTTGAGCAAGTCGCGCAATATGGAAAGCGATCGAACCATCGGTGAGTACACCGGTTACCAGAATTTTCTTGCCATCAAGTAGACCCATTTCAGTGACCCATTCCTAATCCGCCATCAACTGGAATCAAGGCCCCAGAAATATAGCTTGCCTGTGGTGATGCAATAAATGTTACGACATCTGCGATCTCTTGAGCAGAACAAAAACGGCCGAGTGGAATTGACCCTGCAATTTCATTGCGCCGCTTTTCATCTAATGTTGCCGTCATATCGGTTTCAACAAAACCTGGCGCCACAACGTTTGCAGTTATTCCGCGACTACCAATTTCGCGTGCAAAGGATCTAGCCATTCCTACTAATCCTGATTTAGAGGATGAGTAATTGACTTGTCCAGCAGAACCTAATGCACCAACAACTGAACCAACAAAAATTAATCGCCCCTTTTTCAATTTCAAAAGACCTTTAGTGGCTCTGCGTGCCACACGAAAAGCTCCAGTGAGATTTGCATCGATTACTGATTCAAAATCCTCATCACTCATTCGCATGACGAGACCATCTTTAGTGATTCCTGCATTAGCAACAATGATCTCAGGGATACCCCACTGACTTTCAATCTCATCGAAAGCTCTATCCACACTTTCGGTACTCGTGACATCCATAACAACAGCTTTAAAACCCGCTGGTGCGCTTCCGCTGCGATAAGTCACAACAACATCATGACCAGCCTTTGCCAGTGACTGCGCAATTGCTAAACCAATACCGCGATTTCCGCCTGTTACCAAGGCCACTGAACTCATAGCCAAAACTTACTGGTTACCGCTAGGTATTCAAAAGAAGCGCATCCGTGTGCCGAGCACTACTCTTTATTCATGGCTAAAGAAAAGAAAGTTTTCGACATTACAAATGCGCCTTTAGCCCTGACCCAAGACCAAGCAGGTCGTCAGAAACGCTATTTCATCTCAATGATGATTAGGACGGCCTGTTTCGTTCTAACGGTTATTTTGCCGAGTCCATATCGCTGGATCGCACTTGCCGGTGCTGTCGGTCTGCCATATTTTGCAGTCGTTATCGCTAATGCCGGGCGAGAAACAATTTCGCGCGATACTCAGATTATTGAAGAGAAACCTCTTTCACTCGATTAATCATGTCAAAAGAACGCGAGCCGTATTCACTTCTAAAATCTTTTGTAGCGCTACTACTAATTGCCCTCTGTCTCATGGCAGCGCAGTGGCAGTATCACCGTGGTGTCGATAGACATGCACGCAATGCCATGATTCAAGCGCATATTTCACTGGCTCCCGTGACTCTAGATTCAGTAAAGAACACACCTCGTGCCTTTGAGTGGCAAAGCGTCACAACATCGGGCAGCTTTGATTCAACACAACAGATTCTTCTTCGTAACCGATATAGCGAAGGCGTTTATGGTTTTGAGGTTTTGACTCTCTTTGCTACACCTAACAATGAAAAGTTCTGGGTAGATCGTGGCTGGGTTAAAGCTGGAGCAAATGCAACGATTGCACCCACGATTACTCCTCCTCCATCCAATACCGTTTCTATAACTGGTCGTTTGCGTTTGGATTCATCACTTCCGCGAGGATCTTTTTTTGCACTGCCCGCAAATGGCAGCGGACTTATCTCAAAGCTCAATGCACAGTCACAAATGCAGACCGAGAGTTTCTATATTGATTTACTGGGCGGTTCTCAAAGTTCACTCACGCCTACTGTTAGCGCCCAACTGCCGGAGTTAAGTGATGGTCCACACATGGCATATGCACTGCAATGGATATTCTTCGCAGCCCTTGTTATCTATGGCCGAATTTTAATTCGTCGCACCCGTTAAATCCTGGCGGTTATAGAGATCAGCATATAAACCGCCCAGTGCAACAAGCTCATCATGTTTTCCTCGCTCAACAATGGAGCCCTTTTCAAGAACAAGGATTTGATCAGCCTCTCGAACAGTACTGAGTCGATGTGCGATAACGATGCTGGTACGGCCTTTGAGCGCGCTTTGTAAGGCGCCTTGAACAAGTGCTTCGTTTTCTGAATCCAAGTGAGCAGTTGCCTCATCGAGAATGACTACCGATGGAGATTTAAGTAGCAAGCGTGCAATTGCAAGACGTTGTTTTTCGCCTCCCGATAAGCGATGTCCACGCTCTCCCACCATCGTGTCTAATCCATTAGGTAGAGTTTGAATCAGCTTCCAAATCTGAGCTGATTGGCAGGCAAGACGCATTTCATCTTCAGTTGCATCGTTTTTGGCATAGCGCAGATTCTCGGCAATAGTTTCGTGAAAGAGATGTGCATCTTGCATGACAACACCAATTGCACCTCGTAAGGACTCTAAAGTCAGATCACGAATATCGTGGCCATCGATTTCAATTGCACCTGATGTAACGTCATAGAGACGAGGCAGTAGCGCACTTATAGTTGTCTTACCGGCACCGGAAGGCCCAACTAGCGCCGTCAATGTTCCAGATTTGGCTGTGAATGAAAGATTGCGCAAGACTTCTCCGCTTTGAATCGTCTCTGGTTTAGCCGCAGATTCAAGGGAGGCTAGAGAGATCTCTTCGGCGCGAGGATAGGAAAAACTTACATCCTTAAACTCAATTGTTGGATGCTTAGTACTTAACGCAACTGCGTTTGCTCGATTCTTCACCATTGGTTCAAGATCGAGAACTTCAAAAACGCGTTCAAATGAAACAAGAGATGTCATTACATCGATGCGTACATTTGAAAGAGCCGTCAGCGGACCATAGAGACGTGCCAAGAGTGCGGTAATTGCAAGCAAAGTACCAACCGTTACTCCCCCACTGATAGCTAAATGTCCGCCAATTCCATAAGCAAAGGCCGTTGCAATTGCGGCCACACTTGTGAGAGCTATAAAGAAAAGACGGTTGAGCATCGCCATCTTGATACCAATATCTGCGACCTTGCGTGCTCTGGATCTAAAGTATTCACGTTCTCGTGCAGGCTCTCCGTATAGAGCGACCAGCATCGCGCCAGATACGTTGAAGCGTTCAGTCATCGTGCTAGACATCTCGGCATTGGTATTAAATGAATCACGTGTGAGTTCTTGCAGTTTGCGTCCCACCCATTTAGTTGGGATCAGGAATGCAGGTAAAAGAAGTAATGAAAATATCGTTATCTGCCAAGACAAAATCATCATTGTTACGCCCACTAATACCAAACTCACTACGTTGCTTACTACCCCTGACAAAGTTGCAGTAAATGCCTGTTGAGCACCCATCACATCGGAGTTAATGCGCGAGATAAGTGCACCAGTTTGAGTGCGTGTGAAAAAAGCGATGGATTGTTTCTGAACATGGCCAAAGACCAAAGAACGAAGATCATAAATAAGACCTTCACCGATGCGCGATGAGAAATAGCGGCCTAACATGCTCATTCCAGCATCAGCAATTGCTAGTAAACCCACCAGTATTGCTAAGCGAGTAACAAGCGCGCCATCTTTAGGAATAACACCTTTATCTATGAGCTGGCGCAATAAAAGTGGCGTTGCAATGACTAATACAGCATCAATAACTACCGTAATTAAAAAGATCCAGATGCTTGTTCGATAGGGCTTAGCGAAGGCAAAGATGCGTTTAACGGTGCCTGGCTTTAATTTTTGTTGCTTGACCGATGGGTCAGCCGTCATAGAACGATGAGTCATCCAAGCCGCATGCATTGACATGTGACTACCTTATTGAGTTATTGCTCAGACAGTAAAACCAAGGGCTCGAAGTTGATCACGGCCATCATCGCTAATCTTGTCTGGACCCCAAGGCGGCATCCATACCCAGTTAATCTTCACATCACTAGTCATCCCAGCAAGGGCTGAACGTGTTTGGTCTTCAATAACATCTTGCAGCGGACAGGCAGCTGAGGTTAACGTCATATTCAAAATCGCGATATTTGCTTCATCGACCATGACGTCATAGATAAGCCCAAGATCAACAACATTGATTCCTAATTCTGGGTCGACCACATCTTTCATCGCCTCGGTTACATCATCAACAGTTGTAGTCATTTGCTCTCCCCTTGTGACTGAATTGCTGCATCTTTAAAGGCCATCCAACCAAGCAGAGCACACTTTACTCGACCTGGAAACTTTGAAACTCCAGCAAAAACAACGGCATCCTCAAGAATCTCTGCATCTCCGGCCGATGTGCCCTTACTGGCCATTAGTTCAGAGAACGATTTAACGATTACATCTGCTTGTTCTAACGTCTTATCGGTCAATAAATCGCTCAGCATCGAAACGCTAGCCTGTGAGATCGAACAACCCGCTCCATCCCAAGTCAGTGATGTAATTACATTTTCTTGCACATTCAGATTGAGAGTGATCTCATCTCCGCAGCTTGTATTGACATGGCTAACTTGGGCAGTGAAAACTGGATTGAGTCCCTTGTGTTGGGGGTGCTTATAGTGATCGAGAATCACTTCTTGGTAGAGCGAATCTAATTCCATCAAAATCTCCCAAAATATTCTTGAGCACCGGTTATTGCTTCTACCAATGCGTCAACATCGTGTTCGTCATTGTAGAGATAAAAAGATGCTCTAGTTGTTGCAGGAACATTCATGCACTTAGCCAATGGCCATGCACAGTGATGGCCAGTTCGTAGGGCTATGCCTTGGCTATCAACATACTGGCCGATGTCATGTGGATGAATATCCTTAACGGTAAATGAGATCGTGGCACCTCGAGACTCATTTGTCTGCGGCCCAACTATTCGAATTCCAGGAATCGTTAACATCTTCTTGAGGGCGTAATCTGTTAGAGAGATTTCATGCGCACGAATCTGATCCATACCAAGTGCAGATAGGTATTGAAATGCTGCGCCTAAACCAACGGCTTGTGCCATGTTGGGAACCCCTGCTTCGAATTTCTGCGGTACCGGAGCCCACGTCGCAGATGTCATCGTGACTGTTTCAATCATCGATCCACCCGTAAGAAATGGTGGTAGTTCATCTAGAAGTTGCGCTTTGCCCCACAAAACGCCAACACCAGTTGGACCAATGGCCTTGTGTCCAGAAAAAGCTAAGAAATCAACACCAAGGGCGGCAACATCAACACTCATGTGCGGTACCGATTGGCATGCATCTAAGACAACAACTGCACCGACTTCATGAGCACGTTTAACTATTGCCTCTAGTGGATTAATAGTTCCGAGCACATTTGATTGATGCGTAACTGCCACAACTTTAGTTTTTGGAGTGATAATTTGCTCAATATTGGAAAGGTCAAGGCGTGAATCTTGCGTGACTTTAAACCAAGACAGTTGGGCACCTGTGCGCTTAGCTAGCTGCTGCCAAGGAATCAAATTGGCATGGTGTTCCATCTCTGTCACAACAATTGAATCTGCACTAGTTAATGCAAAACGATTTCCTGCTTCTGCATTGCCCATCGCATACGCTACTAAGTTAATGGACTCAGTTGCACTCTTAGTGAAGATAACTTCATTTTCATGCGCGCCAATAAAGGCAGCAACTATTGCTCTAGCCCCTTCATAGGCATCTGTTGCCTCTTCGGCTAATTGGTGAGCACCGCGGTGAACTGCTGCATTGTGCTTAGAATAAAAATCACTTTCAGCGTTAATTACCGCCCATGGCTTTTGGGCAGTTGCTCCGCTATCTAAATAGACCAGTCTTTTACCGTCGCGAATAGTACGTTCAAAGATTGGGAAATCTTTACGTACCTCTGCAACAGAAAAACTCATTGTGCCTACTTGCTCACGTAATCTGCATATCCATTTGCCTCTAGCTTGTCTGCTAGATCTGGACCGCCTTCTTCCACAATGTGCCCATTGGCAAAAACATGAACGAAATCAGGTTTGATGTATTTCAAAATACGTGTGTAGTGCGTAATAAGAAGGACACCGAGATTGTTATTAGCCTTCGCACGATTAACGCCTTCAGAGACTATACGCAGCGCATCAACATCTAGACCAGAGTCGGTCTCATCGAGAATGGCCATCTTGGGCTTAAGTAGTTCTAGCTGCATAATTTCATGACGCTTCTTTTCTCCGCCTGAGAAACCTTCATTAACATTTCGTGTAGCAAATGCTGGATCCATGTTAAGTGCTTCCATCGCTTCTTTAACTTCTGCAACCCACGTACGAAGCTTTGGTGCTTCCCCACGTAGTGCCGTTGCCGCTGTTCGCAAGAAGTTAGAAACAGAAACTCCAGGAACTTCAACTGGATACTGCATCGCTAGGAAGAGTCCAGCCTTAGCGCGCTCATCAACTGTCATATCTAAAACATCTGCGCCATCAAGGGTCACAGAACCACCGGTAATTGTGTATCTAGGGTGGCCTGCAATTGAGTATGCAAGTGTTGATTTACCAGAGCCGTTAGGGCCCATGATGGCGTGAGTTTCGCCAGAGTTAATCGTTAGATCAACGCCTTTGAGGATCTCAACTGCGCCATTTTCAGTGTCAACTGAAACTTGCAGTCCGCGGATTTCTAGGGTGCTCATTCTTTTCTCTCTTCTTCTCGTGTACTAAATCTCAACCGTGACGGAATTTCCGTCGATCTTCACTGTATAAACATCAACTGCCTGTGTGGCCGGTAATGAAAGAGCCTGGCCCGTGCGTAGATCAAATTCAGCCCCATGTAACCAGCATTCAATTTTGAAATCTGTTACATCACCTTCAGCTAGAGATGCATCTGAATGAGTACAGGTGTCATTAATTGCAAATACTTCATCGCCAACCTTGGTGACACATATGCTTTTTCCATCTTTTTCGATACGAACGGGCTTGCCCGCAACTAGTTGATCAAGCATCAAATCAGGCATCTATGCACCTGCCTTTTCGAGTTCGCCATCAATGCGTGCCATAAGGCGTTCTTGGACTTCTTCGTTGCCAATTTCATTGATGATTTCGCTAAAGAATCCGCGAACCACCAGGCGACGAGCATTTTCTACAGTGATACCGCGTGACATTAAATAGAACAACTGTTCATCATCAAAGCGCCCGGTCGTGCTTGCATGGCCCGCCCCTACGATTTCTCCCGTTTCGATTTCAAGGTTAGGAACTGAATCTGCACGAGCACCATCAGTGAGTAACAAGTTGCGGTTTAACTCATAGGTATCTGTGCCTTCGGCAACTGCACGGATAAGAACATCACCTATCCACACCGTGTGTGCATCTTTGCCAGCAAGTGCTCCCTTGAAATTAACGCGGGATTTAGCATGTGGCACCGCATGATCGACATGCATGCGGTGTTCAAAGAACTGTCCAGTTGTTGCAAAGTAAACGCCAAGAAGTTCTGCACAGGCTCCTGGAGCAATAAATTCAACGGTTGGTAGGATGCGAACTACATCTCCGCCAACTGTGACGGTGATCGATTTGAATGTTGCATCCTTATCGACAACAGCATGATGACGAGCGGTGTAAACACTCTTGGCATCAAACTCTTGAAGTGATACAAAAGTCAGACTAGATCCAGGGGCTAAAGAGATTTCTAAATCCTCGGCCAAGATGGTATCGCCGATGTTTTCAACAATTACCGTTGCAACTGCATGAGAACCTAATGAGATACGAACACGCGATAACTCAGCGCTATCTACTCCCCCGCCTAGGCGAGTCAAGAAGATCGCTTCTTTTATCTGCGCATCAGCTGCAATGTGAAGATGGGCAACATCAGTTGCTTCACCGCGAATGCGTTCAATGATCACATCATCACTTGTAGCAAGCGGTGAGAGTGCCTCACGAGTAAAGCTCACTTCTGCCGGTAATGCTGATTTGGTAGTTAAGGAATGACGTTGATCAACAACAACAGAACCGTCATGGAGTCCTCGCAGGCGTTTGAGCGGCGTAAAACGCCAGGCCTCTTCGCGCCCACTGGGTGTTAAGTAATTAGTAGTTAAAACAGACATTAACCAACAGCACCTTCCATTTGCAGTTCAATAAGTCGATTGAGCTCAAGTGCGTACTCCATTGGGAGTTCGCGGGCTATGGGTTCGATAAATCCACGAACGATCATCGCCATAGCTTCATCTTCAGTTAAGCCTCTAGACATAAGATAGAAAAGCTGATCATCAGAGATTTTAGAAACAGTAGCCTCATGTCCCATCGATACGTCATCTTCACGAATATCAACATAAGGATATGTATCAGAACGAGAAATTGTGTCCACTAAGAGTGCATCGCATTTAACAGTGCTCTTTGAATGGTGTGCACCTTCTTGAACCTGGACTAGTCCACGGTAAGAAGTACGACCACCGTTTCGGGCAACAGATTTTGAGATTACAGACGAAGATGTATATGGAGCAGCATGAACCATCTTGGCTCCAGAATCTTGATGCTGTCCTTCACCGGCAAATGCAAGTGAGAGTGTTTCTCCCTTTGCATGTGGCCCCATTAAGAAGATTGCAGGGTATTTCATCGTCACCTTTGAACCGATATTTCCATCTACCCACTCCATCGTTGCACCCTCAGCACAAGTAGCGCGCTTAGTTACGAGGTTGTAAACGTTATTCGACCAGTTTTGAATAGTTGTGTAACGAACACGTGCACCCTTTTTTACAATAATTTCTACAACTGCAGAGTGCAATGAATCGGATTTGTAAATTGGAGCAGTACATCCTTCAACATAGTGAATGTATGAATCTTCATCGGCAATAATTAGTGTGCGTTCAAACTGACCCATATTCTCAGTATTGATGCGGAAATATGCTTGCAATGGAATATCTACATGAACGCCCTTAGGAACATAGATAAATGAACCACCAGACCATACAGATGTATTAAGTGCTGCGAACTTGTTATCTCCTACTGGAATAACGGTTCCGAAATACTCTTTAAAGAGTTCAGGGTGCGCCTTGAGCGCACTATCTGTATCAAGGAAGATTACGCCCTGTTTTTCTAGATCTTCACGGATTGAGTGGTAAACAACTTCAGACTCATATTGAGCAGCTACGCCAGAGACTAGGCGCTGCTTTTCAGCCTCCGGAATACCTAAGCGGTCATACGTATTTTTGATCTCATCTGGTAAGTCATCCCAAGTTGCCGCTTGCTTCTCAGTTGAGCGCACAAAGTATTTGATCGTGTCAAAGAAAATTCCAGAAAGATCTGAGCCCCAGTTAGGCATTGGCTTCTTTTCGAAAAGTGCTAAACCTTTAAGACGAAGATCGAGCATCCACTGTGGCTCAGATTTCTTAGAAGAAATATCGCGCACGACATCCTCATTGAGCCCACGTTTAGCGTTGGTGCCTGCATCGCTCTTATCTGACCAACCATATTCATAGTTGCCGATACCTTCGAGTTCTGGATGTGCGATTGTCATGCACGTACCTTTCGCTTTGATGTAGAAGTGGTCTTTGGGATAAAGGTTGTGCAAACTCCATCGCCATGTGCGATTGTGGCTAGGCGTTGAACGTGGGTTCCTAGTAAACGAGATAAGGCCTCTGTCTCTGCTTCACACAATGCAGGGAACTCAGATGCAACGTGAGCAATAGGGCAATGGTGTTGACAGAGTTCTTCACCCATTGGCTTCTGATCGATACTTGCGGCATAACCCTGCTCACTGAGAAATTCTGCAATCGCCTCTGACTTGTTAGCTTTATTGGCTATTGAGATCGTGGCTTTGCGTTCAATATCTTGCGCACGAGATAGTGCAAAATCTGAAACAAGTTGATTGCCAGATTGCGTTGACATAAATTTCAAGGCAGCAACGGCTAAATCATCATAAGAATGTTCAAACTGTTGACGACCTTTATCGCTCATTACGAAAACCTTTGAGGGACGGCCTCTGCCGCGGATAAGTGCAGAACGAGGTTCACGCGCTTCTAAAACTCCATCAGCTACAAGTAAATCTAAATGTCTGCGAATCCCTGCCGGTGTAAGACCTAGGCGTTGGCCAAGAACTGCAGCCGTTGACGGCCCGTTTTCTAGAATTGAGCGCGCGACCAAGTCGCGGGTGCGAACATCATCGCCCTGCACCACGCCTGTGCCACCACTCATTTTCACAACAGTATTGTGTCGTAATTCGACATCTTCGGCCACTCGGCCCGCCTGGGCGCGCTCGAGCCATAGGGTTGGGCCATGAACTCCTCACGCGTGGCCCGAGCTTTATCCCCACTCTCCTTAGCGCTCTTGATCTCTCAAGTGGCGATAGTGGTAACAGGTGGAGCGGTCCGACTGACTGGATCAGGACTTGGTTGTCCAACATGGCCTGAGTGCACCGCAGGTTCGTATGTACCAGTGAAAAACCAAATCGAAGGCGTTACACACTCTTGGATTGAGTTCACTAATCGCCTGCTGACCTTTGTCATGGTTGCAATTGCCGTTGCGACTTTAATTGCCGTCATTAAATCGGGCCGAAAAGATCTTCGTATCCTTGCAATAGGCCAGTTCTTAGGAATCTTTGGTCAGGGAGTAGTCGGTGGAATAACAGTACTCACTCATCTCAATCCGATTTCGGTTGCAAGTCATTTCTTACTTTCAACAATTCTGATTGCTGCAGCGACATCTCTATATTCACGCAGAAAAAGTCCCGCAAGTAAAACTAGAGTAGCTGGACAGATTAATAGTTACTCCAAAGTTCATATCATGTGGTCAGCTTTTGTTATTATTTTAGGAACTGTAGTAACTGGCGCAGGTCCACACGCTGGTGACTATCAAGCACCTCGTCTTCACATCAGGATTCAAGAGGCCGCCTTCTTGCATGGGGGCGCAGTAGCCATCCTCATTTTCTTCACAATCGCTTTTTACTTGCGCAAAGATATTTCATCGCTAACTAAGAAACGTCTACTTGTGTTTCTCTCCATTGCCTTGGCACAAGGCGGAATTGGTTATATCCAATACCTACAGGGAGTGCCTGAGCTCTTAGTGGCAGCACATTTATTGGGATCAGCATTAGTGTGGATTGCAGCGTGGCAAATCTGGCTATCAATTCAATTCAAAGAAATGGATGTAAGTAAATGAGCGCACTATCAAACTGGTCAGAGTTAGATGATCGCGCAGTTGCATATGCACGCGCATTAGCTGCAGATGCCGTTCAAAAAGTAGGAAACGGTCATCCCGGTACCGCCATGTCGCTGGCACCAGTTGCTTACAGCCTTTTCCAACGCCATTTAATCCACGACCCTGCCGATGCACAATGGCTTGGCCGTGATCGATTTATTCTCTCCTGCGGTCACTCATCACTCACGCTATACATTCAACTTTACTTAAGCGGATACGGCTTAGAGTTAAAAGATCTCCAGGAGTTTCGCACATGGGGATCTTTAACTCCGGGTCACCCTGAATATGGTCACACTGTTGGTGTTGAAATGACTACTGGCCCATTAGGCCAAGGTGTTGCTACAGCTGTTGGTATGGCTATGGCAGCGCGCTATGAGCGCGGATTACTTGATCCACAAGCGCCCTTGGGGGATTCAATCTTTGATCACAGTATTTGGGTTATTTGCTCTGATGGAGATCTGCAAGAAGGTGTAAGCGCTGAAGCCTCTTCTCTTGCTGGAACTCAAGAACTAGGTGCACTCACTATTATTTATGACGATAATCGCATTTCTATTGAAGGCGATACACATAACGCTTTCACAGAAGATGTCTCTGCACGTTATCGTGCATATGGATGGCATGTAATTGATGTTGCGGCAGCGACAAATGGAAATGTAGATATCGCTGCACTCGATGCGGCAATGATTGCGGCAAAGAAAGAAACCTCTAAACCATCATTAATCCGTATGAAATCAGTCATCGCATGGCCTGCTCCAAAAGCACAAGGCACCGCCGGTTCACATGGTTCAGCACTTGGTGATGAAGAGATCGCTGCAACAAAACTTGCACTTGGTCTCAATCCGCAAGAGAAATTTGCCATGCCCGATGATGTTCTAAGCCATGCGCGTCAAGTAAAGGCGCGTGGTGCGCAGCTGCGCAAAGAGTGGGATAAGAGATTTGCTACATGGCAAAGCGCTAATCCCGAACAAGCTGCTTTACTTGCACGCCTTCGTACTAAAGAACTGCCTACCGGCTGGGAGTCAGAGATTCCAACATTTGCCCCTGGTAAAGATGTAGCAACGCGCGCAGCTTCAGGCCAGGTAATTAATGCAATCGCTAAGAAACTTCCTGAGTTTTGGGGTGGTTCTGCAGATCTAGCCGGATCAAATAACACCAGTATTGAAGGTGGCGGTTCTTTCTTGCCAGCAACAAGTGCTATCAAGGGCGCCAATCCATATGGTCGAATCATCCACTTTGGAATTCGTGAACATGCAATGGGTTCAATTCTCAATGGAATTGCACTCCATGGTCTGACTCGATCATTTGGTGGAACTTTTGCAGTCTTTAGTGACTACATGCGTGGTGCAGTGCGATTAGCTGCTTTGATGAACGTTGCTTCGACTTTTGTTTGGACCCATGACTCAATTGGTGTGGGCGAAGATGGACCTACACATCAACCTATTGAACACTTTGCTGCCCTACGTGCTATTCCAGGCTTAGATGTAGTGCGTCCAGGAGATGCAAATGAAGTTGCCGAGAGTTGGAAGAAGATTGTGCAACGCCGACGTGCAACGGGGATCTTGCTATCGCGCCAAAACTTACCCGTCTTTGATCGCACTGAGTGCGCTCCTGCCTCCGGTACGGCCCACGGTGCTTACATCCTCAAAGATGCTCCTCATCCTGTTGCGATCTTGATTGCTACTGGCTCTGAAGTATCACTTGCACTCGATGTCCAAAAGGCCCTAGCGCAAGAAGCAATTGCTGTGCGAGTGGTTAGCGCGCCTTGCCTTGAGTGGTTTGCCGAGCAAGATCAGAGCTATAAAGATTTAGTCCTGCCACCTTCTATTAAGTTAAAGGTCAGCATTGAAGTAGGAATAGCTCAAGGGTGGCATCAATTAATCGGTGATGGCGGTATCGCAATCTCACTTGAACACTACGGAGCATCGGCTGATGCTAAGAAGCTATTTAGCGAGTTTGGATTTTCAGCAGAAGCGATCGTCACAAAGATCAAGGCGGCTATGTAATGAGCGTAGTTGATGTAGCAAAGGGTGGAACATCTATCTGGCTAGATGATCTATCTCGTGCAAAAATCACTGGAAGTGATGCCCACTCTTTGCCTTCACGTATAGCTCATTCTGGCGTCGTTGGCGTAACAACAAATCCATCGATCTTTGCAGCTGCTATTGCTGGAGCCAAGGAATATGCCGGCGATATCGCGGCGATGAAGAATGCAGATGTTGATGCCATTGTTCAAAAGTTAACAACCGATGATGTACGAGCTGCTTGCGATCTTTTTAAAGATATCTACTCAGCAACTAAAGGCAAAGATGGTCGCGTAAGTATCGAAGTTGACCCACGTCTTGCACATGACACTGCCGCGACAATCGCCCAAGGCAAACAGCTGTGGTCCATTATTGATCGCCCAAATCTGATGATCAAGGTTCCGGCAACTATTGAAGGTTTGCCTGCAATCACTGCCCTTGTTGCTGCCGGTATTAGCGTCAATGTCACATTGATTTTCTCGGTTAAACGATATGGAGCAGTAATTGATGCATACATGTCAGGCGTTGAAGCGGCAACAAATCCTGGTCATGTTCATTCTGTGGCATCTTTTTTCATTAGCCGAATTGATACTTCAGTAGATGCTCTACTTAAGAAGGATGGATCAGATGCAGCGACTTCTTTACTAGGTAAAGCTGCAATCGCCAACGCTCATCTTGCTTATCAACTCTTTGAGGAAAAGTTTTCCTCAGAAAGATGGCGTAAACAGATAGATCGTGGCGCCCACAAGCAACGCCCACTGTGGGCATCTACCGGTGTGAAAGATCCTGCATACGATGACACTCGCTACGTAGTTGAACTCATAGCTCCGGATACCGTCAACACAATGCCACAATCAACTTTAGATGCCCTTATCGATCATGGGACTGTTCGTGGAAACACAATTACTCCAAACTATCTGGCGGCCGTAGATGTACTCAAAGCACTCTCAGCTCTGCACATCTCAATCGATTCAGTTACAACAGAGTTAGAGATTGATGGCGTAAAGAAATTTGCACAAGCTTGGAATGAGCTTCTTGATAATGTGAAGGTGGCCCAGCAAGGATGATCAAAGTTTCTGGAAATGCTCTCAACAAAGTTGATAGAAATGACCCTCGCTATATCGCCTTAGCTGCCATTCATGAGCGCCTTGCTGCCAAAGATTCAACGATTTGGGGTTTAGCAGCTCAAGCTGAAGCTAGCATCAGATTGAATTGGATTGATCTACCTGAGAGTTCACGCGAACTTCTACCTGCACTAGATGCCCTCTATGCAAAGCATCGCGACAAGAAGAGCGTAATTCTCTGCGGAATGGGCGGTTCATCCCTCGGGCCAGAAGTTATCGCAGCCAGCTTTGGTAAAAAACTCTTTGTTTTAGATTCAACTGATCCTGATTATGTGGCACATGCACTCAACTGTGATTTATCAACTGCCCTTGTTGTTGTGAGCTCTAAATCCGGTTCCACAATTGAAACCGCCTCGCAAAGAGCGCTCTTTCAAGATGCATTCACTAAGGCTGGACTTAATCCGCACAATCACATTGTGATTGTCACTGATCCGGGCTCTGCCCTTGATAAAGCTTCACGCGCAGATGGCTTTAGCGTCATTAATGCTGATCCCAATGTTGGTGGACGTTTTAGTGTTCTGAGCGCTTTTGGCCTGGTTCCTTCGGCGCTCATTGGTGTGGATGTATCGGTTCTTCTCGATAATGCAAGTGAAACGAAGAGTTCATTTATTAAAGATTCATCGGCCGTAGTAGATATCGCTTACCTGCTCTCCTATGTTGCAGGGCAGTATCTTTCCTTTACCGATGCAGCTTCCACAATGCCTGGAATGAGCGATTGGGTTGAACAGTTAGTTGCAGAATCAACTGGAAAGAATCAAGTAGGTCGCTTACCGATAGTTATAGAAAAAAGCGGCAACAGTGCCAATGTCTTCTCCATTGCATATGCAGGCTCTGCCGATTTAGTAGTAGAGAGTGATTTAGCGTCACAGTTCATTATCTGGGAGTGGGTCACAGCTCTCATTGGCGCAGCCCTTGAAGTTGACCCCTTTAATCAACCCAATGTCACTGAAGCAAAGGAACAGACTTCTGCCCTGTTGCGTGAATGGAATGGAGCGCTTCCAACATTTACACCCACCCATAAAGATTCATCTATTGAGATATTTGGAGATGGAGATAGCGCACTCAACGCCCTTGCGTTATTTTCAAAATCAATACCTGCCGGTGGTTATGTTGCAATCATGGCCTATTTAGATAGAAAAGATGACTCTAAAATAGTAGAGATTCGAGATTTACTCTCTGAAAAACTTGGCTGTCCCGTCACCTTTGGCTGGGGCCCACGTTTTCTCCACTCCACTGGTCAGTTTCATAAAGGTGGACAACACAATGGTGCTTTCCTGCAAATAACTGGGGCACCAGCCAAAGATATTGAAATTCCAGGTCAGAACTTTGGTTTCAAAACTCTTATCGCGGCACAGGCCTTGGGAGATGGAAAGGCCCTTGCCTCAAGAAAATACCCGCTCCTTCGATTGAATTTAACCAATCGCAGTGCGGGTATAGACCAACTACTTGATGCTATAAAAAAGATTTAGTCTTCGTCATCTCCACGAAGTTTACGGAGTGCTTCTTCTAGAATCTTTTCACCTTCAGCATCAGTACGGCGCTCTTTAACGTATGCAAGGTGAGTCTTATAGGGCTCATTCTTAACTGGGCTAGGTGGATTATTTCGATCACGGCCTGCTGGATAACCACACTTTGGGCAGTCCCATTCAGCCGGGATGACAACAGTCTCTTCTACAGCAAAAGATGGACGGACTTCATGTCCATTTGCGCAAAAATATGAAACATAGGCGCGAGCAATCGAATCGCCGCGTTCTGCCTCGCCCATTGGGCCGGCGCCGACTCGGCTTCCGCGAATTGCACTTGCCATGTAGAACTCCTTTTAGATAATGAGAGATATAAAGTTAAGAGATTTACTTAAGAACAAGACTAAGGGCAACAACAAATGCAAACCACAGGCCACCTACAACGATTGTGATGCGATCGAGGTTGCGCTCAACGACAGATGATCCACCGTAGTTAGTTGAGATTCCTCCACCGAATAAATCGGAAAGTCCGCTTCCCTTGCCCTTATGAAGAAGGACAAGAAGAATCATGAGGACGCTGGTAATGACGAGCAGGATTGATAGTGCTAATTTCACGTTGTCGTACTCCTTGTTTCGTAGAGGGTAAGGATACCTGCTAAAACCGCCTGCGCCTTACTCTGCTTGCGCGTGGAACTTCACAATCTTGGCTAGCTCCTCAGGATCCAGGCTCGCTCCCCCGATGAGGGCGCCATCGACATCGCTCTTTTTCATTATTTCGGCAATATTAGAAGATTTCACTGAACCGCCATAGAGAATGCGCATATTTGATGCGATCTCGGCTGAAGCGATATTTTCAATCTCTTCACGGATTGCTGCACATACTTCTTGCGCATCTTCTGGAGTTGCAACTTTACCTGTACCGATTGCCCATACAGGTTCATAGGCGATCACAATCTTTTTTAACTCAGGCTTAGTAAATCCTTCAAGACCGGCACGCACTTGACGAATGACATGACTGACATGTGCACCGGATTCACGGATAGCCAACTCTTCACCTACACAGAAAATTGGGATGATCTCATGTGCAAGCGCTGCTTTGATTTTACGATTGATGAGTGCATCTGATTCATTGTGAATTGCGCGACGCTCTGAATGTCCGATGAGCACATACGTGCAACCGAGCTTGTGCAACATTGAACCTGCGATATCACCAGTAAATGCTCCGCTTGCTTCTGGAGAGAGATCTTGCGCTCCATAAGTAAGACGTAGACGATCGCCATCGATCAACGTTTGAATCGAGCGGATATCTGTGAATGGAGGAATGATTGCGACATCAACAGCGTCGTAATCTTTATCATCGAGTGAGTAAACCAGCTTCTGGGCAACTGCAATCGCCTCAAGGTGATTGAGATTCATCTTCCAGTTTCCAGCCATCAATGGTTTACGCATTATCGCTCCTTATAAGCCAAGTGCTTGAAGGCCAGGAAGTTCCTTGCCCTCTAAATATTCTAACGATGCTCCGCCGCCAGTTGAGATGTAGCCGAACTCTGAATCTGCAAAGCCAAGTGCTCGAACCGCTGCAGCAGAGTCTCCCCCGCCAACAACGCTGATACCAGATACTTTAGTCAGCGCAGTTGCAACAACCTTTGTGCCAGCGGCAAAATTTGCAAATTCAAATACGCCCATCGGTCCATTCCAAAATACTGTCTTACATTTTTCGATCTCAACTGCAAATGCTCTAGCCGACTCTGGTCCGATATCTAGGCCCATTTGATCAGATGGAATCGCATCTGCCGAAACAAGTGTTGGAGGTGCATCGGGCGAGAAAGAAGGTGCGACAACAATGTCAGTTGGAAGAACTAATTTAACGCCCTTTTCTTGGGCTTTAGCGATTAATCCTTTTACAACATCAAGCATTTCATCTTCAACTAATGAAGTACCGATCTCTTTGCCTTGAGCTTTAAGGAATGTAAAAACCATTCCCCCGCCAATAGCTAAAACATCGACCTTACCAAGCAAGTTTTCAATAACAGCTAACTTATCTGAAACCTTTGCGCCGCCGAGAACAACTCCATAAGGACGTTCTGGATTGTGGGTCAACTTCTTGAGAACTTCAACTTCTGCAGCCACTAACTTTCCGGCAACATGTGGAAGAAGCTTTGGAAGATCAAATACAGAGGCATGTTTGCGGTGCACGGCACCAAAGCCATCGCCCACATATGCATCAGCTAATTGTGCTAGCTCTGCAGCAAATGCACTGCGCTCGGACTCCTCTTTGCTTGTCTCTGACGCACTGAAGCGAATATTTTCAAGTAGAAGAATCTGACCCGGCGCTAACTTTTGCGCCGCTGCAGTTACTAATGCACCGGTGACTTCACCTGGAAAAATTATCTCTCGGCCAAGTAGTTCACCTAAGCGTTTGGCAACAGGTGCTAATGAGAGTTCAGGCTTTGCTTCACCTTTTGGTCGCCCCAAGTGGGCGGCGATCACAAGTGATGCACCCTTTTCAAGTAGGGCCTCAATAGTAGGAAGCGAGGCTTTAATTCGTCCATCATCTTTAATGACTCCATCTTTCAATGGAACATTGAGATCACAGCGAAGAAAGACCCGCTTTCCCGCTACATCAAAGGAAGCAAGATCTGGCATTAAAGAGTTTTACCAACGTATGCGATCAAATCGACAAGACGGTTTGAGTAACCCCATTCGTTGTCATACCAACCAACGATCTTGACCTGGTTACCAATTACTTTGGTTAAACCTGAATCGAAGATACATGATGAAGGATCGGTGACGATATCTGAAGAAACAATTGGATCTTCGGT
>CAIVDO010000038.1 GCA_903904665.1 uncultured Actinomycetes bacterium | reverse complement strand
CTGGTGCGCTGTCTTATTGCGCGATCTGTATAGCGAGTCATTGGAATCGTAATCAATAAGAAGAGCACTGCCGCAACTACGTAGGGGGTGTAATTAAATGTTCTGGATGCATTGATTTGTGCTGCTCGTACCGCATCGGTCACACCCAGGATTGAAACTAGGCCTGTGTCTTTTAGGAGTGAAACAAAGTCATTTAAAAGAGGTGGAACTACGCGGCGAATCGCTTGAGGCAATACCACATAACGCATGGTCTGTCCCGAAGTTAAACCAAGGGATCGTGCAGCTGCGCGTTGGCTCGGATGGATAGAAAGAATTCCACTTCGAATAACTTCAGCTACATATGCTGAATAAGTAAGAACAACTGCGACGGTGCCCAAGAAAATAACATTGCTAGAAATTCCATGAAGTTGAAGTGCTGGGACACCGAAACCCACGAGCAAAATAATCAAGATCAGTGGAGCACCACGGAAAATATCAACGTATGCAGTTGCAAGAAATCTAAATGGAGTCAGAGCTGGAGATTTTGTAGTGCGCATTAGGGCAAGACCTAAAGCGATTACACCGATACAGAATCCGCCGATGAATGTCAGCTGCAAGTTGATCCAAAGACCTGCAATAACCGTTGGGAAAACTTCTCGGCCATAACCGATATCAAAGAAAGTTTTTTTGACTACGGCCCAGCCGGGAGATGTCACGATTACCGTAATTAATGTTCCAAGAACTAGCGCTGAAGAAACTGCGGCAATAGTTGCTTGCCGTCTACTTATTCGCTTTCGTGCTCCACGTCTTTCAATTTCACGTGAGCTTGGCGACCAAGCAGAGTTAATTCGCTCTGACATGGTCGCCAAACTACCGTGTTTACTTCTTTTTTACGCTTATGGCTTCAATACTGGCGCGCCAGCATCGGTTGCTAGCCACTTATCAGTGATTGCGGCAAGCGTTCCATCGGCTGTAATCGCATCGACGGCTCCGGTTACACAAGAGGTCAACTTGCTGCCCTTTGATAGCAATAGACCGAACTGATCACCTGAACCAGTTGATGGCAACTGGCCAACAATGATTCCATTTGGAACTTCAACGCCAGATAGATAGAAAGCTGTTGGTAGATCTACTACCAAGCCATCGATCTGCTTGTTCTTAAGTGCAGAAACTCCAGCAGCGTTGTCGTTAAATACTTGTGGCTTTCCACCAATCTGATTTGAAATCGCATCAAGTGATGTCGTACCCACTGCTGCGCCAAGCTTTGCATCCTTAAGATCTGCAAGAGATGACTTTCCATCAATCTTGCTGCCCTTGTAAGAAACGATTGCCTGTGGAGCTGTGTAGTAAGGAGATGAGAAATCAACTGCAGTTTGGCGCTCTGGTGTAATTGAGAACTGCTGCAAGTTGAAGTCGAATGTCTTGTCACCTGGTGTTACTGCTGAATCAAATGTTGTACGAACCCATACAACTTCATCATTTGTAAATCCGAGTTGCTTAGCAACTGCATAGGCAACGGCGCCTTCAAAACCATTTCCGGTCTCTGGCTTGTCATCAATAATCCATGGGTAGTAAGCAGGCTCGCCAGTAGCAATAGTTAGCTTGCCGGCTGTGACAGTTGCAAGATCTGCCTTTGCGCATGATGCAGCAGAATCAGTTGTCGCTGAATCACTCTTTGCGCAACCAGTCAATGTAAGTGCGGCTGCAATTACTACAGCTGCGAAAATTCCAAAGCGTTTCTTCACGTTAACTCCTCAAAGTGGATGGATATAAGCGAAGGCTATTGAGGGCATTTGAAGATGTCTACACGCGACATATATGCAAAAAGCCACCTAATAAAAGGCGGCTTAATGATGGTGGCGGGTGAAGGATTTGAACCTTCGAAGGCAGAGCCGGGGGATTTACAGTCCCCTCCCATTGGCCGCTCGGGCAACCCGCCAGGGTCAAACAAGTACTG
>CAIVDO010000037.1 GCA_903904665.1 uncultured Actinomycetes bacterium | reverse complement strand
TCTAACCAGGCTGAGCTATAGGCCCGCAACAAAGATGAATCTCGATTGCAGAAGCGCAAGGTTACCTTGAACTTCCCTAACTCCCAAAATGAGAATCAGAGGGCTTAACTCAGAGCCGAACCATACTAACTTTTCGGCGAAATCTCATCTTCGCTGTTCTTGGTCACCGAGACCAAAACAACGCCCTCATCTAGGTTCACCAGGCGCACACCCATTGAATCACGGCCTGTTTGGCGCACTTCAGCCGCTGGGGTGCGCATAACTGTGCCGGCAGATGTGATTGCAAGGACTTCATCCTCATCACGCAATACAAGTGCGCTGACTAATGAGCCTCTGGAGCTCTCATCGATCTTGGCAGCCTTAATGCCGATTCCGCCACGACCTTGTAAACGATATTCATCTAATGGAGTCTTCTTGCCATAACCGGCATCGGTTGCAGTAAATACAAATGAATTTGATGCAAGCTCTGAATTAACGCGCGCCATTGTTAGTAAGGAATCTTGTGCTCGGAACTTCATTCCAATAACTCCGCTAGTTGAACGGCCCATTGGACGTAGTGATTCATCATCTGCAGTAAATCGAAGTGACATTCCTTTAGTTGACACAAGCAAGAGTTCGTCATCTGGATTAACAAGTGATGCACCGACTACTTCATCGCCTGGCTTTAATGAGATTGCAATCAATCCACCGGTGCGCGGTGAATCAAACTCAGTCAGTGGGGTCTTTTTAACTAAACCATTTTTAGTTGCAAGAACTAAGAATGGAGAGATTGTGTAATCCTTAAGTGATAAAACTGAAGCGATTTTTTCATCGGGTTTAAATGCCATCAAGTTGGCAACGTGTTGACCGCGTGCATCACGGCCCGCATCTGGAAGTTCGTGAACCTTGGCGCGATATACGCGGCCTTGGTTTGTAAAGAACAGTAACCAGTCATGTGTAGATGCAACAAAGAAATGATCTACAACATCATCTTCCTTAAGCGCTGCCCCTTTTACTCCGCGACCACCACGGCGTTGTGATCTATATAGATCTGCCATGGTGCGCTTTGAATATCCACCACGAGTAATTGTTACAACTACATCTTGATCTGGAATTAAATCTTCGGCACTGAAATCACCCTCGCTTGCAACAATCTGTGTGCGGCGATCATCGCCATACTTTGCAACCAAATCAGTAAGTTCAGTTTTCACGATTTCGCGCTGTTTTTGCGGGCTAATAAGAATTGCGTTGAGCTCGACAATGTCAGCCATTAACGCGTCATATTCATCGTTTATCTTCTGGCGCTCAAGGGCTGCAATACGGCGCAGCTGCATATCCAAAATCGCATTAGCTTGGATCTCATCGACATCAAGAAGCTTCATCAATCCGGTGCGTGCTTCTTCGGGAGTTGTGGATGCGCGGATTAAAGCGATCACTGCATCGAGGGCATCAAGGGCCTTGAGATAGCCCTGCAAAATATGTGCGCGTTTTTCTTTTTCAGATAAACGGAATTTGGTGCGCCGAACAATTACTTCGATCTGATGATCGATGTAATAACGGATAAATTCATCAAGGCGCAACGTGCGAGGCACGCCATCAACTAAGGCCAACATATTTGCGCCAAATGTGTCTTGTAGTTGTGTCTGCTTATAAAGGTTATTAAGAACAACTTTAGGGATAGCGCTTGATTGCAAGACAATGACAAGACGTTGACCTAAACGTTCATTACCTTCATCGCGTACATCGGCGATTCCCTTAATCTTTCCATCTTTAACAAGTTCAGCGATTTTAAGTGCCAAGTTATCTGGGTTAACTTGATAAGGAAGTTCGCTAATAACTAAACATGTTCGCTTGTTAATCTCTTCGACCTGCACCACTGCGCGCATAGTGATTGAGCCGCGACCTGTGCGGTAAGCATCTTCGATTCCACCACGACCAACAATGAGCGCCTTAGTTGGAAAATCTGGACCTTTAACAATAGTTAAGAACTTATTAAGTAGTTCATCTTGCTTCATCTCTGGATGTTCAAGAGCAAAAATTACAGCTTCACCGATTTCGCGAAGGTTATGTGGCGGAATATTTGTAGCCATTCCAACTGCGATACCGGCGCTGCCATTAACAAGAAGATTGGGTAGACGTGAAGGCAAAACAGTTGGCTCTTGTGAGCGACCGTCATAGTTAGGAACAAAATCAACAGTGTCTTCATCGATATCGCGCATCATCTCCATCGCGATAGGAGATAAACGCGCCTCGGTATAGCGCATTGCAGCTGCTGGATCATTGCCCGGAGAGCCGAAGTTTCCATTGCCGTCGATGAGTAAATAACGCAAAGACCAGTGCTGGGCAAGGCGAACTACAGAGTCATAGATCGCGGTGTCTCCGTGAGGGTGGTAATTACCCATGACGTCACCGACGATGCGTGAAGATTTGTAGTAACCCTTATCTGGGCGATATCCCGCGTCATACATTGCATACAAAACGCGACGGTGTACAGGTTTTAATCCATCACGAATATCAGGAAGTGCGCGACCAACGATAACTGACATCGCATAGTCAAGATATGAACGAGCCATTTCAACTTGTAGATCAACGGTTTCGATCTTGTCGAAATTCTCAAGATTCTTTGGGTTTAATTCATCCATTAGATATCCAAGAACCTAACATCTTTAGCGTTACGTTGAATAAATGCTCGTCGCTTTTCTACATCTTCACCCATAAGTACAGAGAACAGATCATCGGCTGCCGCAGCATCATCTAATGTGACACGGATAAGAACGCGGTGTTCTGGATCCATAGTTGTATCCCATAGTTCTTTTGCCGGCATCTCACCTAAACCTTTAAAGCGCTGAATACCGTCATCTTTAGGCAAGCGCTTTCCTGCAGCTAAACCAATCTCAATCATGCCATCGCGTTCGCGATCACTAAAAGCGTACTCAACAGGCTCTTTACCGCCCCATTTCAACTTATAGAGAGGAGGTTGTGCGAAATAAACGAAGCCGTTTTCAATAAGTGGACGCATGAAGCGGAACAACAACGTTAGGAGCAATGTCCGGATGTGTTGTCCATCAACATCGGCATCGGCCATCAAAATAATCTTGTGGTAGCGAAGTTTTTCAATATCGAAATCATCATGCACGCCAGTACCGAGCGCAGTAATGAGCGCTTGTACTTCATTGTTTTGTAGGACGCGATCAATGCGTGCTTTTTCAACATTTAAAATCTTTCCGCGAATTGGCAAGACAGCTTGGTTGCGAGAATCGCGACCACCCTTTGTAGAACCACCCGCTGAATCTCCCTCAACAATGTAGAGCTCACATTTAGAAGGATCGGTCCATTGGCAATCAGCTAACTTTCCTGGCATTCCGCGGCCTTCTAGTAGACCTTTGCGATTGCGGCTTAAATCACGGGCTTTGCGCGCTGCCACACGAGCTGCAGCTGCATCAATGCTTTTGCGGACAATCTCTTTGCCTTCTGCGGGGTTTTGTTCAAACCATGTAGTGAGTTCTTCATTAACAACTTTTTGTGTAAAAGTCTTTGCTGATGTATTACCTAGCTTCGTTTTTGTCTGTCCTTCAAACTGTGGGTCAGCTAATTTAACTGAGACAATTGCAGTTAATCCTTCGCGGACGTCATCTCCTGTTAAACGATCTTCCTTCTTGCGGATAAAACCTGCTTCTTCACCAAACTTATTAACTACTGAAGTAAGGGCAGTACGGAAACCTTCTTCGTGTGCACCACCTTCATGTGTATGAATCGTGTTGGCGAAAGTGTAGACAGATTCACTAAAACCGGCGTTCCATTGCATTGAGACTTCAAGTGCAATCTTGTTCTTTTTATCCTCGGAAGCAAAAGAGATAATTGATTTATGGGTTTCACCGCGAGTTGAATTTAAATGTTTTACGAAATCTGAAATTCCGCCTTCGTATTGGTAGCGAACTGTTAACTGTTCACCTTTTTCATCAACGTGACCTGTGCGGGCATCGGTAAGAGTAAGAATTAATCCTTTATTTAAAAATGCCATTTCGCGAAAACGTGTTGAAAGAACCTCAAAAGAAAAATCAGTTGTTTCGAAGATCTCCTTAGATGGCCAGAATCTAATTGTGGTTCCAGTTGTTGTTGATGGTTCGCCTTTCTTAACTGGCGCGGTTGGAACTCCGAGTTTGTAATCCTGATACCAAAAACTTTCATCGCGCTGAACAATTACTGACAAATCAGTACTGAGTGCATTTACTACAGAGATACCAACACCGTGTAGACCACCCGAAACTGAATAACCGCCATCGCCGAATTTTCCACCTGCGTGCAAAACGGTAAGCACAACTTCTAACGCTGGTTTTTTCTCAACTGGGTGGATATCAACGGGAATTCCTCGTCCGTTATCGATTACTTCAACGCCACCATCGGCCATTAATGTCACATTGATCTCGGTGCAGTAACCAGCTAAGGCTTCATCTACTGAGTTATCAACGACTTCATAGACCAGGTGGTGTAATCCGCGCTCACCAGTAGAGCCGATATACATTCCGGGGCGCTTTCGAACAGCCTCTAGGCCCTCCAGCACCGTGATGCTGCTGGCGTCATAGGAGCTCTCAGCCACTAGGTCTCCTCCTGGGTCGAACCGTTCTTTTGCCCTCTGAGGGCTTCTGGAAGGGAAATTCCCTTCGGCACGCTCTTATCCTAGTGGGTAAAAGGAAATTGAAATAGCCAAAATAAGCCTTAGGTGTGGGTATAGCCGAACTTTAAGCGTACAGGTGAGGCCTCCTAGTGGGCCTGGCCCTTATCCATAGGTATCTCGAGGCCCCTGAGCGTTTCTGATGGTTCGAAGCCCCTTCTTCCAACTGGGTGCTGCAGGGCCGATAAATCGCAGCTTTTCAATTGTGGCGCCAGATGGATCTGCCTGGATTGTTGCCAGCAGATTATCGCCAACCAAAGTTAGCTGTGTTGCCCATGCAGTTGAAGAAGTTTGAATTGTTAACGTTGAATCTAAAATTGAAATTGGTGTTGCATGTTGCGCAATTTCTTGACCGACAATAGTTGACCAGGTAATAAATAGATTTCCTTCTGCTAATCCACTATTCCATTCGCGTTCTTCAATCATATTAGTGAGTAGTTCACCTATTAACTCTGGATCACCTGCTTGGCCTATTGTTTTTGTTGGCGCAGGTTTATTGACCTTTCTGGTGACGCCTGTTTTAAATGTCTTGAAAAGATCAAGAGCTAAATCGCGTTTTGCCATTAACTCTTCCCTTTCTTAACAGATCCAGGTGTTACATAAAACTTTTGGGTTAAAAGTTCGGCGGGTAAATCACTTTCAACGGCGGCTGTAATAATTGTTTGTTCTGCTAATTGTGTTGCAGACATTAACTGTTTACGGCGCGATGTATCAAGCTCTGCAAAAACATCATCCAAAATTAAAATAGGTTCAGAGCCTTCGCTCTTTAAGAGATTAAATGATCCGATGCGCAATGAAATCGCCATGGACCAAGATTCTCCATGGCTTGCATAGCCCTTTGCTGGGAAATCACCGATTTGTAAATGTAGGTCGTCGCGGTGTGGGCCGATTAATGACACACCGCGTTCGATCTCTTGATAGGCAACTTCCTCTAATCTTTTCGTTAATACGCTCACGTTATTTTCAAAATTATTACTAACTCCCTCGCTGCTACATTTATAAGCAATTGAGGCGGGTTTTACTTCGTTTAAATTTGCATAGTTCTTTGTAACCCAAGGGTTAAGCGCTTCAACGAGGGCGATTCGATCTGCGGTAAGTTGTGCGCCAAATTTAATTAGCTGTTCATTCCATGGAACAAGGGCGCTTGCCGATGATCTTGTTTTAAGTAGCGCGTTGCGTTGTTTTACTACGCGCTCATAATCGGCAATCACTCCAGCCATACGTGGGGTGCGGGTGATAAGTAGGCGATCTAAGAAATCTCTACGCCCACCAGGCTCTGCGCGTACTAAATCCAAATCCTCTGGTGAGAAATATACAATCTGACATGCTCCTAATATCTCGCGTTGGCTTCTTGTGGGGTTGCCGTTAATGCGTGCTCGATTAGCTTTGCTGGCATTGATCTCTAAATCAATAGTAAGGATTCGATCATCGCGTTCAATCTCGGTTCGGATGATTGCTTGTTGCGCTCCAAGTGAAATAAGTGGCACGTTGTTTGCAACACGGTGAGAAGAAAGAAAAGCTAAGTAGATGAGCGATTCGGCGATATTGGTCTTTCCAGAACCATTATCGCCGATAAAAGTTATAACCCCGGGTTGAAGTTCGAGCTCCAAAGAAGGATATGAACGAAAGTTGGTCAGCGCCAACTTATTAATACGCATTTATTACACCTATAAGTTATGAGGCATAACGCATTGGCATTAACAAGTAGCGATAGTTTTCAACGAGTGCGCCATCTTTATCGCTCTTGCCCATCAAAATCGCTGGTTTGTTTGGACCTGTAAATGAGATCTGCACAAACTTGGTTCCTATAGCGGTTAATCCATCAGCTAAGAAGACTGGGTTAAAAGCGATAGAGATTGGTTCACCAGTAAGCAGGATTTCAATAGCCTCTGTGGCTTGTGCTTCTTCTCCGGCTCCAGCCTCTAAAGACAAAGTGTTATTACTAAAGTCCAAACGAAGTGGAACGGTTTTATCTGTAACAAGTGCAACGCGGCGAACAGAGTCGAGAAGTGTTGCAACTTCAATAAGTGCTGTTGATGTTACTTCTTGTGGGAGTAAATGTCGGTATGGGGGAAATGTTCCATCCAACATACGTGATGTCATTGTCTTTCCATCTCCTGCAAAACCAGCTAATCGGTCATTACTAGATGATGGAGCAAATGAGATTGACACTGTTTTTGTTCCGGTTAAAGATTTAGCAGCGTCGGCAATTGTTCGTGCGCGAAGCAATGCACTTGTTGAAATATTAGGTGTGGTTGGATCCCATTGAATTTCGCGCACAGCTAAGCGGTATCTATCTGTGGCCGCCAAAGTTACGGTTTCTTCATTAATCTCAACGTGCACACCTGTAAGTGTTGGCAGTGAGTCATCGCGCCCTGCTGCAACAGCTACTTGCGAAACCGCAGTTGCAAAGAGATCGCTAGCTAAAGTTCCAGTTGTATCTGGAAGCTCGGGCAAGTTTGGATATTCATCTACTGAAAGTGTTGGCAAAGTAAATTTTGCACTGCCACTTGTTACTAAAACGCGGGTGCCATCTAAAGCAAAAGTAATTGGTTTATTTGGAAGTGATCGTGAGATCTCAGCTAGAAGTTTTCCTGGTACTAAAACTTTGCCTGCTTCTTTAATCTCGGCATGGAAATGGGATTTACTAGCTGTCTCTAAATCAGAGGCAGATAAATACACCTGGTCACCAGTTGCATCGATGACTATTCCAAGGAGCTCTGTTTTGATCGGTCTACTAGAAAGGGAACGGGAAACCCAATTAACGCCATCAACTAAAGCTGACTGCTCAACAATGAACTTCATGCTCTGCCCCAATTCAGTGAAAGGTTCGTTTCACATCTAGATATATGTATATAAAGGTAGTCGTAGTAACCAGATAGTTTTTCTGTGCACAAGGGCAATAACCCCTGTTCACGCCGGTGTTTTATAAGGTCGAAGCTGTGAACAAAGCGCGAAAAACCGTGGACAACCTTCATCTCCACAACCCCTCCTTCCTTAATCACACCATCTACCTTCAAGGCCTATCCACACAAATCGATGAGATCTCCACAGTTGTCCACAACTTATCCCCAACTGGGGGTAAAGAAAGGCAAAGCGGACATTTCACTCTTTTGGTGCACTTACCTCGCTTGCTGCTTAATTCTGGTGGTGAGCTCGTTGACCTGGTTATAGATCGAACGGCGCTCAGCCATCAGTTGACGGATCTTACGGTCGGCATGCATAACCGTGGTGTGGTCACGCCCGCCGAATGTTTGGCCGATCTTTGGAAGCGAGAGCTCAGTTAACTCGCGGCAGAGGTACATAGCGATCTGACGGGCATTTACTAAAACCCGAGAACGCGATGTCCCACAAAGATCATCGATAGTAAGTGAAAAATAAGCAGCTGTTTGAGCCATGATCGTTGCTCCAGTGATCTCTGGGTTGTTTTCATTAGGAATCAAATCCTTCAAGACAATTTCAGCTAAAGAAAGATCAACACTTTGGCGGTTAAGCGATGCAAATGCGGTAACACGAATTAGCGCACCTTCTAACTCGCGAATATTTGTAGAGATCTTGCTGGCGATATATTCCAAAACATCATCGGGCGCATTTAACTTATCTTGCGCAGCTTTTTTACGCAGAATCGCAATACGCGTCTCTAATTCTGGTGGCTGAATGTCAGTAATTAAACCCCACTCAAAACGAGAACGAAGACGATCTTCCAAAGTTGTTAACTGTTTTGGTGGTCGATCACTAGAGATAACGATCTGTTTGTTAGCGTTATATAAAGTGTTGAATGTATGGAAGAACTCTTCTTGAGTTCGCTCTTTATTTTCTAAGAATTGAATATCATCAACAAGCAAAACATCTAGATCGCGGTATCGGCGTTGAAAAGCAGTTGCTTTATCGTCACGAATCGAGTTAATAAAATCATTTGTAAACTCTTCAGATGAAACATATCGAACACGAACGCTTCCATATAACTCTTTGGCATAAGCGCCAATAGCATGCAATAAGTGGGTTTTTCCAAGTCCTGATTCGCCGTAAATAAAAAGCGGGTTGTAAGCCTTAGCTGGCGCTTCGGCAACTGCAACAGCGGCAGCATGCGCGAAACGATTAGATGCACCAATAACGAAAGTTTCAAAGATGTAGCGAGAGTTCAGTTGAGAAACCTCAGCGGTTTTTGTCGGAGCATCATCGCGACCTGTACCGACTTTAGGTACAACAAACTCAATTTCAACTTCAGGAGCTTTTGGTTCTGTAGATTCCAAAGTTTCATCAACAGTAACTGCGATGCTGGCCTTGTCACCAAGTTCGCGAGTTAAAACATCACACACAACTGTGCGCAGACGACTCTCTAAAACATCTTTAGCAAAAAGATTTGGGGCTGCCACCAACAAAGTTGTCTGATCATTGTTATGAAGAAGACCTAAAGGTTTTGTTAACTGCAAAAAGGCGCGGTGCTGAGGGGCATCGATTGCGACCTCTTCAATAACTCGCTCCCAGAGAACGGTTAACTCAACCTCTTTAACGGCCATGTCGGCACCTCTCTGTTGTCCACAAGGTTATCCACAGCCTGTGGTCTAAACCCCAGGTTGAGCCCTTATATAACCCCCAAAAGCTATAAACCTGTGGAGGAGGGCGTAAAAGTAGAGCGGATTGGAGAAAAAAGCAACTGGTTATCCACAGAAAACCAAGCCTAGGGCCAGGGCAGAGTTGAGTTTGACCGGCTTATCCCCAGACCTCTACCGTTACCTCCTTGCTTCCCCCGCATTTCTGGCCCGCAGTAGATTTTCAATTATTTAGGAGTTCCACATGACAAAGCGCACCTTCCAACCAAACACCCGTCGTCGTGCCAAGAAGCATGGCTTCCGTGCCCGTATGGCTACACGCGCAGGCCGCGCTGTTCTTGCAGCTCGCCGTGCAAAAGGCCGCGCACGTCTTTCTGCTTAAAGATCTCTAAAGAAGACTCCCGTGCTTGCCAAAAGCGCACGTCTGACTGAGAGCGGGGATTTCGCCCGCGCAACAAAAAGTGGAATCCGATACTCATCGACCAACTTTGTCGGCTACCTATATTTAACTGATACCGATCAACCTGCCCGCGCAGGATTAATTATTAGCAAAGCCGTTGGCAGCTCAGTTGCACGCCACCGCTTAGCGCGAAAGATTCGCCACTGCATCTTTGGTCACTACGCCTCACTTCCAACCGGAGGGCTTCTCGTTATTCGGGGATTAAATAAATCAGCCGATGCAGATTGCAAAGAAGAAATCTCAACTGTAATTGCAAACCTCATCCGTAAAGCTAAAGATCGTGCGGAGATGAAATGAAAAAGATTGTGAGTGCACCAATCAAGTTTTATCAAAAATGGATCTCTCCATCTTTTGCACCACGTTGTAAGTACTACCCATCATGTTCTTCATATGCGATCACCGCGATCGAGACATATGGCTTAAAAGGAGTTGCAATGAGCGCTTGGCGTTTATTGCGGTGTAACCCATGGTCACATGGTGGAGTCGATTACGTAGTTTCGAAAGAGAAGGTAAGCGTTAATGGATAGCATCTTAAAACCCTTATATATCGCCGTTTCCTGGGTTATTGTCACAATCCATGATTTGCTCTCACCTTTGTTTGGTGCAGATAGTGGTGTGTCATGGTCACTAGCAATCATCGGCCTTGTAATTATTATCCGTATTATTTTAATTCCACTTTTTGTGAAGCAGATTAAAAGTCAGCGCGCTTTAACTGCACTACAGCCTCACATGAAAGAAATCCAAAAGAAATACAAGGATGATCGCCAGAAGCAATCCGAAGAGATGATGAAGCTCTACAAAGAGCATAAAACAAATCCACTGGCATCGTGTTTTCCTATCCTTGCTCAAGCACCAATCTTCTTTGCACTCTTTACAGTGCTCAATGGAATTGGAAAGAACCCACCGGTCAAGCACGGTGTTTTGTCACAAGATGATGTTGTAAGCGCTGCCGCCGCTAAATTCTTTGGCGCACCTATTTCAGATACATTCCTTGGAACAAATATCACAACAGTTAAAATCGTAACTGTTTGTTTGATTGCGTTTATGTCTTTGACAACCTTCACAACTCAACGCCAGTTGATGATGAAGGGCATGCCAAAGATGGATTCAAGCAATAACATGATGTTGCAACAACAAAAAATTATGTTGTATGCATTCCCACTAATCTTTGCAATCTCAGGTGTTAACTTTCCAATTGGTGTTTTAATTTATTGGTCAACAACAAATCTTTGGACATGGGGACAACAGTTCTATGTCATTAAGCGAAACCCAACACCGGGATCTCCTGCCTATGAAGAGCTACAGCGAAAGCGCGCCCATAAAAGCGGTGACATAGCCCCAGATTCAACAGCAACAGATGTGGCCCCAACAGAGGACGATATAAAAGGGCAACGAAACCAACCCAAGAAGAAAAAGAAGAAGAAATAGGACAATTCAGTACAAATAGTATTAATTCACTACAAACCCGACAGGGAGAGCGACAATGGCAAAGGCAAAAACAGAAGTAGAAGTTGTTGAAAAGGCGGCCGAAGAGGCTGTAGAGAGCAAGCCAGTTAAAGGCGTGGCAAAGCTTGAGGAAGAGGGCGATATCGCCGCGGACTACCTAGAGGCTTTGCTTGATATTGCAGATCTTGATGGCGATATCGATATCGATGTGGAGAACGACCGTGCCTCACTGGCGATCGTGGGCGGAAAGCTCAACCACCTCGTTGGCCGCGACGGCGAAGTCCTTGATGCGATTCAAGAGCTCACCCGCCTAGCTGTACAGACAGCAACCGGGGATCGCTCACGTTTAATGCTAGATATCGATAACTTCCGCGCCAACCGTCGCAAGGAGCTCACAAAGCTTGCCAATGAGATGGCTGAAGAGGCAAAGACAACGGGCAGCTCAATCAAGTTAGCTCCAATGAACGCCTTTGAACGCAAAATCATTCACGACACTATTCAAGAGTTAGGCCTAAGTAGCGAATCTGATGGAGAAGATCCAAACCGCTACGTCGTCATCTATCCAGCGTAAATGCAGGTTTCACGTGAAACCCTGATCGAGCGATATTTCCCCGATATCGAGCGGGTTCACGCCTACGCCGCTTTTCTAGAAAGCGCTGGAATTGAGCGTGGATTAATCGGCCCACGCGAGGCTGAAAAGATCTGGGATCGCCATATCTTCAACTGCCTACCTGTAACCACACTCTTAAAAGAGGGCTCAATCGTCTTTGATATCGGCTCAGGGGCAGGCCTGCCTGGAATAGTTATCGCCCTGGCCCGTCCCGATCTACATGTCACCCTTATTGAACCTCTAGAAAGACGCGTAGAATTTCTTAGAGAGGCTGTTTCTGGCCTTGATATTGAGGTTATTCGAGGCCAGGCCCAGGATGTGCGCACAACTGCCCACTATGTAACGGCCCGCGCCGTTGCCCCATTAGAGAAATTGAAGAAGATCAGCTGGCACCTTTTAAAGACCGGCGGTTCTCTGATGGCGATTAAAGGTAAATCTGCCGAGGAAGAGATGAAATTTGTGCCAAAAGCGGCGCTCCACGAGGTAAATCTTGAGGGAATTGAGCTTGGACGCATCGTGGAGGTGCGCAAAGGTGCTTAACTAGCGCCCGTGGATGATTCACGTGAAACAAAAAAGGTAGTCGGCACCCGCCGACTCAAAGAGGCGATGGCAAAACCAGCCTCCCTTCGAATCATCACCGTCGCCAACCAAAAGGGCGGAGTCGGCAAAACCACCACGACAGTAAACCTGGCGGCAGCGCTTTCTATGGGCGGCCTGCGAGTAGCTGTAATCGATCTAGATCCGCAAGGAAATGCATCAACTGCCCTTGGCGTAGAACACCTAGAAAACCCTGGAATTTATGAAGTGTTAATGGGCGATTTAACAATGTCGCAAGCGATTCAAAAAGTTAAAGGCTTTCCATCTCTTGAGTGCGTTTCATCCAACACATCTCTTGCACAAGCTGAAATTGAATTAGTACCGATGGTTGCGCGAGAAATGCGATTGAAAGATGCGATCGATGAGTTAGCAAAACAACGCAGTGATGCTGGTGAAGCTCTGGATTATATTTTTATCGACTGCCCACCTTCTCTTGGTTTATTAACTATTAACGCACTTACAGCTGCAAAAGAGATGCTGATTCCAATTCAATGTGAATACTACGCACTTGAAGGTCTGTCACAACTTTTAAAAACATTTGAATTAGTTAAGAAACGTTTGAACGCATCGCTAAAACTTTCTACTTTTGTTTTAACAATGTTTGACGGTCGCACACGTCTTGCCAACGATGTTGCAGATGAAATCCGCAAGCATTACCCAAATGAATTAATAGATATTCCAATCCCACGTGCCGTGCGTGTTTCAGAGGCCCCTGGATTTAATCAAACAGTAATGACGTATGACGCTTCATCACCAGGTGCAATTGCATACATGTCAGTTGCCCGTGAATTAGCAGAGCGCGGAAAACCATTTGATTCCAACGTTGTTTCAATCAACTACAAACGCGAAGGTGAGATTGCATAGTGGCACGCCGTGGAGGATTAGGTACAAATCTAGATGCATTGATTCCAACATCACTTACTGTTGCCGGTACTGAAGTTGCAACACACAATGAAGTTGATATTAATTTAATCGTTGCCAACCCACGTCAACCACGTCAACACTTTGATGTTGAAGCACTCAATGAACTAACCGCTTCAATTAAAGAGATTGGAATTTTGCAACCACCTGTTGTCCGTGCAAAAGCAAACGGTTCATACGAACTCATTATGGGTGAGCGACGTTTCCGCGCAGCTAAAGCGGCAGGATTAAAGACAATTCCCGTCATTATTCGCCAAACACCAGATAATGAATTATTACGCGAAGCACTGATCGAAAATATTCACCGCAGCCAACTCAATGCGCTAGAAGAAGGTGCGGCGTATTCACAACTATTAACTGATTTCAACTGCACACACGATGAACTCGCTGCAAAACTAGGACGATCACGCCCGTTAATTTCAAACACAATCCGCTTAATGAATCTGCCAACCTCGGTACAACACAAACTTATTTCAGGTGGGATAAGTGCCGGACATGCCCGCGCATTACTCGGACTTAGCGATTCAACTGAGATTGAAAAGTTAGCAGCGCGCATCGTTGCCGAAGGTTTAAGTGTTCGCGCAACAGAAGAGATCATCTCTACCGGTGCACCAAAACGAAAGAGCGCCAAGAAATTAAAGGCAACTAAATCTGCCAGCCCAGAACTTCAAGAGATCGCCGACACTATGGGCGATTCACTCGACACACGAGTCTCTATTCAAGGCAGCATTAAAAAGGGAACAATAGTTATTGAGTTTGCAGGAAGTGATGATTTAAAACGAATCGCAAAGGCGATTAATAATTAATTAAGTTGATTTCCGCCGCGGCGTGACATTTCAGTCTTTATAACTCCACCCAAAGCCTTTACGCCTTCACGGATTCGCTCTGGAGTTGGATAGCAGTAAGACAGACGCATCGACCAAGAACCAAAACCATCGGCATAAAACGCGGTGCCTGGCACATATGCAACTTTGGCAACGATAGCTTTTGGCATCAACGCTTTCGTATCAATCTCTGGTGGCAAAGTAACCCAGACATAAAAACCACCGCCAGGCTTTGTCCATTTAGCAGTTGCCGGGAAATATTCATCCAATGATTCAAGCATCGCATCACGGCGCACTTTATAAAGCTCGCAAAACGATGCGATTTGATCGCGCCATGGTTGATCAGCTAAATAACTAGAGATTGTTAGCTGTGAGAAATTAGATGGACACAAGATCGATGACTCACTTGCGATAATTAACTTCTCTTTTAATGATGGTGGAACTAAAGCCCAACCCACACGCATTCCTGGGGCGATTGTCTTTGAAAAAGAGCCTAGATAAATAACATTCTCTGAATCCTCAGCACGCATGGCATTTGGCGATGGCTTATCAAAACCAAGCAGACCGTAAGGATTATCTTCAACGACGAAAATACCCTCTGTGCGACAGATATTTAAAATCTCAGTGCGACGATCAGCTGGAAGCAAAACACCTGAAGGATTTTGGTAGTTAGGGATGGTGTATAAAAACTTAATACGGCGACCAGATGCACGGACCGTCTTAATCGCGCTGCGCAGACCCTCTGGAACTAAGCCCAAATCATCGGTCTCGACATGAACCACTTTGGCTTCATATTGGTGGAAAGTTCCAAGTGCTCCAACGTATGAAGGAGCTTCAGCTAAAACAACATCGCCTGGATCGATAAAGATTCGAGAGATTAAATCCAACGCTTGTTGCGAGCCAGTAGTTACTAAAACATCATCAGGGTTAGCGCGGATTCCTTCCAGCGCCATTACTTCACAGATCTGTTCACGAAGTTTGGGATGACCTTGGCCACTGCCATATTGCAAAGCTTCAGCACCGTTAGTCAAAATAAGTTTCTGAACTACATCGGCCATCATTCCCATCGGCAACGCAGAGAGATTTGGCATTCCGCCAGCTAATGAAACGATCTCTGGGCGAGAGGCCACAGCAAAGAGAGAACGAATTTCACTTGGCTGCATATGCGCAGCACGTCCAGCAAAGCGCTCCTCTAAGTTTTGAGGTGCACCTGTAGCAAAACGTGGCGTTACATCAGACATGGCCGCAAGTCTGCCATATACCGGCACTTAGCCGAACACTAATTAACGGCGGATACCGGCTTTACGTAGATCAGAAATCCGCAAAGTTCCAGTCTTTGCATCATCGTGCGCAGCTAAATAGAGCCGTTGAATCGAAATAACTAACGCCTCAGCAATAACATCGCGAAAATCAGGGCGAGACATTCGACCAATGTCTCCAGGGTTAGTTTTATAGCCCAGATCTATACGAACGGCCGGCGCCCTAGTGAGGCGTAATAAATCCCAAGTCATGGCATGTGTTCGGCAGTTAGCAAAGTCAGTACGCGCACAGATTTCGCGTTGGACTAATGAAGCAAAACGCTCTCCGACAATTGAATGAACACCATGTGCATCACTGCCATAAAAATAAGTTGCTGCGCCATGCGCGAGTTCATTTTTATAACTATCTTCATGAAGTGAAATCATCAAATCAGCATTGCTATTATTTGTAAAAGCAATACGTTCGCTCTCACTTGGATTATTACTTGCACCACGTGTTAAGAAAACCGATGCACCTAATGCAAGTAAACGTCCTTCTGTACGAACTGCAACATCATAAACAAGTGGATCATCACCATCTGGGTTTAAAACAATAGTTTTATTAGCTAAGGCCGGGCCACGGTTTTTCTGTGTTGCACTTTCGCGCATTGCAGATGGTGCACCACCAGAAACAATCTTTGTTAAACGGATCAAAGCAATAATCGTTGCAGGCCCACATTTTCCATCAATCGTTGCACCGACAGATTTTTGAAAATCCTTAACTGCTAGCTCGGTGCGCGGGCCATAAATTCCATCAACCCGACCGCAATCAAAACCCATCTCAGTTAATCGAGATTGCAATGCCGCGACATCATCCCCACGCATTAACGGAGGCTCTTGCAGATTTAAAGAGCGATCACCTAACTTCCACCGCGCTTCTTCAATCGCACGGGCCGTGACCTCATCAACAAGCCCGGTGACACTTAATCCACGGGCCTGCTGAAAAGAACGAATCTCAGATTCGGTGAGGTCAGACATGTGTATTTACGAAATAAAGCTTTCAAGTTCCTTCAACATCGCTGGCTTTGGCTTAGCTCCAACAATTGTCTTTACAACTTCACCATTGACATAGACATTCATAGTTGGAATTGATGTGATTCCATACTTAATCGCAATAGCAGACTCTTCATCAGTGTTAAGTTTTACAATCTTTAGCTTTGCACCATATTCATTTGAGATCTCTTCAAGAATTGGTCCCACGGCACGGCAAGGGCCACACCATTCAGCCCAGAAATCCACCAAAACAGGCGTGCTGCTCTTCAAAACCTCAGCATCAAATGTTGCTGTAGTTACTTTGCTCGTAGCCATTATTTACTCCTTGATATCTATTGTTAGGTTGAGAACTTTAGTGGCCGGCCAGGAATTTCTCAGCGTCTAGCGCTGCGGCGCAGCCAGAACCAGCGGCGGTAATTGCCTGACGGTATGTATGGTCAACAACATCGCCGCAGGCAAAGACACCGTGTGCACTTGTGCGCGTTGAACGACCTTGAACTTTTACATAACCCTCATCATCTAGATCAATCTGTCCTACGAGTAGCTCACTGCGCGGGATATGACCGATGGCGACGAACAAACCTGTGACATCTATAGTTGATTCTTTTCCATCAACGGTATTTTTGATCTTTAATCCAGATACTTTCGCCTCACCTAAAACATCGATAACTTCAGAGTTCCACAAGAACTCAATCTTTGGATTAGCTGCAGCGCGTTCGGCCATAATCTTTGATGCGCGCAGTGACTCACGGCGATGAATCAAAATAACCTTATCTGCAAAACGAGTTAAGAAAGTAGCTTCTTCAACGGCCGAGTCTCCCCCACCAACAACGGCAATTGTTTGCCCACGGAAAAAGAAACCATCACATGTGGCACACCAAGAAACACCGTGGCCAGATAAACGCTTTTCATTAACTAAACCAATTTCACGATAAGCACTACCCGTTGCAAGAATGACAGATTT
>CAIVDO010000036.1 GCA_903904665.1 uncultured Actinomycetes bacterium | reverse complement strand
AGCCATTGCCTCGCGTGGTATCCCTGAGGCCTCTACTCCCTCTCGTTGGCAAGTTCCTGGCATAAAGAACTTATCGGGCTCAGAGACTTACTTTGTTAAAGTTTTATTAGATGGGTTTATTTCTTCAACAACTAACAAGCTATATATCTTTGACATCAATGCAATTGTCCAAGGGTATATAAATGACGGTGTAAATGATCAGTTGGCGCAAATTTCTGAGGATCAACGAATCTCATTAACCCTTCACTTACCAAATACCGTATCCGGATGGATTAATGGTCGTCTTAAGAGCCCCAGCATTTTAATTAGCAAACTAGATGCAAATGAAAACAGAGTTACTGTTGAAGCCAACCCGGTTCTAGTTCCAGAAGTCGACGTGACGTTAACTGCCCAAGAAGTAAGCGCGCTACCGGATCCATCATTTTTTAATACTCCAAATGGCAGCTGGTCGAGTACTAATGCCGGTAGTGGCTCAGGAATTGATTGGATTAAGCAGCTTTCGGGCGTCATGAAAGATACCGCTAGCGGTGAACATACTTCATGGTTCTTTTCTACTATTGGCGCTAATGCGATCAATTCAAGTAACCCATGTTTAGAAGATAAGACCCGCTTAGTCGGACTCGTTACAACAAACGCCGCAGCGTATTCACCTGGAGCTCCTGAGTTTCTCAATGGATTTCTTAACTACCGTGTTGCAGGTTTACATCTTCGTCCAGATGCTAGCTCTCTGAGTATCGGAACATATGATTTGCTTATTAGATCTGATGTAGCACGCTGCCTTTATAACTTCACAAATGCCCCAGTTTCAGCAACAGTCTCCGTAAGTTATGAGAACAGCAACAAGCAAATCGGAACAACTATCGTCAACGAAAAGGATGGTTGGCTACATCTTGGAGCCTATGGGTTTACATTCTCACAGCCGACGGTGAAGATTAAATTGAAAGGAACTGTGGCAAAGACCAGCTCAATCACATGCACAAAGGGTAAATCAACTAAAAAGATTACCGCAGCTAAACCAGTGTGCCCCAAAGGTTGGGTTAAGAAATAGAGCGCGCAATTCCATCCAAAATATCTGATTCAGATGCCACAAATTCACTTGCCCCAGTTACTTTCATGATTTCTGAAAGAACGAGTGCGCCAGCAGGAATTACATCTACTCGCCCAGGGTGCATATAGCCAAGGGCTAAGCGTTCTTCTCGGCTTTTAGTTAAAAACATATGCGATGCTTCATGAACTTGCTTGGCACTAATGCGAGACAAATGAATTGCATAACGATCATATTCAGACAAGTTCAATGCAGCTGCTGCAACCGTGGTTGCCGTACCCGCAACAGCAATCAGAGTTTTTGCTTTGGTGATTGGAACTACTGCCGCTGCTTTTGCAATAGCTTCTTCAATATCAGCGCGCGCTGCATCTATTTGTGCGGGTAGTGCTGGATCATTTTCGAAGTGGCGTTCAGTCATTCGGACACAACCAATATTGACTGACTTAGCTGCTTCTACTTTGTCGGTGCCAAAGACAAACTCGGTTGATCCCCCGCCGATATCAACAACCAGAAACGGGCCATCTGAGGGATGCAGATCTTGGATTGCACCGGTAAATGAGAGTGCGGCTTCTTCTTCACCGCTAATTACTTCTGGTTCAATCCCTAAACGTTCGCGGACTCCATCAACAAAAAGGTGACGATTCGTTGCATCGCGTGTGGCACTTGTTGCACAGAAACGAATCTTTTGAACGCCGCGCTTTGCAATCTCAGCTGCGAATTTATCAACGGCTGCCAATGTGCGTGCAATTGCATCTGGGTGAAATTGACCAGTTTGATCTACCCCTTGGCCTAGACGCACGATCTCCATTGTGCGCAGTACTTCGCGAAAACTATCGCCTTCGATATCTGCAATCAGTAATCGAATTGAATTAGTACCGCAATCAATAGCTGCTACTCGCATGGATTGCCTTCCCACCACTGAGGCAGTTTTGCTAGCGCTTCATCGCCCAAGGGATTTACATCAGGGCCAGCAGATAATGAGTGTGCAATAAGTGAATGCAGGCATTTAACGCGGGTAGGCATTCCACCAGCAGAGACGTTTTCTACTTCAGGAACATCGATACCTAGTGCAGTACGAGCAGCAATGTAGTCATCGTGGGCTGCGTGATACGCCCCAGCAAGTTCGGCATCGCTCTCTAAACGTGCATTCATTTCGCCCATCAACCCAGTTGTTTCAAGGGTTGAAATCGCCGCTGTTAACCGTGGGCAGGTTGCGTAATAGAAAGTTGGGAAAGGCGTGCCATCGGCTAGTCGTGGTGGTGTTTCAACAACTGCGGGTTTGCCACAAGGACAGCGGTAGGCAATTGCATGGACATCACGCGGTGTGCGACCAAGTTGAATTTCGATGCAATCTAAATCTGCCTGTGTTACTTCGCGCAAGAGATTAACCCGCTTCTGTAATAGATGCGATGAGGCGTGAATACCAAGGTTGTCCGTCAGTTAAAGAGTTTGCAACCTTTGTAGATTCATTTGTATCGGTATTCGTGCCATCTTCAGTAACGATGTACTGGCGCTCCCCTGGCAATACAAAGTGCAGGCGTTCGCGTGCTTGTGACTTCACATACTCAGGGTCTTGCCACAAGAGAAGTTCTTGGCGCGCAGCATCAAGTGCTTTGTTATCGCTAGCTAATTGAGAATTAAGTGCACTGATTTGTGCACGTTGTGTGAAGTAGTGCTTGACGGGAGGCGCAATGGCTAGAGCTAATATGAAAAATATCGCCCATAAAGCCAATGCACGCCCCGAGTTACGCCGACGGTTGAAATTTAATTGTCGACGTGCCACAAAATCACTTATGCCTTAAAGCGTGGAAAAGCATCTCGGCCGGCGTAACGTGCGCCTTCCTGGAGCTCTTCTTCAATGCGTAGTAGTTGGTTGTACTTGGCAACGCGCTCAGTACGTGCTGGTGCACCTGTCTTGATCTGTCCGCAGTTAAGGGCAACTGCTAAATCAGCGATCGTGGTGTCTTCAGTTTCACCAGAACGGTGGCTCATCATTGAGCGGTAGTTAGCACGGTGTGCCATTTCTACTGCATCAATAGTCTCTGTCAACGTTCCAATTTGATTAACCTTAACAAGGAGAGCATTTGCTGTTCCACCTGCGATACCGCGGGCCAAACGCTCTGGGTTAGTTACGAATAGATCGTCACCAACGATTTGAATGCGTGAACCAAGGACTTTAGTCATATCTGTCCAACCGGCCCAGTCTTCTTCATTGAGTGGATCTTCGATTGAAACGATTGGATATGCATCAACTAGTGATGTGTAATAAGCGATCATTTCAGCAGATGTCTTTGAGGCACCTTCAAATGTGTATTTGCCATTGTTATGGAACTCGGTTGCAGCAACATCCATTGCAAGTGCGATCTCTGTGCCTGGCTTGTATCCAGCGATCTCAATGGCCTCAAGGATTAAATCAAGGGCAGCTCGGTTGCTTTCTAGGTTTGGCGCAAAGCCACCTTCGTCGCCAACAGAAGTTGCAAGGCCACGCTTTTTTAGAACTGATTTAAGTGCGTGGTAGATCTCAGCGCCCCAGCGAAGTGATTCGCGGAAAGTTGGTGCACCAATTGGCGCGATCATAAACTCTTGAATATCAACGTTTGTATCGGCATGTGCACCGCCATTGAGAATATTCATCATTGGAACTGGAAGCACGTGTGCGTTTGGTCCACCTAAATAACGAAACAATGAAAGATCAGCAGATTCTGCAGATGCTTTAGCCACAGCAAGTGATGCTCCAAGAATTGCATTTGCGCCCATGCGTGACTTGTTCTTTGTACCATCAAGGGCGATCATCGCTGCATCAACTAGGCGCTGATCTTGTGCATCAAAACCAATAATCTCTGGTGCGATTTCATCGTTAACAAATGCGATTGCTTTTTCAACACCTTTTCCTAGATAGCGCTTGCCGCCATCGCGAAGCTCTGAGGCTTCAAATGCACCAGTAGATGCACCACTTGGAACGGCAGCACGTGCCTGTGTTCCATCTTCTAATTGAATTTCAACTTCAACCGTTGGATTTCCACGGGAGTCAAGAATTTCACGGGCTCCGAGAGCTTCGATTATTGCCATTTGCGTTTCTCCTTCGTCACTTACACATCTTGTGCCGTAGACCTCAACGCTGAAATCGCACAATCTTTACGGGGCTAATCCTACCGTGACTCGATAGCGCTTACTTGTTCGCTTAATTTCAACGCCTCTTTACGCAGGGCCGCTTCAGCATCGATGCCATTGGCGTGAGCCCATGAAATTACGGCCAACAAAGCCTGGCCCACTGAACTTTCATCGGCCTGACCAGCGATATTTACATTGCTAGGGGTTTCTACGGCAACACCATATTTTTCGCTGCGATACAAGAGCTTTTCGATTAATGGCAGCGCCGGTTGTGACATCGCTATTCCATCCAGAGCTGATGTTCGGCCCTTTTCTGCCTTCTTAATCTCTTCCCAGTTTTGCAAAACTTCTGCCGAATCCTTTACCTCAACGTCAGCAAATACATGCGGATGGCGGCGAATTAATTTATCAGCGATGCCTTGGGCAACATCTTCAATTGAAAATGGTTGCGTTGGATGTTCTTCAGCAATGCGGGCGTGAAAGTAAACCTGCAGCAATACATCGCCAAGTTCTTCGCGCATATCCACACGATCACCGCTAGCAACAGCATCAACAAACTCGTATGACTCTTCCAGTAAATATTTAAGAAGAGATTCATGAGTCTGTTCGGCATCCCAAGGACATCCGCCAGGAGAGCGCAGTTGGTTCATAACTTCAACTAAGCGTTGAAGCTGTGAACCCTGCGACATCTTTAAATAATTACTTAGTTGATGGAGTTACAGCAGAGTTTGCTGAATCTGTAGCAACAACATCTGCAACAGTGGCATCCCAAGTTCCATAGCGAGGATTAACTGTGACGCCTAGCTCTTTGGCCTTTGCAACTACAAGCTTTTGAATTTCTGTACCAACCTCTGATTCTGCAACACCGGCAGCAGTAATTGCTTGGCTGATTTTGTCTGAGAGTGAGATTGCTTCGATGTATTGATCAAAATCATTTGGAGCAATTCCTGCACCTACGAGTGCACTTGGTAGAGCATCTGCTCCACCGACTTGATCAAGAATACTTTGGCGACGTGTATCGATTTCGGCCTTTGATACTGAAAGCTTGAGCTCTTTACCAACTTCACGCAATATCGCAGTTAATAAGTGAAAACGTAGTTGACCACGGTTAAGAGCTTCACCGGTTTCAAGTTGCATCTGTGAAGTATCTACACCTTCGCGCGCAGCCAGAATCGCATCGATGCTGCCCTGCACTGTTGCTTGCGTAATCTTGGTGCTACCTAGTGATGCTGCAGTTCCAACTTGGGAACATCCAGTTAGTAGGAGCGTGGTTGCAACGGCAACAATGGCCAGAATCTTCTTCACTATGAACTCACTTTCGGTGCTTGGCTTAGTTGGTTAACGGCCTCAACGACCCAGGCTAGAAGAGAAGTATCCACTATCTCAGGCTCATTCTGCGACGGATTCCACGCGGGGCCTTTAGCTAATGCAACTAATACTGTGCTTATCGCCGGTTTATAGAGTGAGCCAGGATACAAACGTGACAGACGCAATTGGCGTGACTCAGGCAAAGTTAAGGGAGCTAAACGTAGGTATTTTCCTTGGATGACAACTTCAGTTAATTTGGCAATCTTTGCAAGTGCTCGAAGTTGAGCAACACCCAAAAGTGCAACAGCTTCCTCAGGTAACTCTCCGAATCGATCAAGTAATTCTGCTCGAATCGCCTCAACATCTACCGGGTTTTTCACATCAGCTAATCGGCGATATAGATCAAGGCGCAAGCGCTCTCCCGGCACATACTCACTGGAAAGATGTGCGTTGATTGGTAATTCAACTTTGCACTCTGACACCTTTTCTTGCGTTTCAATTATCCCTTGTTTGTAATCTTGAACAGCTTCGCCAACCATGCGCATGTATAAATCAAATCCAACATCTGCGATGTGCCCCGACTGTTCGCCTCCTAATAAGTTTCCTGCTCCACGGATCTCTAAATCCTTAAGCGCTACTCGCATTCCAGAACCTAGTTCGGTATTGGCAGCGATTGTCGTTAAACGATCATGAGCTAACTCAGATAGAGGTTGATCGGCGGGATATAAAAAGTATGCGTATGCACGCTCGCGACCACGGCCTACACGGCCTCGTAATTGGTGAAGTTGAGAAAGACCAAACATGTCAGCTCTTTCAACAATTAGCGTGTTGGCATTTTGAATATCTAAACCACTTTCAACAATGGTTGTGCAGACTAAAACATCAAAGTCACGGTTCCAGAAAGCCAAAATCACATCTTCTAGGGCGCCTTCACTCATCTGCCCATGTGCCACACGAATACGCGCTTCTGGCACCAACTCTTGCAATCTGGAAGCTGCGCGATCAATACTCTCTACGCGATTGTGTAGATAGAAAATCTGTCCATCACGTAGTAACTCTCGGTGAATGGCAGCGGTTATTTGTGCCTCTTCGGCTGGGCCAACATAGGTCAGAATTGGGTGACGCTCTTCTGGTGGTGTTGTAATCGTGGACATTTCACGAATACCAGTTACTGCCATCTCTAGCGTGCGTGGAATAGGCGTTGCAGACATTGCCAGTACGTCCACCGTGGTCCGCAATTTCTTTAGTGACTCTTTTTGTTCAACGCCAAAGCGTTGTTCTTCATCAACAATCACGAGCCCAAGATCTTTAAACTGCACATCAGTAGAGAGAATTCGATGCGTTCCAACTACTACATCAATAGTTCCAGCAGAAAGACCGGCTAATACTTCTTTGCTCTCTTTTGCGCTGTTGAATCGAGATAGTCCAGCTACTTTTAAAGGAAAACCTGCATAGCGCTCGGCAAATGTTTTGCTGTGCTGTTGGACTAAAAGTGTCGTTGGAACAAGAACGGCCACTTGTTTGCCATCTTGCACCGCTTTAAATGCTGCGCGAATCGCGATCTCGGTTTTTCCATAACCAACATCACCACAGATAATGCGATCCATCGGGTAAGGCCGTTCCATATCAGCCTTAACATCATTAATTGTTGAAAGTTGATCAGGTGTTTCTATATAAGAAAAGGAATCTTCAAGTTCGCGCTGCCATGGGGTGTCAGGTGAGAATGCAAAACCTGGAGAACTTGTTCGCGCTGCATATAAACGTATTAATTCACCGGCGATTTGACGCACTGCTTTGCGGGCACGTCCCTTTGCTTTCTGCCATTCACCACTGCCAATGCGGTGCACTGTAGGTGTTTCACCACCCACATATTTGCTTACTTGTTCAAGTGCATCCGTTGGAACAAAGATGCGATCTCCCGGGTGGCCGCGCTTAGCAGGTGCATATTCAATGATGAGATATTCACGCGTCACCCCAGCAACAGTGCGCTCAAGTAATTCAACATATCTGCCGATTCCATGTTGTTCATGAACAACAAAATCACCAGCACGAAGCTCCAATGGATCAATAGCCTGCTTGCGCTTAGTTGGCATGCGCTCTGAATCTTTAACACTTCCTTTACTGCCAGTTAAATCCCGTTCTGTCATGAAAAGAATTTGATCTGATGCGCTTTCAAATCCATGAGCAATAATGGAAGTT
>CAIVDO010000035.1 GCA_903904665.1 uncultured Actinomycetes bacterium | reverse complement strand
TTTAATACTTACACCCCATCTGAACTCCAGGATGGTGCAACGCTAGAAATCGTTAGCAATGACTACATCGATGCAGTTTTAAAAGAGCTAGATGCCGCGCCAAAAGATGCTGTTCCAACAATCTTCTTTGGGGGAGGGACTCCATCACTTCTACCCGCTGATGACTTAGGACGAGTAATTGCAGCGATTAAGGCACGTAATGGCTTAGCTGATGATTGCGAAATTACCTTAGAAGCCAACCCAGATTCAGTAACGAAAGAGAAGTTAGAGCGCTATTTAGAGGTTGGCTTTAATCGAATCTCATTTGGTATGCAATCTGCAAAGCCGCATGTCTTAGCCGTACTAGATCGCACACATAATCCCGAAAATGTTAAGCGCGCAGTTGATATGGCCCGTGCTGTGGGATTTAAGAGCGTAAGCGTTGATTTAATATATGGAACACCAGGAGAATCGTTAGATGATTGGCGCGAGACTGTAAATGCCGCGCTGGATTTAGATATCGATCACATTAGTGCCTATGCCCTGATTGTTGAGACTGGAACAAAGTTAGCGGCTCAGATTAAGCGCGGTGATTTAACTATGCCTGATGATGATTTGATGGCCGATATGTATTTGTTAGTGGATCAGATGTGTGAAGCAAAGGGCTTAAGTTGGTATGAACTATCTAACTGGGCTAAGCCAGGTCATGAATGTCGCCACAATATTGCTTACTGGGAAAACAAAAACTGGTGGGGTCTTGGGCCAGGAGCGCATTCACATATTGATGGAAAACGTTTTTGGAATGTAAAACACCCAACTGCTTACAAGGAAAAGCTTTTCGGTGGGAATTCACCGATTCAAGAGAGTGAAGTTCTGAGTACAGAGGAAAAAGCCCGCGAAGCGATAATGCTTGGAATCCGCATGCGTGAAGGTCTACAGATTTCATTGCTAGAACCTCATCAATTAGAGCTTCTAGGTACATATCGTGAAAATGGATATATCGAACTGCGTGAGGATCGAGTGCTGCTGACTCCGGTAGGGCGCTTGATTGCAGATCGAATCGTGCGAGAAATAACTTTCTAGTAACCTAGGCCCACTATGTCATCACGCCGCCTTGAAATCCTTCGAGCAATTGTCGACGAATACGTCTCGACTCAGGAACCTGTCGGCTCTAAATCAATCGCCGATCATCATGGCCTCGGAATTTCACCTGCCACGATTCGAAATGAAATGGCTGTTCTAGAAGATGAAGGCTTGATCACGCAGCCTCATACAAGTGCTGGGCGCATTCCAACCGATCTGGGGTATCGAGTATTTGTAGATAAATTAGCAACCGTTAAGCAACTCTCAACTGCTGAGCGCCGAGCAATAGAAACATTTCTACAGGGTTCTAATGATTTGGACGAGTTATTAAAAAGATCTGCCAAATTGTTAGCAGATATCACAAAGCAAGTGGCCGTTGTTACATACCCAATTCTTGGAGAGAGCCGTGAGAAGATGGCAATCTCGGGTACGGCAAACCTGGCTCGATCTGGTGAAGATTTAGCTCTAACGCTTTCGCCAATTCTTGAAGCACTTGAAGAGCAAGTTGTTTTGTTGCGTTTGCTTGATGAAGTCCATTCAACAGTTCACGTTCGAATTGGCAGCGAGCAAACCGAAGCAACTCTGCAGGCAACATCATTAGTCACGGTTGGTTACGGAGTTGAATCAGCTCAACTGGGTGCAGTTGGTGTATTAGGACCAACTCGTATGGATTACGCAAGTTCAATGGCAGCGGTTTCAGCAGTTGCCCGATATGTCGGCCGATTTATTAACGAAGGTGCATAAGTTGAGCGATCATTATCAAACCTTAGGTGTTTCAAGGGATTCATCGGCAGATGAGATTAAAAAGGCCTATCGCAAATTAGCCCGCGAACTTCATCCAGATGTGAATCCAGATCCTGCCGTGCAAGATAAGTTCAAAGAGATTACTGCTGCCTATGAAGTGTTGAGCGATTCACAAAAGCGCCAGTCTTATGACATGGGCGGAAGTACTTTTGGCGGCGGCGGCTTTGGCGGTGGATTTAGCGACATCATGGATGCATTCTTTGGCGGCGGCGGTTCTCGTGGACCACGTCCACGTATGCGTGCGGGTCAAGATTCTTTAATTCGCGTTCAAGTAGATCTGCATGAAGCCTGTTTTGGAACAGAGCGAGAGATAAATGTTGAAAGCGCAGTTGTATGTCCTAAGTGCACCGGAAGTGGTTGCACCGATGGTGCTCAACCAACAACATGTGCAGTCTGTAAGGGACGCGGAGAAACCCAGCAAGTAGTTCGCTCAGTAATAGGACAAGTAATGACTTCTCGTCCATGCAGTGGTTGCGGTGGTTACGGCAGCGTTATTCAAAACCCTTGTCGCGAGTGCGCCGGTGAAGGTCGTGTTCGTTCTCGCCAGAGTATTCAAGTAAAAATCCCTGCAGGAGTTGAAACTGGTAATCGCATTCAATTATCTGGTCGCGGCGAAGTTGGTCACGGCGGGGGACCTGCAGGTGATTTATATGTTGAAATCGTTGAGACAGATCATGATTATTTAATCCGTGAAGGCGATACTTTGCATATGTCACTTGCTGTTTCAATGAGCGCAGCTGCGATTGGAACAACAGTGACCGTTGAATCACTTGATGGCCCAGTAGATGTTCATGTTAAAGCCGGTACACAGAGTGGAACACCTGTTGCCATCAAGGGCAAGGGAATGACACGGCTGCGCCATGGTGGTCGCGGAGATCTAGTTGTTCATATTGAAGTGCAAACGCCAACAAAGCTCAGCCGCGATGAGGAAGAGCTATTGAAAAAGTTTGCTGATTTACGTGGTGAAAAATCTGGCGATGCCCATGTTAAAAACCCCGATGGTGGCATCTTCTCAAAAATCAAAGGTGCGTTTAGTAAATAATGCTGACTCTATTTTTCGTTGATGACCTGCCAACAACAGTTGGGCAGATCTATGAATTCGATAATGAAGATGCCAACCATGCCGTGCGCGTATTGCGCATGAAGGCAGGGGATATATTCATGCTCAGCGATGGGCAGGGTGCATGGAGCCAAGTCAAAGCCTTTGCGGTATTAAAGAAATCCCTTGAGGTAGAAGTCATTGCATCTGGTTTTCAAGAAACGCTGCCTACAACAATTACGGTTGTGCAGGCGTTGCCAAAAAGTGATCGAGCTAAAGAGGCCATTGAGCTATTAACTGAAGCCGGTGTTGATCGCATTGTTCCTTGGCAGGCATCACGAAGTATCGGTAAAGCTTCAGAAAAGTTTTCAGTCACTGCGCGCGAAGCAAGCAAGCAATCGCGACGCTTGAGAATTCCAGAAGTCACAGATATTGCAACTACCGAACAGATTTGTGAAGCGATTAAGATCAGTGATCTTGCCGTTGTTTTCCATGAGAGCTCAACAACTAAGTTAAGTGATGCCATTTCATCTCATAACGTTGCGCATTTGCTAGTCATCATTGGTCCAGAGGGCGGAATAACTCCAACTGAACTCGATCAATTCGTTGAAGCAGGAGCAAAAGTTGCATTAATGGGTCGACCAATCCTGCGCTCGGCCCATGCCGGTATTGCGGCAGTCGCAGCTATTTCAGCCTTGCTCAAGGTATGGTAATTACGTGGCGCTAGATTCCAACTGTTTGTTTTGCAAAATCATTACTGGCGATATCCCTGCACAGATAGTTTTGCGAAATGAAAATGTTGTCGCATTTAACGACATCGACCCACAAGCGCCAACACATGTTTTGATCGTGCCAACATTGCATGTTGAAAACGCGTCAGCTCTGGCAAAGATTTCGCCCACACTCACCGCTGACCTATTTATTGCAGCGGCAGAAATCGCTGCCACTAATGGCTTAACGGGCTATCGAAGCGTCTTTAATACTGGCGCAGAAGCTGGCCAATCTGTTTTTCACGCTCACTTACATCTTCTTGGTGGGCGTGGACTGGCTTGGCCCCCAGGTTAAAGATAGATTTGGCATTAATGGAACGCACCCTCATCACGGTCCCAACCGCTATTCCCATGGTTGCATTGATCGGATCACATGATGACAACCTTCGCGCAGTTGAAGCGGCCTTTCCTTCAGTAAATATCACTGTACGTGGAAATGAAATAACTTTGCGTGGCCCACATGTTGATTGCATCGCATTAGAAAATCTCTTTAATGAACTCATGGTCGTTATTCGCTCCGGAAATGTACTCACCGTTGATGCTGTTGCCCGCTCTATCGCCATGCTTGAGAGCAAGCCAGTTGATCATCCAGCTGAGGTTTTATCGCTCAATATCGTCAGCAATCGTGGCCGATCTATCCGACCAAAGACTGCTAATCAAAAGCGCTATGTCGATGCGATTGAAGATCACACAATTACTTTTGGAATCGGTCCGGCCGGAACAGGTAAGACATATTTAGCGATGGCTAAAGCCGTTTCAGCTCTTCAAGCCAAGAAGGTTAATCGAATTATTTTGACACGTCCTGCAGTTGAAGCCGGCGAACACCTCGGCTTTTTACCAGGAACGCTCAATGAAAAGATCGATCCATACCTGCGTCCATTATTTGATGCACTACATGACATGATCGATATCGAGACTATTCCACGCATGATGCAAAGTGGAATCATCGAAGTTGCACCGCTTGCCTATATGCGCGGTCGCACGCTTAATGATGCATTTATTATTTTGGATGAGGCTCAAAACACAACGCCTGAACAGATGAAGATGTTTCTTACGCGTCTAGGTTTTGGTTCAAAGATGGTTATTACAGGCGATGTAACGCAGATAGATCTTCCGAATGGGCAACATTCAGGGCTGCGAGTTGTGCGCGATATCTTGAAAGATATCGACGATATCGCCTTCCTTGAACTAACTGCTGAAGATGTGGTCCGCCATCGACTCATCGGCGACATCGTTAAGGCCTATGACAAATTTGATGAAGCTAAACAAGCCCTTCGCCCGATTCGAAAATAAATGACAATAGAAGTCACAAATAGTTCAGGGCAGTTAACGCCCAACACCGAGATTACCTCACTGCTTACTTATGCAATGACTGAACTCAAACTCAATACTGAATGTGATTTAAACGTTGGTTTTATCGATGATGAATATATGACGCAGCTACATATTAAGTGGATGGATGAACCTGGCAGCACGGATGTTCTTTCATTTCCTATGGATATGCCAGAGCATGAAGGTGAAGTCGTAACTCTTGGTGACATCATGATCAGCCCAACTTTTGCCGCTGCACAAGCGTTAACGGCCGGGCATTCAACTGAACATGAGATCTACATCTTGGCCACCCATGGCTTATTACATATTATTGGTTACGACCATGCAGAAGCCGAAGAAGAGAAAATCATGTTTGCCCTGCAAGAACAAATCGTAGAAAAGTGGAAGCAAACGCAATGAGTCCGTTAGCAATAATTAGCATCATCGCCCTGCTTGCATTTGCAGGCTTTCTAGCTGCCTCAGAGTCTGCATTAACCTCAATTTCACGCATTGTTGTTGAAGAGTTAGAGGGTAAGCGCGGGGGATTGCTGCTGCGTAAATACAGCGCACAACCAGCGCGCTATCTCAATGTGATTCTTCTTGTTCGAAAGCTCTGCGAATTCACCGCAACGGTTCTATTGGCAGTTATCCTGCTGCGCAACTATTCATCGGCACAGGCAATGGCATTAACTGTTGCCATTATGGTGGTGCTTTCATATGTTGTCGTTGGTGTTGGTCCACGTACTTTAGGAAAGCAACAACCACATAAATATGCCCGCTACGGAATCATCGTGGCATATGCATTGGCATTTTTACTTGGCCCCGTTACAAAGCTGCTCATTGCAGTGGGCAATGCACTTACCCCAGGTAAGGGTTTTCGCTCAGGGCCATTTACGTCAGAGGCAGAACTTCGAGATTTAGTAGATCAAGCACATGAGCGCGGTCTCGTGGAATCTGATGAGCACGAAATGATTCACTCAGTATTTGAACTTGGCGATACTTTGGTGCGCGAACTTATGGTCCCTCGTACTGACATGGTCTGGATTGAAAAAGATAAGACTTTGCGTCAAGGCTTATCTCTTGCGCTTCGCTCAGGCTATTCACGTATTCCAGTTGTGGGAACCGGTCCAGATAACATCATCGGAATTGTTTATGTAAAAGACCTTGCCCGACGGGCGCTAGATCACCATGAGGCTGAGCAAAGCGAGAGCATTGAGCAACATATGCGCCCAGCTACTTTTGTACCAGAGATTAAAATGGCTGACGAACTCTTAAAAGAGATGCAGCGCAATCAGATTCACCTGGCCGTTGTGGTTGATGAATATGGTGGCACTGCTGGAATCATCACCATCGAAGATATCATCGAAGAAATCGTGGGTGAGATTGAAGATGAGTTTGATGATGGCGAAGATGATTTTCTCTGGTTATCTGCCGACAAGGCGCGTGCGAATGCATCACTTCACATTGAAGATTTAGCCGATGAGTTAAAGATTGAAATCAATGAATCTGATTTTGAAGATGTAGACACAATTGGCGGATTAATGGCACAAAAGCTGGGCCGAGTACCAATTGCAGGATCAACGGTTTCACTGCATGGCTGGTCGGTCACATCCGAGCGCCCACTGGGTCGTCGTCGCAGAATTAGTAGCGTATTGATTGAGCGTTTAGAGAAAGAGATTGAGGACCACGAGTAACCGATAGAATCTTCCAGTGCGCATCGTCCGATTTTCTCCGGGTCCAGATTCAGAGCTTGGAACCGACCCACTCTTTGGTGTTCTAGAAGACGATGCCACTATTACCGTTATTACCGGAGATCCCATCTACTCAGGGATTCAAAAGACTGCCGCCAGAGTTGCTGTATCAAAGGTGCGCCTGCTTGCCCCAGTAATTCCACGTTCTAAAGTTGTTTGCATCGGCAAGAACTATGCAGATCACGCCGCTGAAATGGGTGGCGTTGTTCCTGAAGAACCGATTATCTTTTTAAAACCAAATACTTCAGTAATCGGACCTAACGACACAATCGTGTGGCCCGACATGTCAGAGCGCGTTGATCACGAAGCAGAGCTAGCAATTGTTATTGGTCGCCTTTGTAAAGATGTTCCAGTTGAGCGTGTGAATGATGTGATCTTTGGTTACACCATCGCCAACGATGTGACTGCACGCGATCTACAAAAGAAAGACGGTCAATGGACTCGCGCTAAGGGCTTTGATACTTTCTGCCCAATTGGCCCATGGATTGATACGGATTTTGTTCCAGGAACACAGAAAATTACTGCCACGGTTAACGGTGAGGTCAAGCAATCGGCTCAGCTAAGTGAGATGATGTTTAAAGTTCCAGAGATCATTAACTTTGTTTCGCGTGTAATGACTTTGCTGCCTGGTGACATTATCTTGACTGGAACACCTGCTGGAATCGGACCAATGGTTGCTGGCGCAGATGCAACAATGGCGATTGAAGGATTAGGTCAATTAACTAACAGAGTGAGTAAAAAGTGAATAAAAAAGTAAAGGTCCGCTTCGCACCTTCTCCAACTGGAGATCTGCATGTTGGAAATATCCGTACTGCACTCTTTGATTGGGCATATGCCCGTCACACCGGTGGAACTTTTCTATTTCGTATTGAGGACACCGATACAACGCGTGTAACCGATGAATATATCCAAGCTGCTATCGATACGTTGAAGTGGCTAGGACTTAATTGGGATGAGGGCCCAGAAGTTGGTGGCGATAACGGTCCCTATCTCCAATCACAACGCTTAGGCATTTATGCCGAGTGGGCAGAAAAGTTTCTCCAACAAAAAGATGCCTATCACTGCTACTGCTCAGCTGATGAGTTAGAAGCGGTACGTGAAGCACAACGTGCAGCAAATGTCGCACCTGGTTACAACGGCCATTGCCGTGATCTGACTTCTGATCAAATCGCAGCATATAAGGCCGAAGGGCGCTTGCCTGTAGTACGTATGCGCATGCCTGATGGGGGCACAACATTTAACGATTTAATTCGCGGCGATGTTTCTTTTGATCATAAATTCGTTCCAGACTTTGTCTTGGTTCGCGGCGACGGATCACCGCTTTATACATTGGCCGTTGCAGTAGATGATGTCTTGATGAAGGTAACCCACGTATTGCGCGGTGAAGATCTTCTTTCATCAACTCCTCGCCAGATCCGTGTCTATCAAGCGATGGGCTTAGCCATCGAGGATTACCCAGTATTTGCTCACTTGCCCTTTGTTATGGGCCAGGACAATGCCAAACTTTCAAAGCGCAATGGCGAAGTTTCTATCGCTTGGTATCGCGATAAAGGATTTTTGCCTGAAGCAATCTGTAACTATCTAGCTCTGCTGGGTTGGTCACCAGGTGATGATCGTGAAAATGTGACGATGAAGGAGCTCACCCAACTCTTTACCGTCGAGAAGGTTCACTCTTCACCTGCCCGCTTTGATATGAAGAAATTGGAAGCGATAAACGGAGACAAGATTCGTGCACTAACTATTGATGAGTTCTTAGATTGGTCACTGCCATTTTTGACTAAGGCTGGAGTTATCACTGGAACACCAGAAGAAATCGCACTTGTTAAGCAGGCTTTGCCGCTTATCCAAGAGCGCATCATTATGTTGAGCGAAGTGCCTGCAATGCTCAAGTTCTTATTTGTTAAAGAGTTTGCTGTAGAGGCAGATAGTGTTGCAAAAATTACCGATGATGCATCAAAGGCAGTATTAAAGCGTTCGATTAAAGAGTTGGAACCACTATCAACATGGAACCACGAGAGCATCGAAGCTGCATTGCGATCATCACTAATTGAAGATATGGGATTAAAGCCACGTATTGCATTTGGTGCAGTTAGAATCGCAACTACTGGCAGCACGATTTCTCCACCGTTATTTGAATCGATGGAATTACTTGGTAAAGAGGCTTCATTGGCCCGAATTCGCGCGGGGTTAGAGCTCTAAATCCTTTGGTATTCTTTGCCCCTGCTGTTTTTTGGGGTATGGGGTAATTGGCAGCCCTGCTGATTCTGGTTCAGTAAGTCTAGGTTCGAGTCCTGGTACCCCAGCGAAAGATGTTCGGTATTAATTTTTAAATGGAAGAACTAGGGCCCCGTCGTCTAGCGGCCTAGGACTCTGGCTTCTCAAGCCAGCTACGCGGGTTCGAATCCCGTCGGGGCTACGTATGGTTAATTTTGCGCACGTAATTCCAGCCTTTGTGCTGACAGCTCTTCTATTAGCAATTGTCCCCGGTCAAACCGTTGCAATGATTTTGCGTCAAGCAATTATTGGTGGAACCAAGACCGCGTACACAACTCTGCTTGGTACTAGTACCGCACTAATTTTCTGGGGAGCAGCCTCTGCAGTTGGTTTATCTCAGATCTTTGCACATTCACATGCAGCCTATACAGCGCTTAAATATGCCGGTGTTGCATTTTTAACTTTTCTGGCAATTCAAACTCTATGGTCAATGCGTCATGAATTTGGAAAATTTGATTATGAAGGATCAGCAAAAACTGGTCTAGGTCCCGCATTTAGATTAGGGCTACTTACAAACCTAACGAATGTGAAAGCTGCCGTATTTGCTGTGGCATTTATTCCACAGTTTGTGCCTAAAGATTTCAACCTTGGATGGGGAATCTTTTTACTTGCATGTGTGCAAGCCATCACATCTGCAACGTGGTATTCATTTCTGATTTCAATCATTGGGAGGGCTACCACTATTTTGGCCCGTCCCAAAGTACGTAGAGGTCTCACTGCATTTTCCGCACTCGGTATTTTGTTCCTTGCAGCAACTTTGCTGCTCACTTCACCTCGCTAATGCAATAGACTGCTCACATGCGAGTCATTAATACTGAACAACTTAAAAGTATTCTCGCCGGACTTCCAAGCAACCCTCGTATCATCGCATCAGGTAACTTTTCATCACCCCGTACTTTGCTAAAAGTTGCTGACGATGTTATTCCAGAGTTCAAACTACACATGCTCAATGCACATGGCACAGGAATTCCAGATCGTGAGGGCATCACTTATGAGACCGCTTTTGTTGGTCCTGCTATGCGCAATCATCCCCGGCTTGAATACATCCCATCGCGACTTTCTTTATTGCCAGTATTAATCCGTAATTTCTATCGCCCTGATGTAGTTTTACTACACACATCTCAACAACGTTTTGACACTGTAAGTCTTGGCACTGAGGTCAATATCCTGCCGCGCGCAATTGAAACAGCACGCGCTCATGGGGGAATGGTTATCGCTCAAGCCAATAAGCAGATGCCATACACCTATGGGGATGCGCAGATTTATGAGACCGAGATCGATTATCTAGTTGAAGTTGATGAGCCATTGCAGGAAAAACCGCAGACCCCGGTTACCGATATTCAGGCGGAGATCGGCAACCGCATCGCCAGTTTGATCTCTGATAACTCAACTTTGCAGTTAGGGATCGGTGGCGTGCCCGATGCTGTTTTGATGGCACTTAAAGATCGCAAAGGCCTGCGAATCTGGACCGAGATGTTTTCTGATGGAGTATTAGAGCTTTCAAAAGCCGGTTGTCTTGATGAAGAGGTTTTGATTACCGCTTCATTTATCTTTGGTAGTCAAGAGCTTTATGAGTGGTTGGACCTCAACAAAAAGGTACGGATGCTGCGCACCGAGCGCACTAATGATCCATCACAGATTGCACGTCAGGCCCAGATGACATCAATTAATA